>JALUBE010000046.1 GCA_027045065.1 Desulfurellales bacterium | reverse complement strand
TCAAGGCCATCAAGCTTAATTATCACAAGGTCTGCGAGTTTACCCTCCTCTAACCTGCCGGCATCAAAAAGACCATTGAAATTGACAAGCATCCTAAATGCATCTTTGGCTTTTAAAGCCTTTTCGTTGAACTTAACCTTTTGAACAAGGGATGCAACCCTGATTTCTTCAATAATATCCAAATTGTTGTTGCTCGCCGAGCCATCCGTACCAATAAAAACGTCTATACCTCTATCAAGCATCCTTTGAATGGGTGCTATACCGCTTGCAAGTTTCAGGTTACTTTGTGGAACATTTATGACCTTTGCTTGAGCGTCTTTTATCAGCTCAATATCATCATTGTCCGTCTCGACACAGTGTGCCATGTACGTATGTTTTCCCAAAAGACCCACTTCCTTTAATACCTCAACGGGCTTTTTACCTTTCTGTGATTTTACAAGCTCAATCTCTCTTTTACTCTCATTTATGTGAATATGAACAATATCACCTTCATTCATACTATCAGCAACTAACTTTAGTGTTTCCAAAGACAACGTATAAGTCGAATGGGGTGCATAAGATACCCTTATTAGGCCGCTATTTTCAAACTCGCCTTTCAATAACTTCGTTTTTTCTATAGCTTCCTTTGGTGAACCACATGATGGCGTCTTAAAATCCACAACTCCCTCGCCAACAACTCCACGCATGCCAACATCCAAAGCAGCTTTGACAACCTCTTCTTCGAAGAAGTACATATCAAAAAAGCATGATGCACCGCTTCTAATTGCCTCAAGCATGGATAGTTTTGAGCATTTATAAACCGTCTCCGGGTTCACATACCTTGCCTCGGCAGGAAATATATGTTTCTCAAGCCACTCCATCAGTTCAAGGTCATCTGCCATACCGCGAAAAAGGCTCATTGCAAGATGTGTGTGCGCATTACAGAAAGCCGGCATTACAAGGCAATCCTTCGCATCTATCACACTATCTACATCTTTATCAATTTTTCCTATTTTTTTAATCCTGTTTCCCTCAATAAGCAGATCAAAATACCCCTCTTTAAAACCATCAATGCAATAGCCGTTCTTTATTAAAATACTCATAAGCCTTCCTCTAAAAATTTATCTAAAATCAAGCTTAACCTATCACTTGCCTTACTTGATGACTCTATTACAGCATCAATAGGCGCAGGCTCCATGCAATCAGGCCTGTTGACGTTTGTTATAATAGATATTGCAACGGGTTTTATACCCATGTGGTTTAGTGAAATTACTTCGGGAACTGTTGACATGCCAATGGCATCACCACCTATAAGTCTAAAGAAACGGGTTTCTGCTGGTGTCTCCATTGAAGGACCGGCAACACCCACATACACACCCTCTTTCAAATCAACCCCTGATAAAAACGCAACCTTCTTTATCTTCTCAATGTACGCCTTGCTGTATGGCTCACTCATATCGGGAAATTTCTCGCCAAGCTCATCTATATTATCACCTTTTAACGGATTTGCACCCATCATATTAATGTGATCTCTAACAATCATAAGATCGCCCTTTTCAAACATGGGGTTCAAGCCGCCAGCGGCGTTTGTCAAAATCACAAGCTTAGCACCCGCCAAACCCAAAACACGAGGCAAAAACACAACCTCTTGCATGGAGTATCTCTCATAGTAATGAAACCTACCGTAGGCTATAGCGATCTTAAGATTGCCCTTTTTTAAAAAAGAAAAATATCCTTTGTGAGATTTTGTAGACGGTGTGGGAATATTTGGTACTTCACTGTAGCTTATCTCAAAAATTTTATTGCCACTCAAGTTCACATCAATGCCTGTGCCTGTAATTATGGCAACGTCTATTTTACCAACCCTATCTATAAGAAAATCTGCTGTT
>JALUBE010000045.1 GCA_027045065.1 Desulfurellales bacterium | reverse complement strand
GCATCTCCGACTATAATCTCAAAATTCTCAATGCCGTTCAGTTTACAATTTTCTTTTATCAAATCGGCAGCCTTTTTTGAAACCTCAACAAACTTCGTAAACCTTGCATTAGCATAGATTCCAAATGCACCGCTGTGGGCAAAAAGATCGAGTGTCCTTTCCCCGCCAAAATTAGACACTATCTGCCTATTCTTCCTTTGATCCAGATAAAAACCCGTCTTTTGGCTGTCCTTTAGGTATGTTTTAAACCGTTTGCCATTTTCAACAACAATAAATTCATCATCCATCTGACCAAAAAGCATTTGACTTTTCACGTCCAAACCCTCTTTTTCACGGACAGCATTTGATTTTTCATAAATACCTTTGGGCTTAACAAACCCATTTATCAATTCAACGATTTTACCCTTTAGTCTATCAACGCCTGCACTATCGAAGGAACAGATCACATTATCACCGTATCTATCAACAACAAGACCGGGTAAGCCATCCGCTTCCGCATGAACAAGCCTGAAAGAATTAGTATTTGTCAAGCGCTTTCGCCTATCTATAGCACTTTTAATTCGTTCCCTAATAATTTTTTCAACGTCAACATCAACATTAAAGTCCAAAACCCTAAAAACTATCTTGCTCTTTGTATTCACAAAACCTATAGCTAAAGGCTCATTGCCGTATTTAAGTACGCCAACTGTTCCTGGCTTTGGATTACCTACAACGCGTTTTATTTCCCTATTGTAAATCCACGGATTTTTGAGCTCTGCCTTTTTCTTACCTAAGGCATTAACCTCAACCTCTACCATTCTCCACCCAAAGCCTTGTAAAGTAGCACCTCTTTGTTTAAGTAATTCAGCTTTGCCTCAACAAACTGCGACAAAGCATTTAAATAATTTTCCTTCGCTTCCAGTACTTCTTCATAATTTATCAAGCCATTCTCAAACTTCTTTTGCTTAATTTTAAAGACACTCCACAAATAATTTAACCTATTCAACGATTTCTCCAATAACCCTTTTGCCGAATAGAGTGAAACAAGGCAATTGTGGACATCCATGAACGCCTTCTTAACAGTATCAATGTAGTTTATCAACGCCTCCTTTCTTTTTGACTTTGCTATCTTAACCTGGCTCTTTATCCTTCCAAACTCTAAAATCGGCTGAAGCACGTTCAAGCCAATATTCCAAAACTTGGCCGAAGGAACAATTAGACTGTGGAACTCATTGCTCTCATATCCGTAAGCACCGGTTATGTTTACATTCGGGAAAAATTGCGCCTCAACTGCGCCTACGTTGAAATTTGCCGCTTTGAGTTCCGCTAAGCTCTTTAGTATATCCGGTCTGCTGTTTATAACACTGGAAGGTAAAAAGGAAGGAGGAGAAATTGACTTTGGTAGTTTTTTGCATTGAACACCGTTAGAAAATATACTTTTTGGCTCACTCCCCATCAAATACAGCAATTTAGCCTCTAATGTTTTTTGGGTTTCTTGTAACTTTACCAAATCTTCTTTAACAGCAGAAAGATCTGCCTGGGTAAGCTTTAAGGTTTGAAGATCGGACAAACCATTGAGATACAACTTGTTATAGATGTTTAAAAGACCTTCCTGTGTTTTAACGACTTTTTTAGCTATGTCGACTTGCTCGCTTGTTGCACACAAGGTAAAGTAGGTATTAATCACATCACCAATGAGTGAAATCCTGACCAGTTGGGCGTAGTACTTTTGGGCTAAAAGCTGTTCAAGCTGGGCTTTTCTTGCATTGTTCAACTTCCCAAAAAGGTCAACCTCATAAGATACAGTGCCTTGAGCCGTATATGAGTTTAAAATGCCGTTTGGGTAAGTATTTTCAGGATAAGACGTTCGTGTTGCATTGAAATTTCCTTGAACC
>JALUBE010000044.1 GCA_027045065.1 Desulfurellales bacterium | reverse complement strand
GATATATTATTGTAAACGACCGTATGGAAACAAACATACCTGGAATATTTGCAGCAGGAGACATAAGGGTAACACCTTTAAGACAGGTTTTGACAGCGGCAGCAGACGGAGCTATTGCGGCTTCTTGCGCGCAAAAATACATAGAAAGAAATTGTTAAAAAGTTAATAAAAAGCTCAAGATCCACAAACCAAAGAAAAACAAAACAATTGTTGCGCCGGTTGGTGTGTTAAGATAGTAAGAGATCAGCACGCCGCCGGCTACACTTATTATTGAACCCAAAATACCAATTCCAATCACTCCCTTAAAATTCTTGGAAACATTCAAACCCACAAGTGTAGGCAAGACCAAAAAGGCATTGACAAGCACAATACCAATAAGCTTTATGGAAAATACAATCAAAATAGACAAAACAAGCCAAAATAGGTAATAAAGCAAATCAACGTTTATGCCGTTTATGTACGCCAAGTCCTCGTTGTATGTGATGAGATTTAAATGTGAAAAGAAGTATGAGATAAACAACATGGACAAGAGAAATATGATGGAAACGGAAATAAGGTCATTCTTGGTAACAGACAAAATATCGCCAAAGAGAAGACCCAAAACATTGCCCGTGTAACCTTTTGATAAGCTCAAAATGAATATACCGAATGCCATAGAGAAAACAAAGACAACATCTATAACACTATCTTCGCTGAAGCCACCTTTCTTATACAAGAAACCGATGAAAAGGGATGAAAGCACACAAAATATCAGAGGAAAAACAAAACTTGTATAGCCAAGCAAGAAACCCAAAGCTATACCACCGAAAGATGCATGGGCAATACCCACACCGGCAAAAGTCATCTTCCTCATAACAACAAAATACGACAGAAATGATAACGGTATGGATATCAAAATCCCCACCAAAGTGGCATTAATGAGTAGTTCTGTCATTATTTATACCAAAGGCACAATTTTTACACTGTTCGCCGTGAATAACAATGTTTAAACCTTGCCCATACACGGTTCTCAACATCTCAGAGTAATTTATTAAAGAAGGCGATCCATGACAGTGCAGCTTAACATTCAAGCACATAACCTCATCAACGTACATAGTCACGGCACCAATATCGTGTGTAACCATTACTGTCGTCATGTCCCTCTCATCGCACAGTTTCTTCAGCGTTTCATAGATCTTTACGTTGTATACCGCATCGACGGCCGTGTTGGGTTCATCCAATATTAAAATTTCAGGGTCGTTAAACATGCAACGTGCAAGCGATACCCTTTGTTGTTCACCACCAGATAGATCTTTTATGTATGAGTTGATCTTATCTTTAACACCAAACACCTCTAGCCAGTACTCAGCCTTCTCAAGATCCTCTTTAGAATACCTTTTAAACAGACCAAACGGTCTAACTTTTTCTATTAACACAACATCCAAAACCTTTAGGGGCATGCTCCAATTGACAATCGCTTTCTGTGGCAAGTATCCAATTATACCCCTTCTCCTTTTAATAAAGTCTTCTGGTTTAACGCCGTCTATCTCCACTTTACCCTTTGAAGGTTTTATCAAACCAACTATGACCTTTATCAATGTCGTTTTTCCGGCACCATTGGGCCCTATTATGGCAACGAACTCTCCCTTATTAACGTGAAAATCTATACTATCCAAAATCTTTCTATTGTCCTTAAACAGCGTTATATCTTTAGCCCTTATCATAATTTACTTCAAAGCGTTATTGAGAAGGGAAAGATTGTAATTCAAAAGTTTTATATAGGTGTTCTCTCTTGTGTTTTCTGGATCTCCCAGTGGATTAAGTCTTAAAACCACATAACCGAGCACTTCCGCTATACTCTTAGCCGTTTGAAGATTGTCAACGTAAACAACTATACCCCGCTTGCAT
>JALUBE010000043.1 GCA_027045065.1 Desulfurellales bacterium | reverse complement strand
ACCTTTTAGCTAAAGAACCGGCAATAACATTTCTAACGACAACCTCAACAGGTATCATTTTTAGCCTTTTGACAACAATCTCTCTGCCTGAATTTTCATCAACAAAGTGAGTAGGAACCCCGCACTCCTCAAGCCACTTAAACACTTTAACCGTTATAGCTTTATTCAAAGCTCCCTTTTCATCAATAACAGCATGTTTTTTGCCATTGAAAGCCGTTGCATCATCTTTAAAATATTCTATTAACAAATCCGGATTATCCGTGTTGTACATCTTTTTTGCTTTGCCTTCATACAAAAGGCTTGTTTCTTCAAGCATATTAAACTCCTAAAAAAATTAAAAGGGCCATAGGCCCTTTAGTTTTAAAGGTTAGTTAAAACAATTAATATAGCAATGATGTTAATAATCTTTATCATCGGGTTAATTGCAGGTCCAGCCGTGTCCTTCAAAGGGTCACCAACTGTATCGCCAGTAACTGCAGCCTTGTGTGCTTCTGAACCCTTGCCACCGAAGTTTCCGTCCTCAATGTACTTCTTGGCGTTATCCCAAGCACCGCCTCCACTTGTCATTGCAACAGCCACAAAAAATCCAGTAATGATTGAGCCCATAGACAAAGCACCTAAAGAAACCTTGCCGAACAATATGTAGACAATAATTGGACCTAATACAGGTATTAGACCAGGCACTATCATCTTTTTCAAAGCTTCTTTTGTAACAATATCAACACAAGAAGCATAATCTGGTCTAGCCTTTCCTTCAAGAATACCCTTTATCGTCTTAAATTGTCTCCTAACCTCTTCAACCATCTGACCACCAGCAATACCCACAGCTTCCATACTCATAGCACCGAAGTAGAATGGCAATAAACCACCCAACAACAGTCCAACTAATACTAAAGGACTACTTAAGTCAAATGATGTCAAGCCGCCAATAGAGCGTGTATATTCTGCAAACAAAACCAACGCCGCAAGAGCCGCAGAACCTATAGCAAAACCTTTAGTAACAGCTTTTGTCGTATTTCCAACGGCATCCAAAGGATCCGTAACAGCTCTGACTGTTTCATCGAGCTCAGCCATTTCAGCAATACCACCGGCATTATCGGTAATTGGACCATATGAATCAATTGATATAATCATACCAGTCAAAGAAAGCATAGCAGCTGCAGCTATAGCTATTCCGTAAATGCCTGCAAGCTTATATGAAAAGAAAATGCCTAAAGCGATAATTATTGCAGGCAATGCTGGAGCCTTCAACATTATAGCCATACCTTGGATAATGTTAGTTGCATGCCCAGTTGTAGAAGACTTGGAAATGGATTTAACCGGTGAAAACTCATAAGATGTGTAATACTCAGTAACAAACATGAGCAAACCTGTTATAGCCATACCTATAACCGAAGATAAGAAAACACCTGTTGATGTTACAGCTCCCCAAGAATATGTTAATCCATTGCCAAACATGCCTTTAGAAACAAAGTAAATGATAATCAAAGCTATTATAGCCGTCACCAACATACCCTTATAAAATGCTCCCATTATGTTATTGGATTTGCCTAATTTAACAAAAAACGTTCCAATGATAGCGGAAACAGAGGCAATAGCGCCAATCAAAAGTGGAAACATTGTTGCGATACCAATAGTACCCGCTTTGTCAAACAACGTATGCCCTAAAACCATTGCGGCAACTGTAGTAACCGTAAAAGTTTCAAAAACATCAGCTGCCATACCAGCACAGTCACCTACATTATCTCCAACGTTATCGGCGATAACCGCAGGGTTTCTTGGATCATCTTCAGGTATTCCAGCCTCGACCTTTCCAACGAGGTCAGCACCAACATCAGCCGCTTTTGTATAAATTCCACCACCGAGACGTGCGAAAACACTAATCAAG
>JALUBE010000042.1 GCA_027045065.1 Desulfurellales bacterium | reverse complement strand
CACTACATGCCGAGCAACTCTATATTAAGAAACGGTCTGTCCAATATAGAAAAGTACGACATAGAACTAATAGTGCCCCAGCATGGCTCCATCATAAAGAAAGGGTTCATAAAACCAATCATAGAAAGAATGAAAAATTTAGAATGCGGTCTATTTGGCAAGTTCACAAACACGCGGGATGTTATAAAGCTATCCAAATTAAATGACGTACTGGAGGAGATCATACAGATCATAGCATACCAAGAGCGTTTCTACAAAGTCATAGGTAAGTTCATGGATAACTTGAGGCAGTTCTACAACATTGATTCCATCAAAGCCTTTGTAACAAATACAGATGAAACAGAGATTTTAGAGTTAAGCTCGGAAAAAACAGCGATAACATCGATCAAAGATGACAACAAACTGAAGCAAATGATAGAAGCCTCAAGTTATATAAAAAACGGCGCAATGTTCTTCAAACCTTCTCAGTTGCATACGATTTTTGGCATAGAAGACCCATCATACACATTCCCAATAAAAGACAAAGACGGACGTTTTTATGGCGTATGCTTCATAGTATTCAATCCTGACGACTTCAATGTTTACATGGACTTAGAGATTCTATCGAAGTTTGAAATACCCACATCAATGGCAATTTTAGCTGAAAGAAGAGAGTACTGCACAAGCAATAGAATTATACAACTGCATGAAGAAGCTGTAAGAGATCCATTAACTGGCCTGTTCAACAGACGCTACATGAATCTTTTGGCTGAAATGGAGTTTAAAAAGACGAAGCGCTATTCCCATCCTCTATCCGTTTTAATGATAGACATAGATCATTTCAAAAACATAAACGACAAGTACGGACACAAAGTCGGCGATCTGGTGTTAAAACATGTAGCCCAAGAAATCAAAAATCACATAAGGTCATCCGATATACCCATCCGTTACGGTGGAGAAGAGTTCGTTATTATCCTGCCAAACACGACAAAGGACAGTGCATTTACATTGGCAGAAAGAATAAGAAACCACATAGAGGCAACGCCGATCCTTGTGGATGGTGCAGAAATAAGGTGCACTGTCAGTATAGGCATATCATCGATGGACGACTGTCCAGAAACATTTGAAGAGCTTGTAAACAACTCAGATAAAAAGATGTACCTTGCAAAACAAAGTGGCAGAAACAGAACCGTTGCCTAAAATTTATCTTACCCTAACACCATCCTTTGTATTATCTCAAACGCCTCTTTCGCCCTTTTTTGGATAAACAGATCGGGCTTGCATACGGCCATGCAGTTTTTGTCTGGATTTATCGTAACAACAAACGCCCCGCGTGCCTGAAATCTATTGGCAATGTAGTCATTTGTTGGCACAGCCGAACTCGAACCTATTAAAAAAATCAACTCAGGCACTCCAACCTCGTTCAAAAAGCTGTGATAGTTGTTGAGCTGATACTCATTTTCAATGTAATACCAATCACCGAACATCAAAATATTGGGCCTTAAAAGATCTCCACATACGGGACAATGTGGCAGATTTGTCGCTATCATCGTTTCATAGTCCAAGTCGCACAGCGGAACATCGCGGTTTTCCCTAACCCCATAGCTGCAAGCTGCACCCTTCACACATTGAAGCCGCCACATGGAACCGTGCACCTCATAAACAAGCGATTCGTCAAGTCCAGAGATTATGTGATAACCATCCGTGTTTGTCGTATGCACAAAAGATCTGTCAAAAACCTCACGAATTAAGCGATTGATCACGTGATATCCGATATGGGGTTTGTTCTCATGAGCATTTCTTCTACGCCATTCGTAAAAAGCCCACGCGTATTGAGGTCTCACCTCAAAGCTGTATGGATTTGCCAAATCTATAGCATTCAATCCAAGTCTCTTAAAAACAGGAAAATTGCGCCAGTAACCCTCTTTGTCCCTAAATGTTGGTATGCCGCTATCTGCACTCATACCTGCACTTGTTAGAAATAGACAACTCTTCGCTTCCTTTATTTTCTTCTCAAGCAAATCAAAATCATTGATCTTCATGGCTCTCACCTCACAAAAAGCAATACGGATCTATAGCCATGTAATCCCCATAATACGCATCAGCCCGCGCCCTGCAACCACCACAGACATTTATATATCTGCAATGCACACATTTGTCATTATAAGAACCAAAATCTCTCATATCTTCAAAAATCTTCGATTCATGCCAAATTCTCAAAAACCCACTCTCAAGCACATTTCCGGCGCTCCTCAAAAAGTAGCTACACGGCTTAACCTCTCCATCATAACCAATAAAAGCTATCAGCTGTCCCGCTACGCAACCCTTAGCCCCACCAGTTGAAAATTTAAGCGTTCTTCTTTTAAATTCAATCCCGCGCTTTCTGCTTTCAATATCGACAAGTGCATAGTATTCCGGAGCACAGGTCGGTCTAACAAGCATTTCCTTCTCTTTTAGTTCAAGTTCAAAGTGCCATTTGAGTATCTTGTAGTAATCCTCCTTGTCGATCAATTCCTCCCTCAATTCTTTTGCCCTGCCCGTCGGCACAATCATAAACATATACCAAGCCTTGGCACCTAAAGACTTTGCAAGTCTATAGGTATTTTCTATGTCATGTTGATTTCTCTTTGTAAAAGACGAATTAACGATAAAATCAACGCCTATTTCTTTTAAAACTTTTGCTGCACGGACGGTTGCATCAAAAGCGCCTTTAACCTTTCTAAAATCATCGTGAACTTGAGCTCTTGAGCCATCCAAACTCAAAGACACAATGTCAATATGCTCTTTTATTTTTAAAGCCATTTTCTCATCAACAAGCATTCCGTTTGTCGCAAGACCCACCCTCATGCCTTTGGACTTTATGTAGTCCGCTATGTCAAAAACATCTTTTCTCAAAAGGGGCTCACCACCCGTCAAAACAACGACGGGCTTAAACACATTGGATATCTCGTCTATCACATTTGTAATATCACTGAAAGAAAGCTTGTCTTTGAGGTTCATAGAGGCAGAAGTCCTACAATGGATGCAATTTAAATTACAACGGGGGGTTATCTCAAATGCCAGCCATTTCAAGGAGAATTCCATCACTTTCTCACCTTCTCTATGTCTTCTTTTTTACCCACAACCAAAAGGTAATCATTCTCCTGAATAACCTCATTAGGCATTGGGTTTATATCCATTTTGCCATCGCGTTCTATCCCAATAATCGTTAAACCAAAACGTTTCCTAACATCCAACTGTAATATGCTCTTGCCCGAAAAGTTCTGAGGTGCCTTGATCTTTGCAAACAAATACTTTCCTGTGGAATCCAATGCTTCAATTATATCAAGACCCGCAAGGTGATTGGCCAGATCCCTACCTTTTTCCTTCTCTGGAAAGATCACCTTCGTTGCACCAACCTTTGCAAGGACACGTCCGTGTAACGGATTGATTGCTTTTGCATAGATCTCTTTAACACCAAGACTGTGTAGAATAGCCACACTCAAGACACTCGTTTCAATATTGCCACCCACCGAAACAACCACAGTTTTTGCATCTTGAACACCTATTTCCTTTAAAGCCTTTTCATCTGTGCAATCGGCAACAAACACAGACGGCAAAATCTCTGCAGAATCCTTAACCTTGTCCTCATCTATGTCTATACCAATAACATCCTGATCGAGTTCAGCAAGCCGTTCAGCCACACTTCTACCAAACCTTCCCAAACCTATAACAACAAACAACTCTTTCATACGAATATTCTCCCTGCAGGTAAACTATAGCTGCGGCCCTTCTTCTTGCCAAACAGAGCCACAGAAAAGCTAAACAGACCAACCCTTCCTGCAAACATCAAAAGAATTATATTCAACTTTCCTATAACATCAAAACTCGCAGACAAACTCAAATTCGTTGTACTTATGGACAAACCAACGGTAGACAAAGCAGAGACAGACTCAAACAGGGCGCTCAAGAAATTCACACTTTCTATATCGCTCAAAACAAAAGCCGCTAAAGACAGTATGAAAAATGAAAGTATGACTACAACCAATGATTTGTAAATCGCCTCATCGGGAATCTTCCTTCTAAACATTATAACCTCTTTTTCACCACGTATATAAGAGTACACGGCTGCTGCAACAGAGGTTATAACGGTCGTTTTTACACCGCCACCTGTACCACCAGGGGAAGCACCAATGAACATCAAGATAACAAGCAAGAATAACGTAGAATTGTGCATAAAACTCAAATCCACTGTATTAAAACCTGCTGTCCTCGTTGTAACACTTTGAAACAGGCTAACCAAAATATCCTTAAAGAAACCGTGATTGTGCAGAATGCCATTGACTTCCAATAGGTAGATAATCAGCGTGGGTATAAGGATCAAAAAAGCTGTGGTTGAGAGAACGACCTTAACATGAAGAGATAAAAAGTTAATCTTTTTCTTTGCATACAAATAGATTTCATCTACAACAACAAAGCCAATACCACCAAGAACTATCAAAGAAATAACCGTTAAATTTAACAAAACGTTGTACTTGAAATCAACAAAGGAGTTTGGAAAAAGCGAAAAACCAGCGTTGTTAAAGGCGCTGATTGAATGGAATATGGCAAAGTAAATGGCTTTTGAAAGATCCATTCTTGGATAGAAGACAAAAAATAGCAAAATTGCACCAATAAGTTCACATGTGAAGGCAAAGATCATTATACGCCTAAAGAAACCCATTATTGAGTGCATCTCTGGGTAGTTAAATGCCTCCTTGAGTATGATTTTATCCCTGTAAGATAACCTTTTTTTGAGCGTCAGAAAGATAAACGATGTAAAACTCATGTAACCAAAACCGCCAACCTGTATTAAAGATAAAATGACAAGCTGACCAAAAAGTGTAAAATGGGACATACTGACGACAATCAAACCCGTAACGCAAACAGCCGAAGTTGCAGTAAAAAGGGCATTAACGAAAGACACACCGCCATGAGAACTCACAGGTAACATGAGCAGGATCGTCCCAATTAAAATAACTGTAAGAAAGCCTAAGAGTATGGTTCTTAAAGGATTATTCATCGTTTAGAATGGTTTTTATGTTGTATATTTTCTTATTCTGGCTTTCGTAGTAGATGCGCGTCAAAATTTCACTGATAATACCAATGCCAAGCAAGTTAACGCCCGTTAAAATCAATAGAATACCAAGCAGAAGCAAGGGTCTATTGCCGATACTTACACCAAAAAATATCTTCTCGAAAGCCAAATAGCCATCAATCAAAAAGCCAAATAGGGCAAGGAAAAAACCTATTATACCGAAGAAGTGAATGGGTCGTGTCATAAACTTTTGCATAAAATACACAAGAATTAGATCGACTATAACCCTGAATGTTCGAGAGAGATTATACTTACTTTTGCCAAACTTTCTTGGATGGTGCTTTACGGGAATTTCCGTGATTGTGGCACCGTAGATATTGGCAAGCGCAGGAATAAACCTATGCATCTCACCGTACATGTGCAAATTCTTTGCAATGTCTGACCTGTAAGCCTTCAAAGAGCAACCGTAATCGTGTAGCTCAACCTTTGTTATTTTACTGATAAGCTTATTTGCGACCTTTGATAGAAATACCCTTTTCGGCTCATCTTGCCTCTCTTTACGCCAACCACTAACCACATCGTAACCCTCTTCTATTTTCTCAAGGAGTTTGGGTATATCTTCAGGATCGTTCTGTAAATCCCCATCCATACTAACAATTATATCGCCGTGCGCGTAATCAAAACCGGCAGCCATTGCAGCCGTCTGTCCAAAGTTCCTTCTAAAGCGTATCACTTTGAATTGTTTATCATGCTCTGCAATCTCTTTTAAAACATCAAATGTTCCGTCTGTACTTCCATCATCTACAAAGATAATCTCATGATCATAACCATTTTTCACCATTACATCTTTGATTTTATCATAAAGCAGCTTTACATTCTCTTTCTCGTTATACACAGGCACAACAACACTTATCATAATCTCTCCCTCATCCTTCTTATGACCTCACCGTAGTCATCTTTGGAAAATATTGCACTGCCAGCAACAAAAATATCTACCCCAGCATCAGATAGTGCCTTTATGTTATCCTCGTTGACACCGCCATCAACCTCTATAAGAAAATCCAATTGGTGCTTTTCCCTATAATTGTTTAACCATTCAATCTTTTTAAAAGAGTTTTCAATAAACTTCTGACCACCAAAACCCGGATTTACACTCATCACAAGAACAAGATCAACATACTCAAGCAAATATTCAAGCAACAATGGATGTGTAGAAGGATTTATGGAAACACCAGCCTTTCTGCCACGTTTTTTAATTTCGTTTATAGACCTGTTTAAATGAGGATCTGTTTCAAAGTGAACGGTTAAAAAATCCGCTCCAGCCTCAATGTATGTTTCAATCCACCTCTGAGGTTTTTCAATCATAAGATGAACATCCAAAGGCACAGAAGCAGCGGACCTAATCTGTTCAACGATAAAAGGACCAAAGGTCATATTGGGGACAAAATGTCCATCCATAATGTCTAAATGCAAGATATCTGCACCAGCCTTCTCAACATCCTTTATCTCTTGCTCAAGACGCAAAAAGTTAGCCGACAAAAGCGATGGTGCAATGTACTTTTTATTCCTCAATCTTCTCAACCTCTATCTTCTCTATTTTTCTACCGTTTAATTCTAAAACCTTAAGCTTATATTTGCCCTGCAGCTCGAATTCGTCCCCTTCTTCTGGGATACTGTCAGCTAAATCGTACACCAAACCAGCCACCGTCTCGTATTCTTCCATGTCCTCAGTCTTTTCAATGCCCAAAATCTCACAGAAATCGTCCAAATCCATACCTGCATCAACAATATACCTATTTTCACCAATTTTGACAAAATCATCTTCCTCTTTTTCATCGTATTCATCTCTAATATCTCCAACAATCTCCTCAAGAATGTCTTCCATCGTAACAAGACCGGCGACACCACCGTATTCATCTATAACAATAGCCACATGAACACGTTTAGCCTGAAACTCCTTAAACAGATGGTAAATATTCTTCGTCTCTGGAACAAACATGGCTTCCCTTAATATATCCCTCAAACTTATGTACTCAATATCCTTCTCCCTAAGCTTTTTAATCAGATCCTTTATGTATATGATACCCACGATGTTATCCAGTCTACCCTCATAGGCAGGGATTCTTGAATACTCATGTTCTTCAATTAGATCAAGTAAATCGGCTACAGATTTGTTTATCTCAATGCACACCATTTCCGTTCTCGGAACCATTATCTCTTTGACTGTTATCTCCCTGAAATCTATTATGTTGTGCATCATCTCCTTTGTTTGATCTTCTAAAATACCCTCATCCTTGCTTACATTGATCATAAATTCCAACTCTTCCTCTGTAATTAGCGGTTTCTCAGCGTCTATAATCCCACCAGCAAGCTTTATAACCCCTTTCACAAACACATTCATGATGTAGGTAAACGGATAAAACAGGTAGTAGAAAAAGGCCAGTATCCTTATACTGAACTTTGCGAAGCTCTCGGCATTATGTTTGGCAAATGTTTTAGGAGTTATCTCGCCGAAAAATAAGATAAAGATCGTCATAACAGCCGTAGTTAGAGCAAGCTGACTCGAGCCAGAAAGCTTCATTGCAATATCGCCGGCCAATACGGAAGCAAAGATGTTCGCCACATTGTTACCTATAAGTATGGTGTTTAACATCTTATTGGGATGATTCATCCAGATGGAGAAGTATTTGGCGTTCTTTTTGTCTTCTTGAATAATTTGAGCCACTTTCAAAGGTGCAAGGGACGTTAGGGCTGTCTCTGAAGATGAAAAAAATGCACTTGTTATAAGGGAAACACCAATCATCAAAAATTCATAACCCAATTCACTCATCGTTCATCCGTCAAAAGTGTTTAAACCCGCAATCGTTAAGTTCAACATTAACACCATCCTTTAAAACCGATACCCTTGAGCCATGAACAACCTCCCCTATGATTGTAAACCCATCCAGATCCTTTACCTTCTCCTCAAATTTCTTGTCAAAGCACACAACAAGCTCATAATCCTCACCGCCACAGAGCATCTCTTCTTTACTCACAAAATCTGCATAGCAAAAAGGTATCCTTTCCCAATAAAGTTTCATACCAACGCCACTTTCCTGACATATATGATTACAATCTTGAACCAATCCATCACTGACATCTATCATCGCAGTTGAATACTCCTTTATCAACAAGGCCTCTTTGACTTTAGGGTAGGGATTGAGGTGCGTAAGTTTGAGTTCATTGTACCTTCTAAAACCGTTTTCCAAAGCCAAAAGACCAGCATAGGAACATCCTATCCTCCCTGTAACAGCCACCAGATCGCCAACTTTGGCACCGCTTCGTTTGATTGAGCCACCCTTCTCATTTTCGCCAATTATGGTAACGCTTATTGTTAGTACGTCCGACGATGTGGTATCCCCACCCAGAAGAAACACATTAAACTCCTTTGCAACATCCAAGAAACCGCTCATAAATGTATCGATCCATGAAACATCCCTGCTTTTATTCAAAGATAAAGACAAAAAGGCCCATTTGGGCAGACCTGCCATTGCCGCAACATCAGATATATTTACAGAGAGGGATTTGCGTCCGAGCAGATATGGGTCTGCATCCTTTAAAAAGTGCACTCCCTCAACCAACGTATCGACACTAACAAGGAGCTCTCTATCGCCACAGGGAATAATCGCGCAATCATCACCAACACCCAAAAAATCATCACTTTTGGGCAAACCCTTCCTTATCCTTT
>JALUBE010000041.1 GCA_027045065.1 Desulfurellales bacterium | reverse complement strand
TGATTTGTTACCCTCTTAAATAGAAAATCATCCCTACCGAGGGAATCGTAATCGAAACCACACAAATCAAAACCCTTTATCTTCTGGCAAACCTCAACAAAATCCCTTTGTGTAAACTTATCATAGTAGGTCAAACCTGATCCTATTACAGACAAATCATCACCTATAACGTCCGATATTACAAATGAAACAACCTCGCCGTTTATATACCTCAAGATCTTACCACCTTTTATCTGAGAGAGCGCCTTCCTTATCACATTTATTTCTTCAATGGAAAAGTGATTGTGGAGCATGTAATTTACGATTTCTTTGTACTCATTCAATTCAATTTTTGGCATTTCAATTAAAGAAGATGCACCTCCAGATATCAAAAATACAAAAAGATCATCCCTTTCTGATCCTTTAGCCAAGTTTATCAAATACTCCCCAGCTTTGACACTTTCCTCGTTGGGCAAAGGGTGTGATGATTTAAAAATAACAACATTCCTGCAGTTAGCTTCACACCCTTTATCTGTGGCTATTAAACCACCATCAAAATCCATTATTTCACACATATATTTCGCCATTGGGCATGCAGCCTTGCCAACAGCTACTAAGTACTTTCTCTTGAACCTCTTGAGCTCGTATTCCAATTTTCCAGCTATAAGATCACCTTTCTCACTTCTACAGAAATTTTTACATACAACATCTGCCCTAACACATCCAAGAGCGGAATTTATAGCTTCCTCAGCAAAGTCAGCCCATGCAGTCATTTGTCTTCACCTCATTGGGAATTTTTCGTGTTTTTTTCTTTATGTAATCAACAAGCTCATCGATGTCATCGGTTATGGTAAAGATATCCAAATCACTACGAGATATGTACCCACGACTGTACAAAAACTTACAGAAACCCAAAACCTTCTCCCAAAATTCTCTACCATATAGCACAACCGGGAAAGGCCCTATTTTATCCGTTTGTATCAAAACGAGGCTTTCGAACAGCTCATCCATTGTTCCATACCCACCAGGCATAACAACAAAGGCTACAGCATACTTCATAAATGTAACCTTTCGTGTAAAAAAGTACTTAAAGTTTAACGGTAAAGTTACATAGGGATTTAAGGCTTGCTCATGGGGAAGTTCAATATTTAGCCCTATGGAAACACCACCTTTATCCTTTGCGCCCTTGTTTGCAGCTTCCATTATACCTGGTCCACCGCCCGTTATAATGGCATAGCCCTCTTCCACAAGCCTACCAGCAATTTCATAGGCCTTTTTGTAATAAAAATCGTCTTTCTTTGCCCTCGCACTGCCAAATATAGCAACAGCTTTTCCTATGTCGTCTAATTCCTCAAATGCATCCGTAAAGTCCGATAAGACCTTAAAGAGTCTCCATATATCCCTGTTTCTGTTTCTATTTTCCAAAAATTCTTTTTGTATATGTTTTGTCATTATCTAATTACCAAGTAAGCAACTTCAAGATCTTTCTTGAGCAGATTTTCAGTCGTGCTTCCAAGAACAATTTCTATCAATTTTGGTTTAGCATACGCACCTATACAAACAAGGGGCTTTTCAATTTGCTTTATGTAGCCCTCAAGACCATCTGTAACCGTTTTTGCATCAATAACATCAACATCTCCGTAATAGCTCAAATCTTCTTCCTTTTTCCTATTGTTAACAAAAACCGCTTTTAAAGGCAAATCAAATACACCTGCAAAATACTTGGCGTAATCGTAAACCGATTTTGAAGGATCCCTGCTATCAACACATGCAATTACGGTGGAGAATGTATAGAAATGTCTTGGTGCTATAAGCAGGGGCTTTTTAGCCTTTCTCAAAACAGATTCTATGTTTGTCCCCAGTATTCCGCGATCGTACTGTTCGTTAACACCCTTTCTTCCAATAACAGTCATATCGCACTTATCTTCGTATTCAAGTA
>JALUBE010000040.1 GCA_027045065.1 Desulfurellales bacterium | reverse complement strand
TTCTACCTCGTCCAGATAGTCAATTCCAAACTCATCGGAGAATCTCTTTTTGAAATAGGCAAACTCTAAAAATCCAGCCGAGTTTATCAAGGCCTTGTAAAGGCTCGTTGGAGAATGGTATGTCTCCTCAAGATGCCTGAATTCCAAATTTTTAAGCTTTATTCGAGTGAAGCCGTTTTTCAAATGGTCCTGTGTTACATTCGAGATGCAGTTGCCAAAGTTATCGATGTATACAATCTTTCCAATAATTTTCTTGTTTTTCTCTTCAACCTTTAAGCTCTCCGTAAGGTTATCCTTTGGCTCACCAATGTTTTCAAATCCATTTTTGTGAAGTAGCCACGCTGCCCTAACCATAATATCTCGCGCCTCGAACGTTTTTGAGCTATTGGGATTAATTTCTGTTCTGTTCAATTTTCTTATTGCTTCAGGCTCGATCAAGGCCAATGCCTCATTGTCAGGTGACACTATGTACTGATTTTTGTACTTTACTTCAACAATGTCTCTGTCTGTTCCAACGCCTGGATCCACGACTACGATATGGATTGTATTTTCGGGAAATTCGGGCACGGTTGTCCTAACGATATATGCAGCTTCAAGTGAATTGAACGGCTTGATGTTGTGGGTTATGTCTATAATCTTCACTTCCTCTCCAAACAATTTGATGAGTTCTGCTTTTAATTGTGCTACAAAGCCGCCACTGTCTGAAAAATCAGTTGTCAGTGTTATTATCATTTTTTATCTCCTTCAATAGCTTATTTTTTTTACTTAAACATGCATCCGACGCGTGTTTTATTTTGTTTAGCTCGTATATCGCCTGATTTGGTTCGTCTATTTTTATGTAGCAGTAGGCTTTGTTGAGTCGTGTGTAACAAGATGGGCCTATATGCTCTTCCATACTGCTTAGATCCTCCAATGCCCTCAAATACATCTTGTTTTTAATTTCTAAGTTGATGAGCGCTTTAAAGTATAAGGGGTTTGTGAAGTTTGAGAAAATTATTGCATTCTTAAGGTCATCCAAAGCAAGTGAAACTTTATTTAGCTTTAGGTAAACAAGGGCTCTGTTGTAAAAAGCCGTGTCGGCATTCGGGTAGAGCGGATTTTTTATGAGTCTCGTAAACATATCAAGGGCTTTTTTGTATTGATTTATGCTTGCGTAGTATATGCCCAAAGCGTTGTAAGCATCGAAGAAGTTTTTGTCGATGGAAATTGTCTTTTTTAAATAGAACTCGTATTCCTTCAAATTCCCCCTAAGCTGATAAGCAATGGCGTAGAGGTAGTATATGCGCGGATCATTTTTAAGTGTCTTTTTTGCTTCTTCTAAGTACTTAAAAGCGTTAGCCAAGTTTTTGTAGTCTTTGTGAACGATGATGTTCCTTGCCATCTCGTATTTGATTAGTGCGATTTTTGTCCTTTTATCTTGTGTTAGATTTTGATTTGTTGTTGCACAAGCCGAAAGCATTAACACTGATATAGCAATCAAAAAGAGTTTAACGAATATCTTCATCTTTTTAATACTATCTCACAATATCTTTTACGTCAACCTTTAAGCCTCTTCTCAATGTTGAATATCAACTCTTCTGCCGATTCCCCATCCTCAGGGTATTTAATCATCTGTGTTTTCAGGCTAATGAACTCCGTTATGCAAGTGCCTTTCTTGTTTACAATACCGCATTTGCCGTCCTTTTCGAACATATGGATAATTCTTTTTGTTAAATTGTCATCTTCAAACATTTGTTTTGTCTCTTTCAATGTATTGCTATCTTTGGAATAACAAGCAACAAAGAATTATATCCGCATATGCACGGCAGCTGATAATTTCACAGCCCTTTTCTTTCATTTTGTTCTCTATTTCTTTAATAGCTTTAGCAACGGATTCTATAACTGTGTTTCCTACCTCTGTGGAGAATAGGTAGTTAATCTTTGATGTCAAGCGCCTTCCAAAAC
>JALUBE010000039.1 GCA_027045065.1 Desulfurellales bacterium | reverse complement strand
ATTAAATCCTCATGCCTGTGGGAAAGGCAGACCCACCTAAATGGTCCATAGCCATAGTCAAAGTAAAGCGGCCCCATGATGTCCTCAACATACGACGGAAAGATAAAGCCCTCATCGGTCGTCTCATCGTTTCTTGCAACCTCTTTCACACCCGCATCGTAAACGGCCTTTAAGAAACTATTGCCATAATCCCAGAAGTATCCGCCCCTTGCATGGAGTGTCTTTATCAGTTCAAAGTGTTTCCTCAAAGATTTGTTTACATACTCAACAAACAGCGGATGGTTTTCCTTAATCATCCTGCGTGCCTCATCCAAAGTCAAACCCTGAGGAATATACCCACCATCATACGGCACATGGCACGACGTCTGGTCGCTTATAAGTTCAGGCTTTATGTTGTTTTCAACCATATATTCAAGCAAGTCAACCACATTCCCGTGATATGCAATCGAGATGGGCTTTTTAGCCTCCAAATACTCACCTGCCATATCAAACGCATCTTTTAAGCTATCCGTAACCTTGCTCACCCATCCCTGGTTCTTCCTTGTCTCAATCCTCGAATAATCCACCTCGGCTATAATGCCAACGCCGCCTGCAATCTCTATAGCCTTAGCCTGTGCACCGCTCATGCCACCAAGCCCCGAGCTTACAAACAGATGACCCCTTAAGTCTTGATCCCATGGTACGCCCAAAAACAGCCTTGCAGCATTCAAGATCGTAATGTATGTTCCGTGAACTATGCCCTGTGGACCGATATACATCCAGCCACCCGCTGTCATCTGGCCATAGTTTGCAACACCGAGCTGTGCGGCTATATGCCAATCATCCGGGTTGTCAAACATGCCAACCATCATGGAGTTTGTGTTTATCACCCTTGGAGCTTCCTTATGAGATGGAAAAAGACCCAACGGATGGCCACTCATAACAACAAGCGTCTGTTCATCTGTCATTATTTGCAGGTACTTTTTAACCAACCTATACTGCATCCAATTCTGGAATACCTGACCCGTTTCACCGTAGGTGACGAGTTCATAAGGATATAGAGCCACCTCAAAATCGAGGTTATTGTCTATCATAACCTGAAAAGCTTTGCCTTCCAGCGTATTGCCTTCATATTCATCAATGGGTTTTCCCCAAATCCTGCCGTAAGGCCTGTATCTATAGGCGTATATCCTACCCCTTGTCAAAAGCTCATCCAGAAACTCTGGCGCCAATTTCTCATGCAGATGCTTAGGTACATATCTCAAAGCATTTTTCAGCGCGAGTTTTGTCTGATATTCATTCAAGTTAAAAAGCCTTGCTGGTGCTCTTCTTATACCTTCAACAAACTTTGGATACTCAGGCAACTCATCCGGTAAACTCACCCTTATTACAGCACTCATCTTTTGCCTCCTTGACTTTGGAAAAAAGGGGCTTTTGAAAAGCCCCTCATAAATTTACTCGCTTGGCGTAATTATACTCGGTTTATCCACAACACCGAAATACCTAAACTGACCATCCACAACCTTCTGTAGAATTACAGGTTTAATGACCTCTCCCTTCTTTGTGAATCCTTTGATTTTGCCCGTAACACCGTTGAAATCCTTAATATGTGCAAGCGCATATCTGATTTTAGCAGGGTTCGTACTTCCCGCTTTCTTTATAGCCTCAGCTAAAATGTAAACAGCATCAAAGCTCGACGCACCAACCATGTCCGGTTCCATCTTAAACTGCTTTCTATACTGGCTTATAAACCACCTAACGATGGGTCTTTTTGAATCCCTGTTCAAATCTGTGGTTATAATTGTTCCATTCGCCGCATCGCCTGCGATTTTCAAGAACATTGGCGAGTCAAAACCTTCCTGACCCAAAAGCTGAGCCTTTATGCCCAACTGCTTTGCCTGTTTTACAGTTAAAGCACCCTCTGAGTAATAACCTGTGCAGTAAATCAAATCGGGATGAAGAGCTTTAATCTTCGTAAGGAAAGGCGTCATGTCTTTCTCACCCAAAGCAAAACTCAAATTTGCAACAATCTTTGCACCGTTTTTCTTTGCCTCATTGACAAAGCCTTCAGATAAAGCCCTACCGAAGTCGTTGTCCATTGTTAATACAGCAATCCTTTTGGCATGCAACATCTTCGTTGCCACATAGCCACCTGCTCTGCCTTCTACTTTAGCCAGAAATCCAACCCTAAACACATAGTTTCCAGCCTTTGTAATGTCAGGATGCGTAGCATAGGCCACTACAAGCGGAATATGGTATCTCTGATAAATCGGAGCAGAAGCCCTTGTAGGCGTTGAATAAGAGCCACTAACGACACCAACAACCCTATCTTCCTGAATGAGTTTCCTTGCAATGGCAACCGCCTGCTGGGAGCTTACGGCATCATCGTAAACAATCAGTTTAATCTTTTTGCCCAAGATCCCGCCGCTTGCATTGATCTTTTGAACGGCAAGCATGGCACCGTGTTTGGCTGATGCCCCATCAGCAGCAGCAAATCCTGTTAACGGTGCAAAGAAACCGATTTTTATAACGCCACCCGCCCATGAGGTTAAACTAAACAAAAACAGTGCAACAATAGATAGAACCAAACCCTTCCACTTCATGCCCAACCTCCTTCTCACAATAGGTCTTTAAATTTAGTTAAACAGACCGCCTCAACAACCTTAAAAACTATTCGAGCAACAAGATTTGATGTCCTAAAACCTTCATCCAACGGTGGCGAAACCTCTGCTATATCGAAACCTATGAGCTTGCCGCTCTTTACAACCAGATAAAATAGACTTAAAAACTCCGTTAACTGTAATCCAAACGGCTGAGGAGCACTCACACCAGGGGCCAAGTATTCGGCAAACACATCTGAGCATATCGTCAAATGGACATTTGAAGATCTTCCCACAAATTCGCTTAACTCAGCTAAAGCCCTCTTTGGGTTAAATCTTATCATCTCAATGTCTATCCATTTTGCACCGTACTCTCTTGCCACATCAAACAACTCTTTTGTATTTGAGGCTTTCTGAATGCCCGCACAACAATATCTGAACTGTTCACCCCTTGTTTTACAAAAATCTCCTATTTGCCTAAATGACGTGCCACTTGTAGGTCCGCTGCTATAGTCCCTCATATCGAAATGGGCGTCAAAATTCACAATGGATGGAAGTTTGCCTCTGTTTTCATAAAACCCCATAATTGAGGGATAGGCGACCTCATGCCCGCCTCCAAGAATTATGGGAAAAAGCTTTTTTCCATGCATCACAGAAACGAGGCTTTTAAGCTCATCCTGGGCAAGCTCTAAATCCCCTAAGCATTCAACATCACCGGCATCGTAAAGTGTCACGCTGCCAAAGTGCCACGGCAAGGAAAAAAGATGCTTTCTAATCTCATCTGGCGCTTCTTTTGCTCCCGCCCTACCCTTGTTCCTTTTAACACCCTCATCACTCTTAAAACCGATTATGCAAATACCTGGCTTTACATCTGAAACCCTCTCAAGGTCGATATACTCAACTACCTGATGCCACCTCAACTGCTCCTCTTTATCTCCATCCACCCTGCCACTCCACTTATAACCGAGAGGCTTATACATAACTCACCCCATTACAATTCAAATTTCTCTTTTAGAGCGGTATCTACTTCGATTTGGGCGTTAATTTCTTTGATTAAACCATTATCCCCAACCAGTTCATGAACTGCCTCAATATCTTCTGAAAACACCCTATCACCTTCGGCAAAGCTTACCCTTTTCCTGACCTCATCATGGAGAAACTCAACGGTCTCTGTGGATTTTAGAGGCCTTCTAAACTCAAGCGCCTGTGTGGCAAGCAAGAGTTCAACGGATAAAACATAGCTCAAATTGTCCAAAATGGTATTAAACTTTCTTGCAGAGATAGAACCCATGCTCACATGGTCTTCCTGTCCTAAAGATGTAGGAATACTGTCGGCACTTGCGGGAAAGGATAGTGTTTTATTTTCACTTGCCAATGCCGCTGTTAAATACTGTGTTATCATAAAGCCTGAATTAATACCCACCTCTTTCAACAACATCTTTGGCAGCTCATCACCATCGCCGGCAAGTAGTAAATAAACCCTTCTATCGGACACATTACTCATTTCACTTACAGCCAAAGCCGTATAATCTAAAGGTAAAGCCAACGGCTCTCCGTGAAAATTCCCACCACTGATTACCGTATCCTCATCAATTACTACAGGATTATCCACAACAGAGTTGAGCTCAACCTCAAGTGTACTTTTAAGTTTCAAAAACGCCTCACGTGCCGCACCGTGAATTTGGGGAATGCACCGCAGTGAGTATGGGTCTTGAACCTTATTGCAATGTACATGTGACCTCACAATCTCAGAATCTTTAAGAATTGACCAAATCCTTTGTGCAACATAAATCGTTCCATCATAAGGCCTTAGAGCGTGCAATCTTGGATCAAAAGGCCTTAAAGAGCCCTTCAGAGCCTCTATTGTCATGGCAGATATAACATCTGCAAAATCTAAATATCTCTTAAACCTATATAAGCCAAAAGCCGCATAGGCTGACATAAATTGCGTTCCATTGATTAGGGCTAAACCCTCTTTGGGATGAAGTTTAATGGGCTTCAATCCTTCCCTTTTTAAAACCTCACCTGCCTCAAGCAACTCGCCTTTATAAAACACCTTACCCATACCAATCAATGGTAAAAATAGATGAGCTAAAGGTGCCAGATCACCGCTTGCACCCACAGAACCCTTGCTTGGAACATAAGGCAGGCAGTCGTTTTCTATATGCCAGATAATCCTCTCAACAGTCTCTAAAGAGACGCCCGAATAGCCCAAAGAGAGTGAGTGGACCTTTGAAATCAGCATCATCTTAACGATAAGCGGCTCCACAGGATCACCAACACCGCATGCATGGCTTTTTAGAAGGTTTATCTGAAGCTCATCTGCCTTCTCCCGTGGTATAACGGTCCTGCAAAGACTTCCAAATCCCGTATTAACACCGTAAACAGGCTCTCCCTTTTCTAAAATGCCCTTGATACAAGAAAAAGAACGTTCTATTTTCTTCTTTGCATCATCCGTTAAAACAGCGATCTTGGGGTCATTGGCTATTTTTAAAAGCATCCCAACGGTTAACTTGTCCAATCCATACCTAAACACTTTGAACTTCCTTTCCATACACAGCCAACCTCTTTTTCACATCATCCCTTTCAACAATCTTCATCATCTTGAAGCCATTCTTCTTAAGCAGGTTCTCTATCATGGGCTTGTCAGCATCAAAAAACACCCTGTTGGGCGTCTCCATACTCTCTAAAAACTTGGAAAGAAGGCTATATGCAACCCTATTGTCAACATCATCCCTATCACAAATTAGGCAGTTAAAACCACCATCAATAAACCCGAAAGCCGCAGCGACAACCTCTCTGTCCCTTACAGCAAGAATCACCCTGTCTTTTGACCTTTCAACCAAACCCTTAAAGTCGTTGACAAAGTCCACAATTGGCGCTCCAAAGTTGAACATCCAATCAAAAACAAGCTTTTTTAATGTGGCATAATAAATACCCGTGTATTTAACAAACAAAAACCTGCTTTCCCTCAACGTTTCCAACACCCTCTCTTGTAAAGGTTTTCTTTCAAAAGATGCCTCCAATTCTTCTAAAGCATCGAGTAAGTATTTGGAATTATCACCCTCATTGAGAATTTCTCTCATCTTACTTCTAATCATCTTCCATATGGGCTTTACGCTAAACAGGAGTTCCCTACCTCTCTGTGTAAAGCTTACAATCCTTACCCTTCTATCTTTTTCGTGTATTTCAACCTTAACCAAACCTTTAGATTCCAAAGACGACACCATTTGGCTAATAGCAGATTGGGTAAGATCCAACAGTTGTGACATATCTGATATTGATACACTCCCATACCTGTCCAAAATGTAAAAGATGGAAAACCAAGAGGGTTCAAAATCGATCTGTTGAGCTTTGTATATTTGATAAACATTTGACAGGTACTTATCCGAAAGCCTTTTAAACCTACTGCCTAATATGAGCTCACCGGCCAAAGAATAGATCAACATAGAAACATAATCATTTATTTAAGATCTTAAGTATTCTATTCAATTTTTCAACTTTGTCAACCGTTTTTCCTTTTAGAAATTGGAAGATTTTTAAAAAAGAAATGGTAGCCCCAAGGGGAATCGAACCCCTGTTTTCGGCGTGAGAGGCCGACGTCCTAACCGCTAGACGATGGGGCCAAAAAGCACGGTTTCTTTATACAGATTTTTTGATATTTGTCAACACTATTGATTTCTTTGGTGGAGACGGCGGGAGTTGAACCCGCGTCCAGGCGTGCGTCACACCCAAAGGCTTTTACATGCTTAGCTCGCTTTTTATTCCCCGCTCTGACGGATAAAGCGAGCCAAACCGTCAGGCAGGTGCCTGCTTAATTAAAAATCCAGCTACTGAAAGCAGGCAAACAGTAGCCTTCGGTGCTTTGACTCTAAGGGCTATTTACACCCCAAAGCACCAAAGGGTGTAAAAGCCCGCTGCCTTTTAATTAGGCAGCTAAAGCGTACTCTGTGTCTGCGTTTCTTTTTTGGTGTCAGTTTTACGAGCGGACACCAGCTCGGCATGACCTTTGGGTGCTAAAACACCCTGTCGAACCCAGTTTTCGTCCCCCTGTGTATTTATTAGTCTATACCAACAGAACGAAAAATCAAGTCCTTCAAAGACATTTCTTGAATAAATCGAGTAAAAAGGTAATAATAACAACATGTGGTTAATAGTTATTGCGGTCTTAATTCTCATACTCATAGTAGCTTTTCTCTACACAAAGATGACAAAACTCAAGGTTAAGGACGAGTTAGAGACGTACAAATGCAAAGATTATCTGCTAACAAAAACGGAAAAAACGGCCTTCGACAAGATTATCAAAATTATTGAGGAAAATAAGCTGCCATTAAGCGTTTTCCCAAAAATGAGATTGGTGGACTTCCTTTGGACTCCTAAGGAAAACAGAAACGCATACCTAAAGATACAGCCAAAATTTGTGGATTTTTTAGTAGTACAACTACCACACCTACACCCCCTTCTTGCAATATTTATCGTCAATAAGGAAAACAAGGCAAAAATGCAATCCTTAGAGATCATCGAGCCAATACTCAACGCGGCTAATGTAAAGCTTGTGAAAATTGAGGCTAAAGATATATTTACAGATTCATTTTTAAAAAAACTGGAGGAGGAGTTAAAATGGGTGTGCCAAAGGAACTCTTAGAAATAATTGCCTGTCCAAAATGCAGAGGTGAGTTGAAACTATCCGAGGACGGGAATTTTCTAATCTGTGATAACTGCAAAATCAAATACCCTATCGAGGATGACATACCTATTCTCTTGGTGGATGAAGCGCAACCGTTAGATGAGTAAAACACTCCTTTATATTTCCATCTGCATACTTTCATGGTCATTTATACCCGTGGCGTCAAAAGAAGTACTAAAAGGAATGAACAACTTTGCCATGCTGTTTTTCTCTAATTTAACTTCTGCAGTTGTAATGCTGTTTTACATGATATTCACTTCTCGTATAAAAAAACTCTCTCTTTACAGTTTAAGCGATTACCTAAAAATGTCCTTTTTGGGCTTTTTGGGTAGCTTTGCTTATTACGTTTTGCTGTACAAAGCATTCTCGCTGTCTCTCGCCCAAGAGGTTTTTATAATCAACTATACATGGCCCATTTTAATTGTGATCTTCAGTGCTCCTATACTCAAAGAAAAACTCAATTTGATCAAAGTAACCTCAGTTCTTATCAGTTTTGTTGGTGTCTTAATAATCGTTACAAAAGGCCATGTAGCAAACGTTAAATTCACAAGTGTAGAAGGTGATATTTTAGCACTGTTAGGTGCCATATGTTTTGCCCTATTTTCCACACTTGGCAAAAAGGTAAACTACGACCAAATCATAGCTGTATCTGTTTACTTTGCATCCGCAACCATATTCAGTGCAACAACGATAGGCCTTTTTAAGATAACAAACCTATCCACAAGCGTGGCATTTTGGCTTTTGATCAATGGCTTTTTCATAAATGGTATATCCTATATATTTTGGTTTAAGGCACTAAAGTCGGCACAAACGGCCCTAATTTCAAATCTTGTTTACCTAACACCAGCTGTATCATTACTGTTCATATCGTTAATCTTAAAAGAAAAGATCCACACGTACTCTTTAGCAGGTCTTGTATTCTTACTTTTGGGTATCGGTTTACAGATTTACAGAAAGACTACTTAATGGGTATGTTTATCTCCAAAACCTCAATGGAGTTATCTCTCTGTAATGATACCTCTATCTCTTTTGGATCTATATCAACGTACTTTGCAACCACCTTAATCAAATCCTTCCTTAAATCCTCCAAAAATGGAGCCTTATTGGAGACCCTTTCATGTGCAAGTATTATCTGCAGCCTCTCCTTGGCCTTTTGAGCCGGACTTTTCTTATTCCTCCTAAAAAAATCCAAAAACATGGCTACTATTCCTTAAAAAAGCTTATTATTGTTTCAATTATTCCTTTTTTCCTTTCAACAATTTCCATAAACGGAACATCCTTGCCAAGTAACCTCTGAGTTATATTCTTATAAGCCTTACCCGACGGGGAATCGCTGTGCAAGATCGAAGGTTCACCTATGTTTGTATAGCTAACTATATTCTCATCTTCAGGAACTACACCTATCAGGGGAATGTTTAGAACCTGCAATACATCATCCTTACTCATCATATCGCCCTTCTTCACAAGACTCGGATTGATCCTGTTTATTATCAAGCTCATCTCTTTTTTATCATTGGCTTCCAAAATTCCTATAACCCTATCGGCATCCCTAACAGCCGAAATCTCAGGTGTCGTGACAATTATAACCTCATCAGCAGGCAACATTGCGTTTCTGAAACCACCTTCAATACCTGCTGGAGAATCCAAGATTATATAATCAAAATCTTTTTTAAGTTCGTTGGTTAGTTCTATCACCTGTTCTGGCTTTACAGCCGATTTATCTCTTGTCTGTGCAGCAGCAATCAAAAACAGGTTGTC
>JALUBE010000038.1 GCA_027045065.1 Desulfurellales bacterium | reverse complement strand
CATCAGGACAACAGACGTCACAGGAACAGTTCATCTACCAGAGGGTGTTGAGATGGTTATGCCAGGTGACAACGTAGAACTAACAGTTGAACTCATAGCACCTGTTGCCCTCGAGAAAGAGACACGCTTTGCTATCAGGGAAGGTGGTAGAACTGTTGGTGCTGGTGTAATAACGGAGATATTGGAGTAAGCCAATGCGCGAAATGGTAATTCTTGCTTGCAGTGAGTGTAAGAGAAGGAACTATACCAGCACAAGGGATAAAAAGAAATCCAAAGAAAAATTGGAATTGAGAAAATACTGTCCATTTTGTAAAAAACATACAATACACAGAGAGGTGAAGTAGGCCAGTAGCTCCAATTGGTAGAGCGGCGGTCTCCAAAACCGTTGGTTGGGGGTTCGAGTCCTCCCTGGCCTGCCATTTTTTGTTATGATGAAGAAGATTTTGAACTTTTTGGAAGAGGTAAAAATAGAGTTTAAGAAGGTAGTTTGGCCCGGAAAAAAGGAAGTAACATCGGCCACTGTCGCCGTTGTGATATTTACGGTGATAGTGGCTTTTATTTTGAGTGTGTTAGACTACCTTATGTCCATAGGCCTACAATCGTTATTCAAATAGAGAAGGTTTTTATAGATGAGTGATTTCAAGTGGTATGCAATCCATACGCAGGTAGGGTATGAAGATAAAGTAAAAACTATGTTGGAAAATAAGCTGAAAGAAGAGGGCTTGCTGGACGACGTTGAGGAGATTTTTGTTCCCTTTGAAGAGGTTATTGTTATAAAGAAGAATAATAAAAAGGAGAAGGTTAAAAAGTGCCTTTACCCAAGTTATGTGTTCGTAAAGGCAAGAATGAGCGATAAGCTTTTCAATATAGTTAGAAGGATGTCCTTTACATCTGGCTTTGTGGGTTATAAAAATGAACCAGCTCCTATGGATGAAGTTGAGATTAAACAGATAAAAGAAAGGGTTGAGAGCTCAAAAGAGGCCCCGAGATTGTCTGTATCCTTCGAACCTGGAGAAACTGTTAGGGTTCTGGATGGTCCATTTGCTAACTTTACAGGCACGGTAGATGAGGTGGATGTCGAAAAAGGTAGATTGAGGATATTGGTTAGCATCTTTGGAAGATCCACGCCGGTTGAATTGAATTATAATCAGGTCGAGAAAGTTGAATAGAGGGAGATGAAAATGGCAAAGAAAGAGGTCATTGCACAGATTAAGTTGCAAATAGAAGCGGGAAAGGCATCACCTGCTCCTCCTGTGGGACCTGCTTTAGGTCAGCACGGTGTAAATATTATGGACTTCGTTAAGAAGTTCAACGATGCCACAAAAGACAGGATGGGTGATATTGTTCCTGTCGTTATAACGGTTTATGCGGATAGATCCTTTGATTTTATTACAAAAACACCGCCAACAAGTTCTTTGATCAAGAAGATGCTTGGTATTGAGAAGGGCTCAAGTGATCCAGCAAGGCAGAAGGTCGGAAAGCTTACAAAAGAACAGCTTGAGGAGATTGCTAAGGTAAAATTACCGGATCTAAATACAGACGACCTTTATAAGGCTATGAAGACTGTAGCTGGAACGGCAATAAACATGGGAGTTGAGGTAGAGGAGTTTTAAATTTAACAGTTTACCACGCTTTGTGGGAGCTCTAAGGAAAGGAGAGCGTTATGGCTAAGAGGGGTAAAAAGTATATTGAGGCATTGAAGAAGTATGATCATTTGAAGGAATATTCTTTGGATAAGGCTTTGAAGATCTTAAAAGAGATAGCATACGCAAACTACGATGAGACTGTAGAAGTTCATATGAGATTGGGTGTAGATCCAAGACACTCGGATCAGGTTGTTAGGGGATCGGTTACATTGCCCCATGGAACAGGAAAAAAGGTTAAGGTTTTGGTGTTTGCTAAGGGTGAAAAGATAAAAGAGGCAGAGGATGCAGGGGCAGATTACGTAGGTGGCCAGGAATATGCCGAT
>JALUBE010000037.1 GCA_027045065.1 Desulfurellales bacterium | reverse complement strand
GGGCATAACAAACTGCTTGTGTGTGAAACGGATATTGGCGATAGGACGATCAGTGTTGTTACGGCGGATGCGAGCGTTAAGATTGGTGAGAAGTTTGCTGTTGTTTTGGCGGGTGGCAAGCTTGGTGATAGGGTGATAGATAAGAAAAGGTTCGGTGAGTATACAAGCGAAGGGATGTTTTTATCGGCTGAAGAGTTTGGCTTGGAAGAGAGTTCAAATGAACTTTTAAGACTTGATCCTTCCTTTAAAAACGGTCAACCTTTAAGCGAAATTGACGAATTTAATGATTACGTTGTAGAGCTTGAGCTTACGCCAAATAGGGCAGATGCTTTGAGTGTTTTGGGTATTGCAAGGGATGTGAAGGCTTTATCTAAAAAAGAAATTAAGCTGCCCAAAAGCGATTATTCTGTGATTGATAAAAAAATCGACGATTTTATTGGTGTTGAGATAAAAGACTATGAGAACTGCCCGAGGTATACGCTTCATTTGGCAGAGGTTGAGGTTAAACCAGCGCCGTTTTTCATGCGTATGAGACTTTTGAAGAGCGGCATCAGGGCGATAAATAACATTGTTGATATAACGAACTACGTGCTTATGGCATTTGGCCAACCGATGCACGCATTTGACTTTAGCAAACTAAACGGCAATATCATCGTTAGGAGGGCCAAAGAGGGCGAGAGCATTGTTGCACTGGACGGTAAAGAGTATAAGCTTGACAACTCGATGCTTGTAATTGCGGATGAGAGAGGACCTGTTGCTATTGGTGGTGTTATGGGCGGTGAATTCTCAAGTGTGGATGAAAATACAAAGCTTGTGGCTTTGGAGAGCGCGTTCTTTAATCCCGTAAGTGTGAGATTGACGGCAAGGAAATTAAAGCTGCATACGGAGTCTTCCCATAGGTTTGAGCGCGGCGTTGATCCTAACCTGTGTCTTGAGGCTGCAAAGTACGCTTTGAGTTTGATGGAAAAATACGCATCGGCAAGGGTTTATCAGGGCTTTGTGGATAACAAACAAAGAGAGTTTGATAAAAAAGAGGTAGTTGTTAGTTTCGAAGGTATAAACAGGCTTTTGGGAGCAAATTACACGTCAAACGAGATTGTTGATGTCCTTATTGGCTTGAATATGGACGTTGTAAGTGTTGAGGATGGTAGGGTTAAGCTCAAAGTGCCGACGTACAGGTTTGATATAGAAAATGAGGCTGATATTGCAGAAGAGGTTGCGCGCATCAAGGGTTATGACACAATAGAGCCAACTTATCCTACAGTTGAGACGCGGTTCAAGGTTAAGGACAGGGTAGAGCAGATTTCCGTCGATGTGGCTAAAACCATCGCCGGTGTTGGTCTGTTTGAAACGAAGAATTACTCGTTTGTTGATGATAAAAAGCTTGTTTTGTTTGATAAAGGTAAGGATCAGTTTGTTTATTTGAAGAACCCGCTGATCGACACTCAAAATGTGATGAGAACTAATCTTGCCGTAAGTTTGATGGATGCGCTTGTTTTCAACATAACAAAGGGTGCAAGGAGTGTGCCAATATTCGAAGTCGGCAGGGTGTTTTTCAAGGATGGGGATTTTGCGAAGGAGTTTGTGAGGGTTGGATTCCTTCTGTGGGGTTTGAGGGACTTCTCTTGGCATGATAAGGGCAGTTACTTTGATTTTTACGATATAAAGGGTGTTGCTGAGGCTGTTGGTGGTGCTTTGGGTGTGGAGTTTGAGTATGTGCCCACAAAGGAAGCGTTTTTGCATCCCAAAAGGGGCGCGGATATACTTTTGGATGGTAAAAAAGTAGGTTATATCGGCGAGCTACATCCAGATTTGTACAAAGAGTACGATTTAAAGTTTGAGAAGAAAAATAGGGTTTTGGTAGGCGAGGTGGACCTTACGGTTTGTTCAAATCTTTTGGGTGGCAAGGTGATGTACGAGCAATTGCCGAAGTTGCCCACGGTTTGGAGGGATTTGGCCGTTGTTGTGGATAGAGGCGTGAAGTGGAGCGATATAGAGAAGGAAATCAAAGTAATAGATAGTGTTTATAAGGTGGCATTGTTTGATGTTTACGATAAATTGGAAGAAGAAGACAAGGTAAGTTTAGCGTTTAGGGTTGTTTTGAAACGTGACGATAGGACATTTACGGAGGATGAGATTAACGAGATTTTGAATTCAATATACGAGAGATTAAAAGATAAATTCAATGCCAAACTCAGGGGGGAATGATGAACTATAAAGATACGCTGCTTTTGCCAAAAACAGACTTTCCAATGAAGGCAAACCTCGTTCAAAAAGAACCTTTGATGTTAAAGGAGTGGGAAGAAAAGGACATTTATCACAAGATCTTAAAAAGCAGAGAGGGCAGAGAGCTTTTTGTTTTACATGACGGGCCGCCCTATGCAAACGGCCATATCCATATGGGACATGTCTTGAACAAGGTTTTAAAGGACATTGTTATAAAGTCAAAGACAATGATGGGCTATAGGTGTCCCTACGTGCCGGGTTGGGACTGCCACGGTTTGCCCATTGAGCATAACATAGAGAAGGAGATTGGGAAGGGTAAGAAGGAATCCATACCGAAGTCCCAATTTAGACAGATGTGCCGAGACTATGCGAAGAAGTACATTAAAATTCAAAAGGAAGAGTTTAAGCGCTTGGGTGTGTTTGGTGATTGGGAAAATCCTTATTTGACGATGGATTTTAAATATGAGGCTGAAACGTTAAGGGAGCTTGGCACGTTTGTTGAAAAGGGGCTTGTTTATAAGCAGAAAAAACCCGTTTACTGGTGTTATTCATGCAAAACGGCACTTGCAATGGCCGAAGTTGAGTATCAGGACGATGAGAGCGAATCCATATACGTGAGGTTTGATTTTATAGATGAGCTTGGGCTTGAGGATAGACAGTTTTTGGGCAAAGCCGTTTCTGCTATCATTTGGACGACAACGCCGTGGACACTGCCTGCAAACCTTGCCGTTGCCGTTCATCCAGACTTTGACTATGCCTTTGTTCAAATAGCGCCAAGACACGTGTATTTGGTGGCAGAGAAGCTTGTAGACAGCTTGATGAAGAAGTTTGAGATCGAGAATTACGAGATAATCAAGGTTGTGAAGGGTAGGGAGCTTGAAGGTAAGGTTTTGGCCCATCCTTTTTATGACCGTGAATCGAGGATTATTTTGGGCGATCATGTAACGCTTGATGCCGGTACGGGCTTGGTTCATACTGCACCGGGACACGGTGAGGAGGACTATATTGTTGGCATGAAGTACCACTTGCCCATCTATTCTCCCGTCGATGACGATGGTCGTTTCTTGCCAGACATTGAATATTTTGGCGGTATGCACGTATTTGAGGCTAATCCCAAGGTGATTGAGATCTTAAAACAAAAGGAAATGCTTGTAAAGGAAGAAAAAATAGTTCACTCTTATCCCCACTGCTGGCGATGCAAGAGTCCTATTATTTTTAGATCCACCGAGCAGTGGTTCATATCCGTTGACAAGGACAATCTGAGGCAGAAGGCCTTAAATGCAATAGATGAAACGAAGTGGATTCCATCGTGGGGTAGGAATAGGATTTATTCCATGATGGAGACAAGGCCTGATTGGTGTATATCAAGACAGAGAGCATGGGGTGTACCAATAGCTTTATTCAAGTGCAAGAAATGTGGCCGGGTGCAGTTCAGTAAGGAGTTAATTGATAGGGTTGCCGAAAAGATGGAGAAAGAGGGTGCAGATACGTGGTTTGAGCATGAGCCTGAGTATTTCTTGCCTGAAGGGTATACCTGTGAATGTGGCAGCACGGAATTTGAGAAAGAGATGGATATACTAGATGTGTGGTTTGACTCAGGTGTATCCCATGCCATTGTCCTCAACAACTGGGAAGATTTGAGATGGCCCGCCGATATGTATTTGGAGGGTAGCGATCAGCATAGGGGTTGGTTCCATTCGTCTTTGCTTGAGTCCATAGGAACGCGTGGCAGGGCGCCTTATAAGTCTGTTTTGACGCACGGCTTTGTTGTGGACTCTAAAGGCAGGAAGATGAGCAAATCCCTTGGAAACGTAATTCAACCTGAGAAGATGATAAAAAAATATGGCGCTGAACTGTTAAGGCTCTGGGCCTCGGCAACGGATTATAAGGAAGATGTTAGGCTATCTGATGAGATAATGAAGCGCCTTGTGGATAACTATAGAAAGATCAGAAATACAATAAGGTTTTTACTGGGCAATCTATACGACTTTGATGAATCGAAGGCTATTCCTTATGAGGAGATGGAAGAAATCGATAGGTGGGTTTTGGCTGAAACTGAGCTATTGAAGGAGAAACTGCTGAAAGCGTATGAGTATTACGATTTTCATGTGATCTATAGGAACATGACAAACTATTGTATCTTGGTTCTTTCGTCGTTTTACTTGGACATTTTAAAGGATAGACTCTACTGCGATGGTCAGGATTCAAAGAAGAGGAGATCCGCCCAGACGGCTTTAAATGAGATCTTAAAGGTCATTGTTTTCTACATGGCACCGATCCTTTCCTTCACAGCCGAAGAGGCGTACTCTTACATGAACAGAAATAAAGAGAGCGTCCATATGGAAGAGTTTGTACCGCTAAAAGAGCACTACAAGAACTTAGGCTTTATAAAGAAATGGAATGAATTGCGAAAGTTAAAATCCGCTACGGATAAGGCGTTAGAGCTTGCAAGGTCTCAAAAAGCCATAGGTAACTCGCTTGAGGCTTGTGTTTATGTGGATATTCAAAATGATGAGATGAAGAAAATTGTGCAGGGATTTGATAAAAATGACCTTGCAGACATTTGCATAGTTTCTCAGTTTGAGTTTGGTAGGCTTGACGAAAGCTTGAGTAGGTATTATGATGATGAAACGAAGGTTGAGGTGTTTGTTATAAAGGCAAAAGGTGAAAAGTGTGAGAGGTGCTGGAAGTATTCTGAAACGGTGGGTAAAAACGATAAGGGTGAGAAAATCTGTTCAAGGTGTTATAGAGTGGTTTATGGAGAATAGAAAATGGAGCTTACGTTAGAGCAGGGGACGTATCTTGTTAAATTGGCAAGGGAGTCAATAGAGTATTACTTTGAGCATAACAGGTTGATGCCCAAGCCTGAAAACTACCCTGAAATTTTTAACGAGAAAAGGGGCGTGTTTGTTACACTGAATAATTATCCAGATAACAGCTTGAGGGGGTGCATTGGTTATCCTTTAGCTTACGAACCTTTGATAGACGGTGTGATTTCATCTGCAGTATCTGCTGCCTTTGGCGATCCGAGGTTTAGGCCATTGAGCACATTTGAGCTCGATAAGGTTGTTGTTGAGGTTACGGTTTTATCGCCAATGATTCCCCTTGACCCATCTAAGAGCTACGTTGACCAGATTAAGGTTGGTAGAGACGGTCTTTACGTTGTCTGTGGTGCATACAGCGGTCTTTTGTTACCGCAAGTGCCTGTGGAATGGGGATGGGACGAAGAAACGTTTTTGGCCAATGTGTGTCATAAAGCAGGATTGCCTTACACGTGTTATCAAGAGAAAACGTGCACGTTTTACAGGTTTACAGGTCAGATTTTTGAAGAGGTCAAGCCATACGGCGATGTAGTTGAAAAGAAAATAGAGGAGGTTTTGTAATGGAGAAGATTTTAAACATTTACAAGGAAAAGCTCGAAAAAGAGATAGCGAAGAAGAAAGGAGAAGTTAGAGGAACTGCAAAATTTGAGGATTTAGTGGATAGAATTAGAGAAGATTTATCTAATATAGGTAGGAATCTCTTGGCCATGTTTTATCAGGAACTCGTTAGGTACGTTGAGCAAAACAACCCAGATTTTATTAAAAACAACAAAGATAAATGGGATAGCATTCTGGAGAGGGCAAACTCCCTGAAAGAATACGGCCTTTACGTTGCACCTATTGATCTAATTAAGGAAGAGAATAACACGTTGCCTTTAGCTATAGGTGTTGGGTCTTTTGTAGCGGCTGGCGTTATAACCAAATTGTTGTTGAAAAAGGTTAAGATTTTACCGGCAGCTTTGATTGGCGCAATAGGGGGAGTGGGATACAATTTAATATTTGGTGAAGATGAGTCAAAGAAAAGGGAAATGTTGCTTGAGTATATAGATGATGCCCAGGATTGGATGAGAACAGCTTTAGAGAATATGTACAAGATCTTCCAGGATGCCGTTGCTTAGAGCAATAGTAGTTCTTACTTTGGCTTTAATTTTAGGCGGCTGCGAGAGTGCGAGCGTCAAATATCCCTCTCCAGCTGCTGTTTATTATTCGAAAAACAAGCCCATATCGAATAATCGCAGAATTGTTAAAAAGGGAAGGATTGAAATTCACAAGAAATCTCAAATTACGTTTTTAAGTTGTCGTAGTTTTGTTAAAAAGAGACAAAGTCTTCTTTCTTTAGATGACAAGATTTGTCTAAGCTATTGTTACATAAAATCCGGTAAACTGAAGAGAGCGAAAGAGTTACTATTGAACCTTGAAAAGGAACACTTGACAAGCAAAGAGTATGCGCGTGTGTATGCGCTTTTGGGTGTTATCAGGGTGAAAAAACACATGAATGGCAAGGATTATTTTGAACTATCTTATGCGTACGATTCAGGCAATAGATTGGCAAGGTATATGCTTTCTGTAAGGCACCCATCGTTGGATTTTGCCCTGCAGTTTGCAAAAAGGTGGTGCAAGAGTGGTAACTAAAGATGAGGTTTTGGAGAAACTTAGGGAGATAGAAGAACCGTGTATGCCCCTTGTAAATATTGTGGATATGGGCTTAATTTATGATATTAAAATCGAAGATGGCAATGTTGAAGTGATAATGACATTTACATCCAAGCTGTGTCCTGTGGGCTTTAGATTAACACAACTTGTAAAAGAAAAGATTAAAGAGCTTGAGAGCGTAAAGAACGTTGAGGTTGAATTGACTTTTGATCCACCTTGGACACCCGATAGGTTATCTGAAGAAAATAGAAGACGTTTAGGCTTTGTCTAACTTTCCCTTGAAATATCGGTAAAACATAAACGTTACAACAGTTGCAATAACTATGCGTGTACCCAAGATGTAAAAACCGTTTCCGCCGACAGCCACAAATACCAAAGTGTCTTCTATAACGGCATGGCACATGGATAGATAAACGGCCGTTAGAGCGATATCCATTTTTGTGAGTATATTTTTCTCACTTTGGGCTAAAAGCACTCCAGAGCCGTAAGTGACACCCAAAAAGATTCCAGCAAGCATCGATACGCTTGCGTGTTTTGAAAATCCCAATGGTTTGAGAAGGAAGTGTAGGGTGTCCAGTATTTTTTTAAAGGTTTTGCTGCTCTGCAAGAATTCATAAATTACCATCAGGGGCACGATTATTAGGATTAACTTTATGGATAACTTTAGGCTCCCTAAGATAGCATGCCAAAATAGTTCAACCATAGACCAACCTGAAATATTCTGCTAAAGTAAGTCCAGCTATTATTGAAACCGTTATTCTAAAGACAATTGTAAAAAAGGCGTTTGTGCCTGTTTTGTGTAAAATTGCCCCTTCGATGATTAAATTATGAGATATACCTGTCATTAAGCCGACGATTGTGACCTGTTGCCAAGTGGGGTTTAGAGGAACAAGGGCTGCTATGGCTGCATATAGATTAACCAGATAGCCACTTATGATTGCTATTGCCATTTTACCCGTTAGACCAAGTGGTTTCATGAATGGTGATAATAAGTTACCAATGATGTTTGCAAGTTGCGTGTGTCTGAGTAGGTCTATCGCTATGTAAAAAGGTACTATTGTTTTTATGAGCTTTATGGAGACGGAAAATCCATTTCTTAAACCTTTTTTGAGGTTTATTTTAAAGTTTGACTGCATTTTTCTCAATATAAACGGACATGGACGGGAATGCAAAATCTATGCCCAATTCTTCCATAATTTCCATGATTTTTAGGTTTACGTCTTCTCTTACCTTTAAGTATTCAGACCATACGGATGTGTTCGTGAAGCAGTAGATAAAGATGTTCAAAGAGCTATCGGCAAACTCTGTGAAATACACAAGCAGTGTGCTGTTTTTTGAGATACCTGGATGACTTTCTAACATTGTTCTTATCCTTTCAACAGCCTCTTTTAGCTTTTCCCTCGAAGTGGAGTAGGTTACACCGATTTTATAGGTAATGCGCCTTTCACCCCTACGTGAGAAGTTTTCTATAGCTGTATTTGCAATGACGGAGTTAGGCACAGATATTAAAGATTTTTCAAATGTCCTTATGCGAGTACTCCTAAAACCGATGTCTTCGACTATACCCTCTGTATCACCAATTTTAACCCAATCGCCGATCTTAAAGGGCCTGTCCATAATGATGGTTAAGCCTCCAAACATGTTGGCCAGTGTGTCTTTGGCAGCTAAAGCCACAGCCAAACCACCTATGCCCAAACCCGTTATTATTGCACCGATGTTGTATCCCCATTCCTGAACGATCAGTATGAACCCCACCACAACGACAGACGTTTTTATGAACTTGTTGAAAAACGGAACAAAGCTTAGGCCTATTTCTGAGTTTTTCTTTTTAAAGAAGTTTTCCATTGCTTGTGAGAAGATGCTATCAGCCCTATAGAAAGCCCAGCTTATTTCTATAATGACGACAGTGATCATAATTTTTAATGCTATGATGTTGTAGTTTGCGCCCAAGTTCAGGATGAGGAATGAGATGTAGAAGCAAAGAAAGGTTAAGAATGACTTTATCGGTGGTTCGATGATTTCGATGATCTGATCATCTACCTTCGTTTTTGTCCTTTTAGCAAACCTTTTGAGTGCATTTAGGAACATTTTTGTGGCAACTTTTTTTATTGCAAGCAGAACAAACAGAACAAGAAGGGAGATGAGTATGTTTTCTATCGTTATGTTCAGGAAAGTCTCATTTAGGAACTTTTGAAAGGCTTTCAATTTATCCATGTTGACAATTTAAAGGTTTATGGCTTTTGTTGTCAAGTATTAGGTGAGATAATCAAACAGGTTTTGGGATGTGAGTCTTGAACCAACGGCCAGTGTTGCCTGCATTACGATCTGATTTCTCTTAAACTCTGTAAAGACATCGGCGATGTTTGCATCTTCTAACTCAGAAATGGTATTTGAGTTTGAAAGCTTAATGTAGTTTACCCTGCTTTTTGCAAGCTGAAATCTGTTTGTTCTTGCGCCGATTATGGACCTTGACGCCAAGACCTGATCCAATGCTTTCTTTACCTTACCTAATGAC
>JALUBE010000036.1:1004-1998 GCA_027045065.1 Desulfurellales bacterium | reverse complement strand
TTGGGATTTAAGGTTCTTATTGTTACAATCTTACCGTTTTTCTTTTCTATAGTTACGACAAAGAAGTATCCCTCATTCTTCAGTCCATACCTAAAATGATACAGCCTATTCAGCACATACCTTTTTAGATCATTTTCAAACTTCCTATAGTCTGCTACTGCACCTATTATCCACCCTTTAGGTTTGTAGATTATGTACTTTGACAAGAACCTTGTGTTTCCACCACTTAGTAAGGTTTTCTCATCTATGTTAAAATTAGGTTTTACTATGAAAGATTTAGACTTCTCATCGATTATAAATATTCTTATATGCTTACCGCAAAGGCCTTTGTTGATGCTGTTGATTATCTGTGAGGCTTCTTCAATTTTGTTTCTGCTATTCATATTATCTATTACATTTTTTGCAATGTTTGTGTAGATATCTAATTCTTTTTCAATCTTAATCTTTAGGCTCTTTCTTTCAGCATTAATGTCTCTGTAAACATGATTGACCAAATCCTCAAGGTGGTTTTTGCGGGTCTCTATATAAACTGAAAGATATTCTTTTAGTATTTCTTTCTTTAGTACGTTGATGTTGTGTTGATATGTGAAATATACTATTGTTATGAGTATCAATGAAAAAAGTATGGAAACACCGATGATGCTGATTTTCAGGTTGCTTTTCATGGGATAAGTTTACAATATTTAAGTTTTGAAAGTAAAGCTTTAAATTTAAATACCGTGATTGATTTGTAAACCTGTAAACTTTAGTCAATCGTTTCTTGAAAAAAAGCCCGTTTTGGTGTATAGATTTAACATGGGTAACTTGATTTTGGGTGCTGCGTTCAATGACGGCTGAAGGAGACAGTATAGAGAGTTACGATGATCTTGTAGGGCAACTACATCTATTCAAAAAAGGAAAACCGCTTTATATTTTTTACCATTCAAATGATAAACCGCCCTCGCTTGTTTTGTATGGGCCACCAGGAACAGGAAAAACGACTTACGCTAAGCTT
>JALUBE010000036.1:597-994 GCA_027045065.1 Desulfurellales bacterium | reverse complement strand
GGATTGTCCCTCTGAAACTTTGAAGAAAACCCTTAAAAAGGGAAGCAGGGAAAAACCCATTTTGGTTGTGATAGATGAAATTCATAGATTTGATAAAAGACAGCAGGATGTGCTTTTGCCCTATCTTGAAGAAAAAAGCGTTACAATGATAGGCACTTCAACGTATAATCCCTACTTTAAGCTGACGAAGGCTTTGAGATCCCGTTGTTTTGTTTATGAATTTAAAAGACTATCCGAGACGGATCTGAGGATTTTGTCAAAACGGTTAGCGCCAGATTTGGATGAACGCTTAATTGATAAAGTCATACTTTATGCTTCGGGTGACGCGAGAAGGCTAAAGAACATGCTAAAGATTGTGATAGAAAATAAGTTGAGCTTAGAGCAAGTTGATGATTTC
>JALUBE010000036.1:0-587 GCA_027045065.1 Desulfurellales bacterium | reverse complement strand
GCTGCGATTTGCTACTTGGCGCGACTTTTGGAGGCGGGTGAGGATGCAGAGTTTATTGCACGGAGGCTTTGCATACTTGCAAGTGAGGATATAGGTCTTGCGGACAACAACGCCATTCTGGTTGCCTCTGCGTGTTTGGATATTGTTAGAGAAATCGGTATGCCAGAAGCAAAGATTACGCTTGCTCATTGCACTATTTATCTTGCTTTAACAAGAAAATCCAACTCAAGCTATTTGGCTATAAAGAGGGCTATTAATGATATAAAGTCTGGTGAAATCCTCGATGTTCCCGCGCATTTAACGGTTAAAGGTAGGCCTTTGTACAAAAACCCGCACAACTTTGGCGGTAGAGCCCTTCAAGAGTACCTTTCTAAAGAGAAAAAATACTATATTCGAAAGGAGAATGACCGAATTTGAAATTAGAAGAATTGGGTGAGTTTGGTTTAATCGAAAGGGTAAGAAAGGGTTTGCCCAAAAGTGATGATTTTTTGGGTGTTGGTGATGATTGCGCGATTATTCCCTGTGGCGATAGAGAGCTCCTTGTTAGTGTCGATACGTTGGTTGAGGGAGTGCACTTTTTAAAGGAT
>JALUBE010000035.1 GCA_027045065.1 Desulfurellales bacterium | reverse complement strand
AATACGGTCTACCACCGACAGCGGGCGAAGGTATTGGTATAGACAGGCTTGTGATGTTGCTAACGGGTAATCCATCAATAAGGGATGTTATACTGTTTCCTCTTATGAGGGACAAAGAAGAGGAGTGATTACTTTTTCCAAAATGACGGTGAGAATAGGACAAACACTGTGTAAATCTCCAATCTACCCGTTAACATGGCGAAGCTCAATATCCACTTTACGGGTATGGGCAACCAAGCGTAGTTGCTAACAGGCCCTACCTTCCCGAAACCTGGACCTATGTTGCCCAGTGTGGCTGCCGATGCGCCAAGTGAAGTTAAAAGGTCTATACCAAATGATGAAACGAGCAGTGCCACAAACATGAACGTTGCTATGTAGAGGAAGAAAAAGCCCGAGACGGAGAAGATCAGGTTTTTCCTCAAGCTTTGGCCGTTTATTGTAAGACTAAATACACCTTTTGGATGTATGTTGTACTTTAGCTCGTTTACAGCTTGTTTTAGAAGTGTGTAAATTCTTATCACCTTTATGCTGCCTCCCGTTGAACCGGCGCAGCCTCCGATGAACATGAGTATAAAAAGGACAGTTTTTGCAAGTCCGTTCCATTTTGAATAGTCCGCTGTTACATACCCCGTTGTTGTCATTATTGAAACGACCTGAAATGCGCTGTAACGGAGGGATTTGAAGAAGCTTGGGTATATGTTTAGGTTGTCCAATGTTACGATTAGAACTGCTAAGATTACAATTAGTGTGTAGGCCTTGAGCTCTTCATCGTTGATGGCACGAAACTTGCCCGTTAATAGTTTGAAATGTATGGAGAAATTGGCGCCTGCAATGAACATAAATACGATTATTACCCAATCAATATATGCCGAGTGGAAATAGGCAACGGATGCGTTTTTCGGTGAAAATCCACCTGTTGCCATTGTTCCGAAAGTATGTGTGAGGGCGTTAAATAGATCCATTCCTCCCAAAAGTAAAAGGATTGTTTCTATAGCACTTAATACGATGTAAGCTAACCATAAATACTTTGCCGTTTCGGTTATTCTGGGTGATATCTTTTCCATACTTGGGCCGGGAGCTTCTGCCTTTATGAGCTTTATGCCACCTATGCCGAGCATCGGTAGAATGGCAACGGTTAAAACGATTATGCCCATTCCACCAAGCCAGTGGGTTAGGGATCTCCAGAATAAAAGGGACTTTGGCAGGGCTTCTATGTTTGTGAGTATAGAAGCTCCTGTTGTTGTAAAACCTGACATCGTTTCAAAGAATGCATCTGTAAAACTCAAATGGGCAATTACAACGTATGGTAAACTACCGAAAGCAGAAATGATAATCCAGCTTAAACTTACGAGCAAGAAGCCGTCTTTCCTACCTAAGTTTTTGGGTGAATTTTTTGTAATGTATAAACCTACTAACCCTGATATTGTGCCAAAAAGGGCTATCTTTATGAAAGAAACTGAAGTTGGCTCTTTAAAGTATAGTGCAAATGGAATTGCTGTGAGCATGAATACACTTGTGATGATTATGAGTATGGAGATGAACCTGATAATGAGTTTAAAGTTCATTTACACAATTTTTTCAACTGTTGGTATGTGTTCTTTCTTTGTAAATATAACGATTTTGTCGTTCTCTTTTACTGTAAAGTTTCCGTCTGGTATTATATTTTCACTGTTTCTTTCAACTGCAACTATTAAGCATCCCTTTGGTAGTTTTAAGTCCTTGATTGCCTTATTGGATATTTTTGAATCTTTCGATACAACAAGCTCTAATGCTTCTGCGTCACCGCTGAAGATAGAGTATACGCCCAGAATCTTTCCTTTTCTGATAAACCGCAAGATGCTATTTACCGTTGTTAATTTCGGGCTAATCACGGCATCGACGTTGAGTTTTTTGGCCATCATGATGTAGTTGGGTTTGTTAAGAAGGGCAATAGCCCTTTTTGTTCCGATGTTTTTTGCGTATAGTGCACTCAATAGGTTAATTTCCTCATTCTCCGTCGTT
>JALUBE010000034.1 GCA_027045065.1 Desulfurellales bacterium | reverse complement strand
CTTTTTCTATTATACCTTTCATTACAATTGGTACTTCCTTTTCCATAACTTCTGGCTTTAGTATTTCTTTATCCTTGTCCAGAAACTTTTTGAGTTCCTCTTTTCTTAGCTTTCTTGCCTTAAGCCGAGATTCCAAATAAGCTTTTTTTGGTAAAGACAAGAGATGGTCAGCTTTATCTAACACAAGTTTTCTCAAACCCTCACGATTGTCGGCGATGCCGTCTACCAAGCCTATCTCCAAAGCATCTTTTGGTGTAAACATTTTTCCTTCAAAGATATCCCTTAAGTATCTCGGTGTTACGTAATCTTTCACAACTTCCATGTAGATCGAAGGTAAGAACAGGCCCACAGGGATTTCACTGAAGCCTGTTAAGAATTCCCCGTTGAGCATAAATCTATATTCAGCAGGAGCAGATACCACAAGGCCGCCCGCCATTGCATGGCCTGTAAATTCTGCGATATATGGAACTGGCAAATCATACAGGTCGTAAATTATCTGTATCATTATTTCTATTGTTTTCATTCTATCTTGAATGGATGCATTAAGTAGGTAAACTGGGTCTAAACCATTGCAGTAGTATTTCTTATTATTTGATGTTAATACAATTAAATTTACTTTTTCTGACAGATTCCACAAAAGGTCTCTTAATTCGTACAGTTGATTACCAGTCACAGTGTTAAAAGGTGAAGTTTGGAAGAACACATAGGCTAATTCACCATTTTGTCTTTCTTCGAATTCGGTTTTAAACGATTCCATAAGCCACTCCTTAAAAAAGTTTTTGCTAATTTTACCTTAATTTTATCTTTTGTCAAAATCTGCCGTTTGGTGAATAAATCCAGTTGAATTTGATATATGCGTTTAGGCCTGTTCCACCAGCATCCAAGATGTAAACCTTTGCATAGTGTCTTTCTTTGGTTTTTACGCAGTACGTATGGCCAATTTTCACCTTTGTCATGGTGTAATAGTCTGTGTAGCCCGTTTTTGGGCAGGATTTAACGCTGTTTAAGTTGACTTTGCCCATATCTCTAACCTGACCTACACCAAAGTAGGGTCTGTTGGCATTTGGGTCTTTGGGATTTACGTATCCGCAGGCTATATCTTCCTCTGACCTTTTGTATCTGCCTGTCTCAAAATCTATGGAATAACCGCCCGTTTTTGGCTTTAATGCATGTGTTAAAAGCCCTGTTTTTGCCTTACCTGAGCCGCTTTTTTTATTTTCAGCAAAGTTTACAAAAAAGCTATCGCCTTCAACCTTTGCAATGAATGAATACGTCCTATCCATGCTTGGTGTAAATCTGTTAACAAGTGTTACAACTGCTGTGCCGCTTTTATTTATGCTGCCTCCTAAATTCCATGGAATTGAGAATTTAATCGCATACCTGTTGAAATTTGCATCCTTTTCGAAACTGTTAAATGATATAAGCTTTGGTCTTCCAAATCTCAATCTGTTAATGCCTTTAGCCCTGTTGTTATTGCATATCTTTAGCCACTCTAAGGAAAGGCCTGAACCAAATAAGAATCTCTTTAAGCTCTTGTTGTTTGAATAATATTGCCCAAATATATCCATAAATTGCGCGGCTTTCCTTAAGAAATCTTCATAGTCCAACATAAAACCCTTTTCCATTGATCCCGATCTGTTTTTTATTGTTAGTTTGCAATAGCTGTTAAAGGGGTGTGGTGGTCTTAAACCGCATCTTGCAGTGTGATTTTGAATTGCACAAGCTGTTTTTCTTATTCCACAATCTAAAACTGCACTAATGGGTTTGCACTCTTTAGAATTGCAACTGTTGGATAAATAAGCTGTTATTTTCACCGCGTATGGGTACTGTGATGCTACCCACTTTTTTACTACTCTACCATTTACCATTATCTTTGTTATTTTAGGTGGCGCAAAGTATCTATCCTTTTCAACAATTCTGTTGAATTCTGTTTCATATCTTGACAAATCAAACGATGGCTTAAACGGTAAAGCTCGAGCAAAGTTTATGTATCTTGAGCATGTCCATTGATCCCTTTTTGCTATACATTCATC
>JALUBE010000033.1 GCA_027045065.1 Desulfurellales bacterium | reverse complement strand
ACCCAATGCCACATTCTCGCTACGGAAAGCGAGAATGTGGCATTGGGTAGTGCAGTGGGGGCTGGTATAGGTGCTGCCGTAACAAAGAATAGTTGGAAAGGTGCAGTGATCGGCGGTGCTATCGGTGCTTTGGCAGGTGAGGCTATGTATCAGATACAGCAGAAGGCAATACAAGAGGCTATACAAAGCCAGAAACCCGTTGTTTATCAGCGTGATACGGGCAACGGCGGTTGGCAAAGGGTAGAGGCAGAGCCCGTCGGTCAACCAACATACAACCCTCAAGAGCATACGAAATGTCAAAAGGTGCACATCAGAGAGATTGAGAACGGTAAAGTGGTTAAGGATACAATAAAAGAGGTTTGCAAGGGTTACAAGGAGACAAATACGTATTAGAGGTGCAAAATGATTAAGAAGATAGACCATATAGGTGTTGCCGTTAAAGACTTGGATAAGGCCATTGAAACGTATAGGGATATATTTGGATTTGAGCTGCTCGAGGTGGAGGAGGTTCCCTCACAAAAGGTTAAGGTGGCAAAGTTCAACGTTGGCGGTGTCCATATTGAGTTTTTGCAGCCGCTTGCTGATGATAGCCCCATATCAAAATTCTTAGAGAAGAAGGGCGAGGGAATTCACCACATTGCATACTACACGGACGATATAAACGGTTTACTTGATGATCTTAAGAACAAAGGTGTGAAGATGATAAACGAAGAGCCTGTTAAGGGTTCATCTAACACCATGATTGCATTTGTCCATCCAAAGTCGTCGATAATTCTTACGGAGCTTGTTTCGAAAGGAGAGTAGGTGATGAAGGAAGGTCCAATTAGGGTCGTTGTAATTGGCGGTGATGCGGCCGGGATGAGTGCCGCAAGTCAGGTAAAGAGAAGGATGAAATCGACTGAGGTTGTAGTTTTGGAAAAGAGTGAGGATGTTTCTTATGGTGCTTGTGGTATGCCTTATAATATTGGTTATAGGGCTGACATAAAAGATTTAGTTGTTTTAACGGCTGAGGAATTTAAGAGAAAAAGGGGTATAGACGTTAGGCTTTTGAATGAAGCGGTTGGACTTGATGAGAAGAAGAAGGTAGTTTTTGTTAAAAGCATCGCTAGTAATAGGGATTATGAGATAAGCTATGATTATCTCGTTATAGCAACAGGAGCAAGGGCAAACAAGCCACAAGTAAAAGGAATTGAGAATAACGGTGTTTTTACATTAAAGTTTTTGGAAGATGCGAGGAAGATAAAATATTACATAGATGAAAGAAGTCCGAAAAAAGCGGTTTTGATAGGTGGAGGCTTTATAAATCTTGAGTTAGCTGAGAATCTTAAAAGACTTGGTATGGACGTAGTTATTTTAGAGAAGTTGAGCGGTATTTTACTTAATTTTGAGGATGAGTTGAGAGAGACTGTTTATAAAGAGCTTGAGAAAAACGATATAAAACTTTTGTGCGATGTAGATGTTGAAAGCATTTCAAGCGATCTTACTGTAAAGACGAACAAGGGTGATTTTAAAGCAGATTTTATAAATGTTGCCGCTGGAATAAAGCCAAATACAGAGTTTCTAAAAAATTCTGAAATAGAGTTAGCTCAAAATGGCGCTGTAAATGTTGACAGATATTTTAGAACAAATGTTGAGGGTGTGTATTCTGGTGGAGATTGCGCCCTGATTTATCATAGAATTTTGGGTAGAAACGTATATATGCCACTTGGTACAAATGCTAACAAAGCGGGTAAGTTAGCTGGTGCTAATATAGCTGGTGCCAATGAGCAATTTGGTGGTATTGTTGGGACGAGTATATTTAAGTTGTTTAGATTAGGTATTGCAAAAACTGGTTTATCTTTAAATGAAGCTAAAAAAGAGGGATACGATGCCTTCAAAACCACAATTACTGCACCTATTACAGCTCACGGTTACCCTCATCAAGGTAGTGTTACCGTTTCTTTAATAGCCGAAAAATCTACGGGTAAGCTTTTAGGTGGACAGGTTGTGGGGGACTTTGAGGGTGTTTGGAGAATTGATGTTATTGCAACTGCTTTGTACTCTGGCTTTACAATTAAGGATATCCAAAACTTGGATTTGGCTTATTCTCCACCATTTGCACCCGTTTGGGATCCAATCCTTGTTTGTGCAAATCAAGCCATTAAACAGGTGGGAAAATGAGGTATAAAAGCACACGGGGCGGCGTTCGAGATCTGAGTTTTACAGAAGCCTTTTTGATGGGTCTCGCAACAGATGGCGGTTTAATAGTCCCAGATGAGATACCGAAAGCCGACCTAAGCGCCCTTAAGAAATTGGATTACAAGGACTTAGCGTTTGAGATCTTCAAGCTTTTCATCGATGATATGCCACTCGATGATTTAAAAGAGCTCGTGCAGAAGAGTTACTCAGCCTTTGATACGGAAGAGGTCACGCCTGTTGTTAGGAAAGATGGCGTTTATATTTTAGAACTGTTTCATGGACCGACATTTGCCTTCAAGGATGTGGCTTTGCAATTTTTAGGCAACCTATTTGAGTATGTTTTGAAGGATAGGAACACTTATATCAACGTTTTGGGTGCAACAAGTGGTGATACGGGAAGCGCAGCCATATACGGTCTTAAAGGCAAGGAAAACGTTAATATCTTCATTTTGCATCCTCATGGCAAGGTCAGCAGGGTTCAAGAGTTGCAGATGACAACGGTTGAGGATAAAAATGTTTATAACATTGCCATAAAAGGCACATTTGATGACTGTCAAGCGATAGTCAAGGCAATTTTCAACGACCTTGATTTTAAAGAAAGGTACAGGTTGGGTGCCGTAAATTCCATAAACTGGGCTCGAGTATTGGCTCAGATCGTTTATTATTTCTATGCGTATTTTAAAACGGGGGTTGAAGAGTTGTACTTCAGCGTACCAACGGGCAATTTTGGTGATATATTTGCAGGCTACATGGCAAAGAGGATGGGATTGCCTATTAAAAGGCTCATACTTGCTACGAATTCAAATGATATACTGTACAGATTTGTGAACTTTGGCGACTATTCGAAGGGCGAGGTTGTAAAGACGATTTCACCATCCATGGATATACAAGTGGCAAGCAACTTTGAGAGGTATTTGTACTATTTGTTTAATGAAGATACGGATGTGGTTAAAAACATGATGAGTAAGTTTTCAGAAACAGGTGTTCTGAAATTTTCACCTGATGTTTTGGAAAAGGTTAAGAATGATTTTGAGTCGTACAGATCAAGTGAGGATGACACAAAAAAGACCATAAAGTCCTTCTATGAAGAAACGGGATATGTAATAGATCCACATACGGCTTGTGGTGTTTATGCTGCCAAAATGTCTCGACATTCAGATGTGATTTGTCTTGCAACGGCCCATCCAGCAAAGTTCCCCGAGGCTATATTTGAAGCCATAGGCAGGTATCCAGATACACCGCAGGCCATCAAGGATTTGGAGAGGAAAGAGAAACGTTTTACCATACTTGACAACTCCGTTGATGAGGTTAAAAATTTTATTGAAAAAGTGCTGACGACTTGAAAAAAGCTATTGACAAGGTAGGCTTTAATGTGTATTATCATGTCGCCCGTTGGCAAAGCCGGTTAAACGGCGAGTGTAACGGGTGTTTGGTGGGCCGTTAGCTCAGTCGGTAGAGCAGTAGCCTTTTAAGCTATTGGCCGCAGGTTCGATTCCTGCACGGCCCACCATTTTGAATGTCCCCATCGTCTAGTAGGCCAAGGACACCGCCCTTTCACGGCGGTAACGTGGGTTCAAATCCCGCTGGGGACGCCATTTATTTAAAAATGGAGGTAGCTTTATGACAAAGGCCGAGTTGATAGAAAAGGTGGCTGAAAAGGTTGGTGCTACCAAAACCCAAACCAAGAAGATCATTGACGCTACAATTGAGACTATTATGGAAGCGGTAGCTGAAGGCGAGAAGGTTGGTTTTGCTGGTTTCGGAACGTTCTATGTGAGCAAGAGATCAGCAAGGATAGGTAGAAACCCGAGAACGGGTGAGAAGCTCCAGATTGAGGCTTTCAATCTACCGAGCTTCAAGTGCGGTAGAATCTTTAAGGAAAAGGTCAACAAGAAGTAGCTTAAGAATAGGGCGCATAGCTCAGCTGGAAGAGCACCTGCCTTACAAGCAGGGGGTCGTAGGTTCAAGTCCTGCTGCGCCCACCATTGGGATGCTTGCGGAGCCGTAGTTCAGCTGGTTAGAACGCTGGCCTGTCACGCCAGAGGTCGCGAGTTCAAGTCTCGTCGGCTCCGCCATTTTAGTTTATAATGAAGTCAGCTGTCCTCTCTATAGGCAAGGAAATAGTAAGTGGCATAACGCTGGATACAAATTCTCATTTTATAGCATCATATTTGTACAAAATGGGTATCGAGAACCGATTTATTTTGGCTTTGGACGATAGAGAAGATGAAATTGTCGATGGTTTACACTTTGTTTTACCTAAAGTCGATGTTGTTATTACAACGGGAGGGCTTGGTCCTACGTTCGATGATATAACGCTGGAATCTGTTGCTAAAGCTTTGAATAGGGGTTTGTATTTGGACAAAGAAGCCTTGAAATTTGTTGAAGGTTTCTACACAAGGCTTTACAAAGAGGGAAAAATAGAAAGCTCTGGATTGAATGAGAAGAGAAAGAAGATGGCCTACCTGATTGAGGGATGTAAACCCCTAATGAACTATGTGGGTGCTGCTTGGGGTGTTTATATTCAGGATAACAACAAGCATATCTTTTGTTTGCCCGGAGTCCCAAAAGAGATGAAACCCATGTTTGAAAATGAGGTTGTGCCGATTTTAGAAGGTTTGACGAGTAGGGTGAGTGTTGTTAAGGAAGTTGTATTTGACATAAATGACGAGAGTGTTTTGGGCAATTTTGTTGATGAAGTTATGAAAGCCCACGATGTGTATATCAAATCTCTGCCTACGGGTTTTGATAGTAAAACGATGAGTGTCAGATTTACGGCCTTTGGAAAAACAGAAGAGGAGGCCAGCAAAAAGATAAAAAACGCCGCTTTGGAGCTTGAAAAGTTATTAGGGACAAATAATTAACCTTCCTTTTTTTAGATATGATTGAAATAGTCCATTTTTATACGAAATAGGTTAACAAATCCTTGATAAATTTCCCTATGTGTTGTATAAAATTTCGGCAATTTTATGTTAAAGGAGAGAGTTATGACGCAGATAGAGGCTGCAAGGGCGGGTATTGTAACGAAGGAGATGGAGATAGTTGCAAAGTCGGAAAATCGCCCTGTTGAATTTATAATGGAAGGCTTGAAAAAGGGGACAATAGTAATTCCAAAAAATAAAAACCACGATATTAAGCCTGTGGGTATTGGAGAGGGCTTAAGGACGAAGGTTAATGCAAATATCGGGACATCTTCTGACATTGCAGAACTGGATATGGAACTTGAAAAGCTTAGGGCTGCAGTTGAAGCAAAGGCCGATTCTGTTATGGATTTATCAACAGGTGGAGATTTAGACTACATAAGAAGGAAGATCTTGGAAGAATCACCCATTGTTGTGGGTAACGTACCGATTTATCAAGCAGCGGTTGAGATTGCAAGTGAAAGAGGCTCTATTGCTTACATGACAGAGGATGACATATTTTCAACAATTGAGAAACAGGCAAAGGATGGTATAGACTATATGACCCTACACTGCGGTGTAACAAGGGAAACACTTGAGCGATTGATAAGACAGGGTAGAGTGGAGGATTTGGTATCAAGGGGAGGAACGTTCCTTTCCGTTTGGATGCTTTACAATAAAAAGGAAAATCCGTTGTTTGAGCATTTCGATAGGGTGTTGGAGATTGCGAAGGAATACGATGTTACGCTTTCATTGGGCGATGGATTTAGGCCGGGTGCCATTGCCGATGCCACTGATAGGGCACAAATCCATGAGTTGATACTTTTGGGTGAACTGCACAAGAGGGCCCTTGAGGCTGGGGTCCAATCGATGATTGAAGGTCCAGGCCATGTTCCAATAAATCAGGTCATAATGAATGCCCAGATCGAAAAGAGCTTATGTGAGGGTGCACCTTTCTATGTTTTGGGACCTGTTGTTACAGACATAGCGCCGGGATATGATCATATAACAAGTGCCATTGGTGGTGCATTGATGGCTGCTAATGGTGCTGATTTTTTGTGTTACGTAACACGCGCAGAGCATGTGAGACTGCCAACACCTGAAGATGTGAGAGAAGGTGTAATAGTAACACGTATTGCTGCTCATGCTGCCGATATTGCAAAGGGCATACCAGGGGCATTTGAATGGGATCTTGAGATGAGTAAGGCAAGAAAAGCCCTTGATTGGAAGAGGATGATAGAGCTTTCCATTGATCCTGAATATGTTAAGAAAGAAAGGGAATCCTCTTTGCCCAAGGAAGACGATGTGTGTACGATGTGTGGGAAATTCTGTGCAATTAAACTCTTAAATAAGGCGTTGAGGAATAAGAGATGAATGAAGTTATTTTAGATGAACTGTACAAGAATTTGGGTAAGTACGTAACAAGTGAAAAGATGTGCGAAAGGTTGGGAGTCAGTAGGATTGCTGTCTGGAATAGGATTAAGAACCTGCAGAAGCTTGGCTACAAGATCGAAGGTAAAAGGAGCGTTGGTTACGTGCTCAAAGAGGAGGCAAAGGATATACTCATACCATATGAGATTAAGAGGCGATTAAACACAAAGATCTTTGGTAAAAAAATAGAGTACTTTAGGTTGACATCGTCTACGATGGATGAGGCTGAATATATTTTAGAGAAAGATCCGGATGCACATGGGACGCTTGTTGTAGCGGAAGAGCAGACATCGGGTAGGGGAAGGCAGAAAAGAAAGTGGCTGTCTCCGAGGGGTAAAAACATATATGTTTCGTTGATTTATACACCGAAAAATATGGACGTTTCGGATTCCATAGCCATGATGTTTGCAACATCTATTGCCATTAAAGAGGCGTTGAGTGACTTTGGGATTGAGAATGCGAAAATCAAGTGGCCAAACGATGTGATGGTAAGTGATAAGAAAATAGCTGGTGTTTTACTTGAGACAAGAAGCGAGGCAGGTGTTTTGACAAACGCCATAATAGGATTTGGTATAAACGTTAACATGGAAGAGATGCCCGATGAGATAAAAGACACAGCAACAAGTATGTGCATTGAGACGCACAACACGGTAGATAGAGCCACACTTTTAAGCAATACGTTGTTTTATTTAGAGAACTTGTTGAATATTCTGGTAAATGAAGGTAGATCAAAGATATTGGAACTGTGGAAAGAGTACAACAATACGCTTGGTAGGAAGGTTGAGATACACTCAGATAGAGAGGTGTTTGTTGGTTTGGCAAAGGATATAGATAAGGATGGTTTTTTACTTGTTGATGTGGATGGAAATGTTAAAAAGGTTGTAACGGCGGACAGTGTGAGGTTTGTAGATGAAAAATGACTCGGAGAAACTTTCAGCAATAATAAAAGAGGCTTTGTATAGGGCTACGAAAAGGGATTTGGTTCTTACTCCTTTCAACTATTATAAGGTGTTTGTTGAAGTTGCGTTGGAATATGGTTTAAGTGAGGCTGAACTCCATAAGTTCTTATACGGCGCGGGTGAGGTATCAAGCGACGATTTGGAAGATTTAAAGAGAAAAGTATTGGATATTGCGACAAATATTAAGGATGTTACACAGGATGTTGAGAGTAAACTTGAAAAGTCAGCCGTTCAGTATAATGACTCGCTAAAGAGTATAACCATATATTCCGACAGGGTTGATGAAAACATAGCAAGTGAACTTGAAAAGATAAAGTATATAAACACTTCATTAAAATCCGAATTGGAAGCAGCAAGGCGAGTGCTTGAAAGGCAGAGGAAGGCAATAGAGAACATAAAAGAGCTTTCGCTTAAGGATCATCTCACGGGCCTTTATTTGAGACGCTATATGAACGAAGTCCTTGAGAACCTTATTTACTCATACAATAGGTATAAGAAGGTTTTTAGTATAATCATGATGGATTTGGACGATTTTAAGAACATTAATGATACGTATGGTCATTTAGCTGGTGATGAGGTTTTGAAGGTCATAGGTTCTGTGCTTAGACGATATACAAGACAATCGGACATACCCATAAGGTACGGTGGTGATGAATTTATTGTTATTTTGCCTGAGACGAAGCTTGAGGATGCGATTGCTGTAGCCAAAAAGATTAGGGACAAGATCAATTCGATAAGATTCAAGAAAAACAATATTGAGTTTAAATGCACTGCTTCGTTGGGTGTAACACAGATAAAAGATGGCGATACTGTAGAGAGTATCTTGGAGCGCGTGGATCAGGCTCTTTACCATACGAAGAAGACGACAAAGGGTGAAATAACGGTTTTGGAGTGAGGTGTTTAATGAGGGTTGCTGAATATATAAAGAATTTAAAGCCCTACGAGGGCGGAAAGCCTATAGAAGAGCTTAGACGAGAATTAGGCATTGAGGGTAAAATTATAAAGCTTGCGTCTAACGAAAATCCACTTGGCCCTTCTAAAAAGGCTGTTGAGGCTATTAAGAACATTGCGGGAAGCGTGAATCTTTATCCCGATGGTGATAGTTTTTACTTGAAGGAGAAATTGGCAAAAAGGCTTGGTGTTTCAAGGGATAATGTGATTTTTGGTAACGGTTCCGATGAGCTGCTTGAGTTGATCTATAGAACCTTTGCCACCGATCCAAAGGATGAAATTCTTTACTGCTACCCAACTTTTGTTGAATACAAGATTATCGGTATGTCTTTCGGAAAAAAGTTGGTTGAACTGCCACTAAAGGATTTTTCATACGATATTGACGCGTTAATTGAACATATAAATGAAAATACGAGGATCATCTTTTTAAATACACCAAACAATCCAACGGGGACGATTATAAGAAGGAAAGATATTGAGAGGGTGATAGATAGTGTAAATAAAGACACACTTGTTGTAATAGATGAGGCTTACTATGAATATGCAATAGCTGAGGATGATTACGAGGAGCTTTTGGATTTGTATAAAAAGGGCAACGTTATTATCTTAAGGACGTTTTCTAAAGCTTATGGACTTGCGGGTTTGAGAATAGGGTACGGTATAGCAAATGAAGAGATTATAAATTACCTAAACAGGGTTAGGCCACCGTTTAATGTGAACATTGTGGCACAGAACGCCGCTTTGGCTGCTTTGGATGATGAAGAGTATATCAGAAAGAGTGTTGATACGAATAAAAAGGGTAAAGCATATCTGTATAGGGAGTTTGAGAGATTGGGTTTAAAATATGTAAAAACGTATGCGAACTTTATACTGTTCGACGTGGGCAAGGATGCAAATGTTGTCTATGAGGAGCTTTTGAAGAGGGGTGTAATAATAAGGTCAATGGCTCCCTATGGATATAAAACAATGCTCAGG
>JALUBE010000032.1 GCA_027045065.1 Desulfurellales bacterium | reverse complement strand
AATTTTGAGGATTTTGAGACATTTGAAGACTTTATGGAAGCACTTAAAAAGCAACTAAGATACTTTATTGACATAAAAATTGAGGGTAACCTTATCATTGAGCGGATCTATGCAAAACACATCGCCGCACCATTCTTATCTATACTCATCGATGACTGTATAAAGAGGGGCAAGGATTATTACAACGGAGGTGCACGCTACAATTCCTGTTATATTCAAGGCGTCGGTACAGGAACAATAACGGATTCGCTCGCCGCTATAAAACAAACCGTATTTGAAGAGAAACGCTTCGGCAAGAGAAAGTTTATTGAAATGTTAGATAGGAATTTTGAGGGCTACGAACTTGAAAGGCAGTACCTACTCAACAAAACCCACAAATACGGCAATGACGATGATTATGCGGATAACCTAATGAAAGAGGTATTCGAGGAGTTCTTTAAAAACATAGACGGCAGACCAACATACAAGGGTGGACAGTTCAGGATAAACATGCTACCAACAACGGTTCATGTGTACTTTGGATCAAAAATAGGAGCAACACCAGATGGTAGAAAAGCCTTTGAGCCCATATCAGAGGGCATTTCACCCGTACAAGGAATGGATAAAAATGGACCTACGGCTGTATTAAAATCCGCAGCGAAAATGGATCACATAAAGACAGGCGGAACATTGTTAAACCTAAAGTTTACACCCGACCTACTCAAAGATGAAAAGGGTATAGACGCCGTTGTGAAGCTCATAAGAACATATTTCAAATTAGATGGCCACCATGTACAGTTCAACGTGGTTAGTGCGGAAACACTAAGGGACGCAAAAAAACATCCTGAAAAGTACGGCGATTTAATTGTTAGGGTCGCAGGATACAGCGATTACTTCTGTCATCTAAACGAAAAATTGCAGGATGAAATTATAAGGAGAACGGAGCACGAAACGATTTAAATGATAACTTACATATAAAATTTGACACAATTATTAAGACCGTTATATATTGTCCACAAAAAACAAGGGGGGTTTTATGGACAAAGTGGCTATAAGATCTAAAACGAAGCAATACATAGAAAATGAAGGGTTTGTCCTACCCAAAGATGTATTCAGAGATTTTTTTGGCAATTTGATTAAGCTTGCAGGTTTTGGGCTTGGTGGTATGTTTATACTGCCTGGAAAGAAAGCTGGGAAAAGGGCTGCAGAGAACTTTAAACAAATATTGGGTGAAAATCTGGATTTAGATACAATAAAAGAGTGCATAATGGCCTATTTTGAAGAATCAAGGCAATGCAAATTTGTCCAATTTGACCTATCGGAAAACGGGGCTTATATAAAGGTTAGGGATTCTGTTTTTGCTGAAGGGCTAAAGAGCAAAAAACCCACATGCCTACCACTTGGCGGAACGATAGCTGGTATGTTAGAGGAATTCTTAGGATCCACATGGCAGCCGAAAGAAAAGGAATGTATAGCGCAGGGGAAGGACTCTTGTATTTTCGAGATTAAGAGAGGAAAATAGATCCACATTCATAATTTAATTTTTCTTGATATGCGACGATATTTAAATTATATTATAAAAAATGCTTGTCTTTAAAAATGTAAGATGGGGTTTATATGTAGAACAAAGATAATAAAGAAAGGAGAATAAGCCAATGGAAACACTGACTATCTGTGTGCCATTTTTTGCTTTGCCGGGCATGTTAGAAAAGTGTGACCCAATTGTAGGCAACCAAAATCTAATCGTAAGAGATATCTTGGGTCTTAACCCACTCAGAAAGGGTGAATATGAAAACGGTCCGTATTTGGAAGGCTTCAACGCCGATGGCAAACTGGACTACATTTTTTACTTCGAAGAGGTGGAAAAGATCTTAGAGAAGAAGTTCTTCGACGAAATATACATACTTTTTAGAGCCATTTACAAACCCTACAAAAAGGAAACACAACACATCGTAATAGGATACTACAAGGTTGACAATACTCAAGGATTAGAGATAGCACCAGGGGTTTATGCAATAACAGGAACGGAAGCATACTTTGTTGACTACAGAGACTCATTGGACATAACTGATATCATCGTGGGTTACAATCTTCAAGACTCGATCATGAAGAGTAATAGCCAAAATCACCCAGAATATAAGGATTGGGTAAACTCCTGGCTTGAGCATATAAAATCAAAAGAAAATAAGGTAAATGAGTACATAGAAAGAAGCAAGCTTTTGAGACAGCTCAAAACAGAAGAGAATTACAAAGAAAAAATCAAAGATTGCTTATAAAACGGGAGGTAAAGTTTAATGGCGGACACTACCAAAAAAAGGGTTATTGCAATATGTGGTTCTGGCGGCTCAGGAAAGACTACACTATGCGAAGATATCCTTTTCCAAACAAAGAAAATATCAAGAAAGGGATCTACAGACAAGGGTAACACAACAATGGATTTCGATTCGGAAGAAATCGAAAGAAAAATTTCAATGCAGTTGGCAGTTGGTTATACCAACTGGAAAAAACATACCATCTTTTTTATCGACACACCGGGATATCACAATTTTATCGCAGATGCACTATGCGGAATAAAGGCGGCAGATAGCGCCATCATGCTAATAGATGCAAAGGATGGCCCAGACGCCCAGTCTGAGAGACTGTTGGATGAAATAGTAAAGGAGAAAAAACCAGCGCTTTTCTTCTTAAATGCCATAGATAAAGAAGATGTGCATCTTGACAAAACGCTTCAGTCCATAAAGGACAACCTCACACAAAAGGCATACCTTTTGCAATTGCCAATCATAAAGGATAATAAAGCAACTGGATACGTCGATGTATTAAAGAAAAAAGCATATTCGTTCGACGGAAAAGAAATGGATTTACCCAGCGAAATGGAAGATGAGTTAGAAGAAAAGTATATGGAGTTGGTCGAAGAGGTATCAACATACGACGATGAACTGATGGAAAAATACTTAGAAGGAGAAGAATTGGACAAAGATACAATAGTAAAAACGCTAAAAACTGCTGTAAAGGGTGGTGGTTTTTATCCGATTCTTTTAGGTAGCGCGCTAAACGGATATGGAACAAAAGATCTATTGGACAGTATATTAGACCTACTTCCACCGCCTGAGGACATGTTTGATGAGCCAGCAGCTTTGGTGTTTAAGACATACAACGACCCGCAAATGGGTAAAATCAGCCTTTTGAGGGTCTGCTCAGGTACATTCACAGCTGACACAAACTACTACAACGTAACAAAAGACGCAGAGGAAAGACTTGGAACAATCAATTTGATGCTGGGTAAGAACTTCAACAAGGTGGAAAAGGTTTCAACGGGTGATCTGTTTGCTGTGGCAAAACTAAAGGTAACACAAACGGGGGACACAATAGCAAACAAGGGTTCAAGTGTTAAATGTGAGTTTGTTGAGATGCCACTACCCTACATATCAGCCGCCATTTATGGTTCGAGCAAAGGCGATGAAGAAAAGATCGGAGCGGCAATCAGCAAGATTATAGAGTCCGATCCGTCTCTATCGTTCACAAGGAACAACGAAACAGGTGAGTTCATACTTACAGGCATGGGCAAGCTACATTTGGAGACCGTTATTTCACGATTAAAAAAGAAATACGGCGTCGAGGCAGAACTTAGGACACCTAAGGTGGCCTATAAAGAAACAATCAAGGGCAAAACCACATCACACGGCAGGTACAAAAAGCAGACAGGTGGTCACGGTCAATTCGGTGACTGTACAATAGAGATCGAGCCTCTGCCAAGGGGCAAGGGATTTGAGTTTGAGGACTTAATCGTTGGAGGTGCGATACCAAAGCAATTTATACCGTCCGTTGAAAAAGGTATAAAAAGTGCTATGGAGCAAGGATACTTGGCAGGCTATCCAATGATCGATATAAAGATCAGACTGATAGACGGCAAGTATCACCCTGTAGATTCAAGCGACTTGGCATTTCAAATGGCAGGTTCCATAGCTTTCAAAGAAGGCGTAGGCAAGTGTAAACCCGTACTCCTTGAGCCCATTGTAGAAATGGAGGTTTACGTACCAGATGAGACAATGGGTGATGTCATTGGCGACCTCAATTCAAGAAGGGGTAGAGTGTTGGGCATGGAGCCCTATGAAGGCAAAAAGGGTTATCAAAGAATAAGGGCTTTGGTGCCAGAAGCGGAGATTCTGGAATATGCACCCACTTTGAGATCTCTGACAGCGGGAAGGGGTTTCTTTAAGTACAAATTTGCAACGTATGAGGAAGTACCGCCACAGATAGCGGAAAAGATCATTGAAGAGTCGAAAAAGGAAGAGGAGAAAAAATAAAAAAGGGAGCTTGAAGGCTCCCTTAATTTTTATCGAGGCATCTTCACTTCCAAAACAGGCACGTCACACGTTCTCATTACCTTTTCTGTTGTGCTTCCAAACATGAAGCGTTCCAAACCGCTTTTGCCGTGAGCCCCAATAACGATAAGATCGATGTTGTTCTTCTTAGCAAAGTTAACTATTCTGTCGGCAGGATGGCCAACCTCAATCACAGTTTCCACATTCTTCAAAGAATAGCGATTTATTATATGCTCCATCTCTTTAATTGCATCCTCTCTCAAACCCTTCAAAACTTCTTCTACAGGAAAGGACGGAACATAGCTCACGTAAGCATTAATATCCGTTATGCAGTGATAAAGATAAAGCTTTGCGTTAAACCTTTCCGCAATTGTTTTTGCGTAACCTAAAGCGTAAACGGAAGCATCAGAAAAATCCAAAGGGGCGAGTATTCTCTCAATTACAACACCATTCATAAGACCTCCTTACAGGTAATCCCTTATGAGAATTTCTGCAATCTGCACTGCATTTAATGCAGCACCTTTCCTTAAGTTATCAGATACAACCCACAAATTCAAACCATTTTCCACGGACTCGTCCCTTCTTATCCTGCCTATAAATGTTTCGTCCTTTCCAGAAGCTTCAATCGGTGTTGGGTAACCCAAATTCTTTGGATCATCTATCACCTTGCATCCTGGCGCTTCATCGAGCATCCTTCTAACCTCATCCAGATCAAACGGTTTCTCCGTTTCAACGTTAACAGATTCGGAATGACCCCTAAATACGGGCACCCTCACACACGTCGCAGTTACAGGCAAATCCGGTTTATGGAAAATCTTCCTTGTCTCGTTTATCATTTTCATTTCTTCTTTAGTATAACCATTGTCAAAGAATACATCGATATGTGGAACACAGTTAAACGCTATGACTTTAGGAATCTTAACGGGTTTGCATTCATCAAACTTAAATTCAAACCAAGCCCTTGTCTGTTCAACAAGCTCTTCCATTGCCTTTCTACCTGCACCGGATGTTGCCTGATACGTGGAAACAACTATTCTTTTTATGCCATAATGATCCAAAATGGGCTTTAAAGCAACAACCATTTGAATTGTTGAGCAGTTAGGATTGGCTACTATGCCCCTGTTCTTGTACATAGCTATATCATCTGGATTGACTTCTGGCACAACAAGGGGTACGTCCTTTTCCATTCTGAAATAGCTCGTGTTATCAACAACAATAGCACCACTTTCGGCAGCAATCGGCGCAAACTTACCACTAATACTTCCACCAGCAGAAAACAGTGCAATATCAACACCTTTGAAGGAATCCTTATCCAAAACTTCAACAGGAATTTCTTCACCCTTGAATTTAACTGTTTTTCCAATGGATCTTTCACTTGCTAAAGGCCTTAAATTCTTTACGGGAAAATTCCTCTGTTCCAATGTTAAGATCATTTCTTCGCCAACTGCACCTGTAGCACCGACTACAGCTACATTATACTCTTTCACTTCCCTCTACCCCCAATATACCATTAAACTTATTCATGGCTTTTTCGAGACCGTCCTTAATTATTGAAATAACGGCATCCCTTCCAAGATCAACAAACTTCTTCACCAATGTTGCTTTCTTTAGATCAAATTTCTTTAAGACATACCTTGCGGGATCGTCTTCTTTGCCAACACCCATCCTCACCCTGATGAAATTCTTACTCGAAAGGACATTTATAATCGACTCAACACCCCTGTGGCCACCACTCGAAGATCCCCTTTTTATCCTTATCCTGCCTAAAGGTAAATCAATATCATCGTGTACAACCACTAATTTTGATATATCGACCCCATAAAAATTAACAACTTCAGACACACTATTTCCGCTTAAATTCATGTATGTCACAGGCTTCAAAATGCCTACCTTCTGCCCTTCTATATGAAAAAAAGTAAAAAAACCCAAAAACCTCTTTTCAAGTGAAAAATCAAAACCAAAAAAAGAAGACAAGGAGTCGCACACCATAAACCCCATATTGTGCGGGGTAAAGTCGTACTCCTTGCCTGGATTGCCAAGCCCAACAACAAGCCAATCCATCTATTCTGATGTCTCTTCCGTCTCCTCTTCCTCTTCTTCGCCCTTCTCCTCTTCTAATGCTTTACCCAATATCGCAATAACTGTGTAGTTCTTGGAAGACTTAACCTTTACGCCCTCAGGCATTTCAAGGTCGAATACGTGTATAACATCACCAATCATCAAATTGGTAACATCAACTTCAATATCGTTCGGTATAGCATCCGGCAATGCTTCCACCGTGATCTTCTTGCGTGGCTGATACAAGTCGCCGCCCATCTTCACGCCTTTTGCTTCACCAACAACCTTCACAGGAACATCAACAACAACTGGTCTGCCCTCTGTAAGCTTGTAGAAATCCACGTGCTCCACTTCATCCTTTACGGGGTGCCATTGGAGTTCCTTTATTATTACCTGGTAAGTCTCATCACCCTCGATCTTCAGTTCAAACCTATCATTCCTGCGGCTTCTCCTTAATGCAGCCATCAATTCAGATCTGTCAACAACAATATGCTTATTCTCAAAACCGTAGCCATATAGAACAGCTGGAATTTTACCTTCTCTCCTGAGCCTTTTTGCTACTTTGCTTCCCACTTCTCTTTTCTGCGCTGTAATAACCATTTCCTTTCTCACCTCGTTTTATTCAAATATTGCACTTAGCGACTCTTTATGATAAACTCGCCTTATCGCCTCACCAATTAGATAACCAACTGAAAGAACCTTAATCTTGTCCGTCGGAACGGGCTTTTTAAACGTTATTGTGTTCGTCACAACAAGCTCTTTCAAAGGAGAATTGTTAATTCTATCAATCGCATTACCACTTAAAACTGGATGTGTGATGCAGGCGTATATCTCTTCTGCACCCTCTTCTTTTATAGCTTTGGCAGCATTAGTAAGCGTCCCTGCCGTATCAACAATATCATCTACAATTACCGCTATCTTTCCTTTAACATCACCAATTATGTGCATTATCTCGCTAACGTTGGGTTTAGGCCTTCTCTTGTCTATAATCGCTATTGAACAACCGAGCTTCTTGGCGTAGTACCTCGCCCTTTCAACACCGCCAGCGTCAGGTGATACAATTACAAGATTATCTTTACCGATATTCTCTTTTATGTAATTGAGCATAATTGGTGCCGCATAGAGATGGTCAACGGGGATATCAAAGAAACCCTGTATCTGACCGGCATGCAAGTCCATGGACATTATGCGCGTAGCACCGGCTACAGTGATCAAATCCGCAAGTAGCTTTGCTGATATGGGAACGCGTGGCAGAACTTTCCTATCCTGTCTTGCATAGGCGTAATATGGAACAACAACGGTTATGGAGCTCGCAGACGACCTTTTTAGGGCATCAAGCGTAACCAAAAGCTCCATAATATTGTCGTTCACAGGAGAAGATAAGGACTGAATTAAAAATACATCTGCACCCCTAACACTCTCGTCTATCTGAACATAAACCTCACCATCGCTAAAGCGTGTAATCTGGGCCTTTGTCAAAGAAATGCCTAAATAATTAGCTATCTCGTCGGCCAACGCCCTGTTTGCCGTTCCACTTATAAGCTTTAGATGGGACATTTTCACTTACTACCCCTTAAAATAAAAAATTGGCTGGGGCGGCTGGATTCGAACCAGCGATCGAGGATCCAAAGTCCTCTGCCTTACCGCTTGGCTACGCCCCAACATTAAAAACCACGGGCTAAAACCCGTGGCCAATTATTCTTCTTGCTCTTTCGCCTGCTTCGCCTTTTCGTATTCACTCAATACGGCATCTTCAAGTTTGCGCCTCATCTCATTATTCAAAGGATGGGCTACATCCTTGAAGCTGCCATCTTTCATTTTTCTTGAAGGCATTGCCACAAATAAACCCTTCTGACCGTTGATGATCTTCAAGTCCCTTACCACAAACTCGTTGTCAAAGATTACCGTTGCGAACCCCTTTAACTTCTCATCTCCTTCAATCGGGCTAACCCTTACCTCTGTAATCTCCATAACCGCTCTACCTTCCTTACCTCTTAGTCTGCAAATTTTACATTTTTACAATAAAACCCATCCACCAAGCAAAACTCGTCCAACCTTCCCTTCTGCTCCACCTCCGAACCAATTATTGAAAATACCGTTGAACCACTTCCAGATACAAGCCCGCACCCGAAACGTTCAATCATGCACTCTTTGATCCTTTTTAAAAGATCGAACTCTTTCAAAACCACATCTTCAAGGTCATTGTGAAGGCGGGTAATTATGTCTCCAATTTTGCACCCACCTTCCACAGTAGAAGCCATTTTATTTACGCCCTCTCTGTTTGTCAACCGGAATTTTCTGTAAACTCCAGCTGTCGAGATACCGAAGTTTGGAACAACCAAAAAAACCTCATAACCATCCGTCTCGCAATTAATCTTTTTAACCCTTTCTCCCCTGCCTGTAGCAACAGCAGAACCATAAACAAGGAAAAACGCCACATCACTACCTATCTTTACAGCCAACTCAAGCAACTCATTATAAGATAAAGGCAAACCAAATAACTCATTCAAACCCCTTAAAACGTAGCCCGCATTGGAACTTCCGCCACCCAAACCGCTGCCTATGGGAATGTGCTTTTCTATCTCAATATCAACCTGCGGCTTTATACCTGTTTTTTCAAAGAACAAGCGTGCTGCTTTAAGAGCCAAATTATCATCATTGTTAAGTTCATCAATGCTCGTTTTTACCCTTAAACCACCTGCATTTTTCTTTATCTCAATCCAATCGTATAGATCTATTTTGTGCATCAGTGTATAAAGTTCATGGTATCCATCGGGTCTTTTACCCAAAACATACAAAATTGAGTTAATCTTGGCGTAGGATTTTAAAATCATACAGCACCCAGTTTTCTTGCAAGCTCCCTAACCTCAAATTTTATCTTCTCTTCGTCCACACCCACAAATTCGCCATTCCTTAAAATAACTCTACCGTTTATAATCACATCCCTAACATCCCTTGAGTTTAGGGCGTAAACAACAAACGAGTAAGGATTGTAAATCGGCGTTGCCTCAAGGCCATCAAGCTTAACTATCACGAGGTCTGCGAGTTTACCCTCCTCCAACCTGCCGGCATCAAAAAGAC
>JALUBE010000031.1 GCA_027045065.1 Desulfurellales bacterium | reverse complement strand
CAGCATCTCAACATAACCTTCCCTGAGCTTGAGAAAAACTACAACATATTCACCCTTGCCATTCTCAACCTTCTCAAACACTATCCTTCTGCTAAAAAAGTGAACAGTGCAAGCAATATGGAGATATACAGAATACTCAAACACAAGAATGCCGGCAGAGCTGTTAATATCACCCATAAGGATATTAAAGAGCTTGCCAAAAACTCCATAGGGCATTCCTCTTTTGAATATGAAGCCCTTGTTGAGTATGATGTTGAGCACCTGCTGTTTCTTCTTGAGAAGATTGAAAAAATAGAGAAGCAGTTTATTGACAAGATAAACAAAAGCAAGAAAGATGATGTTGATATTCTCACCTCTATAAAGGGAATAGGTGATATAACCGCCTCTTACTTTATTGCCGAGATTGGAAACATTGAGAGGTTTAAAAACAAAAAGAAGCTCATTGCCTATATTGGTACAGACCCATCCATTGCACAATCCGGAAGCAGTATAAACAAAAAAGGCAGAATCAGTAAAAAAGGCTCCAAGTCTCTGAGGAGAACCCTCTATATTATGGCTATGGGAACTATTAGGTCTAATGAGTATTTCAAAAGCTACTACTTGAAGAAAAGGCAAGAAGGTATGCAGCATAGAAAAGCCATTGTTGCCCTTATAAACAAGCTCGTAAGGGTAATTTATGCCCTTTTGAAAAAGAGGGAAAAGTTTAGCCTCAAGAAGGCCAACTCTACCTCTTTTTCTGATAGCCCTTTTGCTTGTTCTTGTTCTGCTGTCTGTTCCCCTTGAAGGGTATGGTATTTTAAAAAAGAGTAGGGTCATTTTTTATAGTTGACTCCCCTTAAAAAACTCTAAGGTAGTATAGCCTTAAAAGTTGATCTGTTCAATAAAAATTTTGTATAAGCTTGAAAAATAGGGCTTTTTGTGTATACTTAAGGCGGATTTTTTCTGAAAAGGAGGGCGAAGTGGCTATAAGGGTTGCGATAAATGGATTCGGAAGGATCGGAAGAGCATTTTTTAGAACCGCGATAGGCTATGATGACATTGATATTGTTGCAATCAATGATCTAACGGATGCTCAAATTTTGGCCCACCTTTTGAAGTACGATTCCATTCACGGTGTTTTAAAAGATCATGATATCAAAGCCGAAGGCGACACCATAGTTTTTGATGGCAAGAGAATCAAGGTTTATGCCATAAAAGAGCCCAATAAACTACCGTGGAAGGATTTGGGTGTTGACATTGCCCTTGAGTCCACGGGTCTTTTTAGATCCCACGATAAGGCCGAGGGCCATATTAAGGCTGGTGCCAAGAAGGTTGTAATATCTGCACCGGCGCGTGGCGGTGATGTACCTACGGTGGTTTTGGGCGTGAACGATAAGGATTTCGACTTTAAAAATAACGACATTATCTCAAATGCGTCATGCACGACAAACTGCGTATCACCCATTGCAAAGATACTCCATGACAATTTCAGAATTATTCACGGTTTTATGACAACAGTGCACTCATACACCAACGACCAGAGGCTTCTTGATTTGCCCCATAAGGATTTGAGAAGGGCACGTGCAGCCGCAGAAAACATAATCCCAACAACAACCGGTGCTGCAATTGCCGTTGGATTGGTTGTTCCAGAGCTTAAAGGTAAACTCGACGGCATTTCTATAAGGGTGCCTACATCCAATGTTTCTTTGGTCGATCTGGTTGTAGAGGTTGAGAATTCCACATCTATTGAAGAGGTAAACGCAGCCGTTAAAAAGGCAGCGGAAACGGATATGAAGGGTATTGTTCAGTACATCGATGAGCCTGTTGTATCAAAGGACCTAAACGGCAATCCATATTCAAGCATATTTGACAGCCTTGAGACAATGGTTATTGATGGAACCCTTATTAAAATTTTGACGTGGTACGACAATGAGTGGGGATATTCTTCGAGATTGAGAGACTTAATGTTGAGGATAGCAAAAGAGGGCTTATGAAGTATATAAACGATGTAGATATAGCGGGTAAGAGGGTTTTTATACGGTGCGATTTTAACGTACCTATGGATGAAAATGACAATATAACGGACGACAGTAGGATAAAGGCTGCTTTGCCGACCATTCAATATGCAATAGACAACAAAGCAAAGGTGATTTTGGCAAGCCATTTGGGGAGACCCAGGGGCAAAAGGGCAAAAAAGTATTCCCTAAAACCTGTGGCAAAGAGGTTATCTACGCTTCTGGGCAAAGATGTTGTGTTTATTGATAATTTTGAAAGTAAAGAGGCAAAAGAGATTTTGAATAACCTAAAAGAGGGAGATGTTGTCCTCCTTGAGAACTTGAGATTCTGGGAAGGCGAAGAGATGAACTCCTATGACTTTGCCAAGAAACTCCTTGAACTGTTTGATGTGTATGTAAATGATGCGTTTGGCGTGTGTCATAGAGAGCATGCATCCGTTTATGCCTTGCCAGAGATAGCAAAAATTGCTGTTGGAGGTTTTTTACTTAAAAAGGAGCTCGATTACTTTAAAAAGATATTTACCATCGAGGAGAAACCGTTTGTCGCCGTAATTGGTGGAGCGAAAGTTTCTGGAAAATTAGATTGCCTGATTAATCTGTTGAATAAAGCCGATAAGATGATAATAGGCGGTGCCCAGGCATTTACATTCTTAAGGGCATTGGGTTATAAGACAGGCAATAGTCTCGTTGAAGAAGATCTGATTGACGAAGCCAAACGTGTTATGGATGAGGCGAAAGCAAGAGGAGTTAAGTTCTATCTGCCCGTTGATTTTGTCTGTTCAACATCCATTGAAGATACCGTAGATTACCGTGTCGTACCATACCAAGAGATACCCAAAGGCATGATGGGCTTGGATATTGGTCCTGCATCTATTGAGCTTTTTAGGGAAGTCTTAAGGGATGCAAAGGTAGTGGTGTGGAATGGGCCTATGGGGGTTTTTGAGGTAAAGACCTTTGCCAACGGCACGAATAAGATTACCGAGATCATAGGATCTCTGAACGCTTTAACCGTCGTTGGCGGCGGTGATACGGCAGATGCGGTTGAGAGGGCTGGTCAGTCGGCGAATATGAGTTACATTTCCACAGGTGGCGGTGCATCGTTAAAGTTGTTAGAGGGCAAAGCGCTGCCTGCAGTTGAGGTTTTGGAGAAGAAACAATGAGAAGGAATATCGTTGCTGCCAATTGGAAGATGCATTTTGGCATAAATGAAGCTGAAAACATTGCAGAAAGAATGGTAGAAATCATAAAGAACAAGACAGAGGTGATCGTCTGTCCATCTTTTGTTTTTCTGGATAGGTTATCAAGGGTGTTTTCAGATAGCTTAATTAAACTCGGCGCTCAGAATATGTATTTTGAAGAAAAAGGGGCTTTCACAGGCGAGATTTCACCTATTATGCTCAAGAGCGTGGGCTGTGAGTATGTGATTCTTGGTCATTCAGAGAGAAGGCACATATTTGGCGAAAGCGATATCGATATACACAAGAAGGTTGTGAGTGCAATAGAGCATGATTTAAAACCTATACTGTGCGTTGGCGAGACACTTGCCCAAAGGAAGGATGGCAAGGCAAAGGATGTTGTAGAAAGACAGATTATTGCCGCTTTAGATGGCGTGGATTTAAGCAGTGTTGTGGTGGCTTATGAGCCTGTTTGGGCAATCGGAACGGGTGTCCCTGCAGATTTAGACACAATCAATGAGATGCATACCTTCATTAGGGGTTTGGTTGAGGACGTGCCAATACTGTATGGTGGAAGTGTCAAAGATAAAAATGCCTACGAATTAGCACAAATTAACGATGTCGATGGCTTTTTGGTGGGATCTGCAAGTTTGGATACCAATATATTTAAAAAGATTATAGATGAGTTTGAAAGGGCTAAGGGGGTAAATTGATGCTTACGCTATTAATAATTGCTCAGGTTATTTTAGGATTTATATTAATTGGTTTGATATTGATACAAAAAGGCAAGGGTGCTGAAATGGGTGTATCGTTTGGCGCAGGTGCAGCTGACACTTTATTTGGACCAACCGGCGCCATGAGTCTTTTGGCGAAGGTTACATGGGTTTTGGCATTCATTTTTATGCTGAATTCAATAAGCATATCTTATATTGTTTACAGGGCTGGCACCAAGTCCATTGTTCAGAACGCGCCAACGCCACAGAAGCCAACCAAGCAGCTTAAATTGCCGGCTAATGCTAAACCCATAACGAAGTAATGCAGAAGCGATTAACAATCGCTTTAATCTTTATTTTTCTCTCATATAGCTGTTTTGCCTCAACTGTCTATTTTTCTTTAGGTGCAAATCCAAAGAGGCTTATACCATTCCTCGCTGTTGATTCATCAAGTGGTGAGATATCGTCTTATATCTTTAACGGTTTGTTGAAGCTTGATAAAAATATGCACATAGTCGGCGATTTGGCAAAGAGCTATGAGTTTAAAGAGAACGGTAAGATTTTAATATTCCACTTGAGGAAGAATGTATTTTGGCAGGATGGTAAACCGTTCACGGCACAGGACGTTATTTTTACGTACAAACTCATTACAAACCCCAATACACCAACGCCCTATTCGGGAAAGTACAAGATAATCAAAAAGATCTATGCACCAGACAATTATACTGTCGTTGTAGAGTATCCCTATCCGTTTAGACCGGCTCTCTATTCGTGGATGATGGGTATAGTGCCGAAACACCTGTTAAAGAATGTTAGAAACATTGCCACCTGTAAGTTCAATAGAAAACCCATTGGTACAGGTCCTTATATTTTAAAGGATTGGAAAACGTCCCAATATGTGATTTTAAAGGCATTTGATAGGTATTTTGTACACAAGCCGAATATAGACAAGGTGATATACAGGATTATTCCAGATCCTACAACAGCACTGCTTGAGCTTAAAAGCGGTCACTTGGATATGTTAACGCTTTCGCCACTGCAGTACAAATACGAATTCGGGGAAAAGGAGCAAAAGCGTTACAAGGTGTATTTCGAACCATCGGGGAGCTATACGTATCTGGGATTTAACTTGAGATTGAAGATGTTTAGGGATGTTAGAGTGAGAAAGGCAATATGTGAGGCGATAAATAGAAGGGAAATAAAAAAGGCTATACTTTTTAACTTTGGTAAGGTTGCAGATTGCATATATCCTGAAAGTTCGCCCTATTTTACAGGCAAAACAATTTGCCATTATGACCCGAAAGATGCGCTTAAGCTTTTGAGAGAGGCTGGTTATAGAATGGGTGAAGATGGGTGGCTTTACGATAGAGATGGCAAAAGGTTTGAATTCACCATTTATACAAATGAAGGCAACACAGAGAGAAAGTACGCTGCTATAATGATACAACAGTATTTGAGAAGGGTGGGCATTGATGTAAAGATCAGGATATTGGAATGGCAGGCGTTTTTGAACTTTGTGAACGAGAGGCACTTCGATGCCGTTATTTTGGGATGGCAACTGGGCGCAGATCCCGACCAGTACTCCATTTGGGATTCAAAAAGCGATTTTAAGGGTGGGTTTAACTTTGTGGGGTTTCATGATAAGCATGTCGATAAGTTAATAGAAAAGGCGCGGAGAACGTTTGATAATAAAAAAGCCAAAAAACTGTATCTTGAAATTAACAATTTAATTGTCCATCAGTATCCATACATATTTTTGTACTATCCGACAGCTATCGTTGCTGTTAACAGAAAAATCAAGGGGATAAAGCCGGCCAAAGCCGGCATAATGTACAACTTCATAGATTGGCAGTATTAAAACTCCTCAGGTAAGCTCATGGCTTTTACAGGGCAGACCTTAACGCAGTAGCCACAGGCTATACATTTATCTTTAAATAGATCAACCCTCATGGTTTTTCTGTCGGTTATGGTTAGGGCCTCTGTAGGACACACTGCTACACAGAAACCACAGTGATAACACTTGCTTTCATCCCTGTTTATACTCTCCTCGACAAAACTTATGGACACACCGTTGTCTTTTAGATATTGGATGCCTTTATAGAACGAATTATCCTCTCCGGATATCTCAAGCGTCAGTATGCCCTCTTTTCTCGGGAATATATTTGCCCTCATTATGTTGAACGTAAGGTTAAACTTTTTGCATATATCAGAAACAAGAGGTTTCTCAGCTATCTCTTCTGGAAACCTCAAAACAACCTTCTTTGAGATCATTGTTCCTCCTAAACCAACTCTATTTTTCCCCAAATGCCCACCTTTTTACCCTTTATGAATAAACACCCTTCTACGTCTTTGCTTTTTGCAAACTCTATTGCAGTTTCTATGTCGCCTTCGTTTATTATCATATTGGCCGTCTTTGTGGCCAATGCGTCTGCGAAAGCCGTATCTTTATCGATAATTAGCGATAAATCCGCTTTCCCCAAGCTCAATGATGGACCAATTTTTGCACTGGATGAACATACGCCTATTGGGGTTTTCGATATCTTTATTTTTATATCCAGGTTATCCCCAAAATAGGGATTTTGGGTATAAATACCAATGACTGGCTCAGAATTTAGTTTTAAAAACACATCTCCACCGTTTTCCACTACACACTCATCGCACTCTTTTAAAAGCAAATGTCCGACCTCTTCTGCTATTGCACCTGCCACGGCTGCCATTGGACCAACATCCGCCCTTCTTGATGTCTCTATCATTCTTTTTGCAATTTTAGGTGCTTTTTTATCCTGTTTTATCGGTTTAAGCGACGTTAAAAAATCCCTATTTTTCTCTATGTATGCCAACAAATCACCCCACAGCTTCTTAACTATCTCAAACGTTTCTAATCTTAAATCCTTACACGCCTTGACAAACAGATTTGTGCTTTTGTACGTCGTTTCCCAGCTTTCAAAACCATCTAATTTAAATCTTTCCCTATAGGTTCTTTTCATATTTCTTTAGATACTTCAACGGTTCGTAGTCTTTTGACTGTGGCAAAGGCGCAGATGGCTTTGTTAAGAAGAACTTTTTATCCAACATCCACTGTTTCAGAGTTTCTGCTATTTTCATTGCACCATTATAGCTACTCAACGGAGCCGTTGGTACCTTTTTGCCGTTTATCGTTATAAATCCACTTTTGAGTTCTTTGTAGTTTGTTAGGGCGTAGTTGTTGTCAATTTTTAATGGATAATCGTGTCCGTAGTCAAATATGTATGCATCTATCTCTTCATCACTAACGGACGTGAAAAAGGCGATCTCTTCGTTCAAAACGGGTATGGGTATACCAACACCGACGCTCAAAGAGACACCGTATCCCAAGATCGATGCACCCTTTATAAAATCTGCATTCATCTGTTTCATATCTCCTATAACAGCCAAAGCCCCAGCGCCCGTTTTTGGCACGCCCCTTTCGTTGCGTTCTTCATTGGGGTTATGCTGCGTTCCATGCCATATGACGTAACCTACGCCGCCGCCCAAAAAGATACGTGTTCCTATGCCAATTGTTAAATAGAATGGATCGTTGAGGAGGGGTGATAGTTGACCAGCCGATGAGTAGGTTGCATTGGCAAAGTGGGGTTTCAACACGCCCATATATGTGTAGATCGTTTTATCCGTTGAGTTTGTGGCAACTGAGTAGTTCTGGTATGCGTTTCTCGGATTGAGTAGTGTTGCTTCCCTTAAATCGTCTATAAATATCTCCATTTCTATTCGTTTGGCTGGATAGCAGTCTGTTCCGTAGCCTTCGGCAACCAACCTTACAGGTTTTCTTGCAATGAGGTCTTCAATGACATGCCCACCGCCATATTCAAATCTACCAGGATGGACAGCGTTAAGTGGATCCCCTTTTCTTACTGCGGTAGCCCCTATGTATAGATCAACTGCTGCTAAAGAGCCATAGGCTTCAACGTCGTTTAGCCAGACCTTGGCTGCCTTGATTTTTGGCGCTGTATGGCCGAAGTTTAGGAGTGCGCCACTTGAACACATTGTTCCAAACGTGCCAGTTGTTACTACATCTACCTTCTTTGCAGCCTCTATTACCCCTTCTTTTCTCACAATGTCGATCATCTCCTCTGCATTTACAACAACAGCCTCACCGCGTTTTATTTTATCGTTTATTTCCTCAATGGTTTTGTTGACTTTGAAAACACTCAACTTTAGCCTCCTTGTCATTTTTGTTGTGAAAGATATCATTAACCTGCCATAAAAGTCAATTACTATGCTTGAATTTCTCTTTTATTGTGCTATATTGCAAAGCGGAGGGCAAAGATATGGCTATAAAGGATAATGTGAAAAAGTTGTTGGAAGAAATTGGCGAAGGTGTATTCTTAGAGGTGGCGGCGAAAACGCGCGAGGCTAAAGAGATAGATGAGGCCATTGAGGCCGGGATAAAGGTAATCGGCGAGAACTATGTAAGCGAATTAAAGAGAGTTTATCCGTTTGTTAAAAATAGCGCAGAGTGGCATTTTATTGGTTCAACAAAGACCCAGAAGCACGACCTTTTAAAAAGAAGGGTTTTGGAAATTGTTGATATGATAGAAACCGTTGACGATTTTGATTTTGCCTATGAATTGAACAAGAGGTGCGGGGATTTGGGTAAGGTTATGCCTGTTTTAATTGAGGTCAACTCTGCAAAGGAGAGTCAAAAATCGGGTGTTTATCCTGAAGATGTTGTTGATTTGGTGAAAAAAATAGCAAAACTGAGCCATGTTAGAGTTGTTGGCCTGATGACAATGGGACCCAAAGTTGAGAACCCTGAAAGGATAAGACCATATTTTCGTTTAACAAAAAAGCTCTTTGATGATATAAAGGGCATGAAGATAGAGAATGTTGAGATGGAGTATTTGTCAATGGGTATGTCTGATACGTACAGGATTGCGATCGAGGAGGGTGCCAATATTGTGAGAATCGGCACTGCTATATTTGGACCAAGGAGGCAGAGATGAAAAAAGCGGTTTTGGTGGTTGATATGCTGAATGATTTTACGTTGGACGGTGCACCGTTAAAGGTTGAGGAGAACAAGAAGATCATTCCGAATATAAAGGCCCTGTTGGAAAAAGAAAGATCACAGGGAACACCGATTATCTACGTATGCGACTCGCATGCCGAGAACGATAAGGAGTTTGAAATATGGCCCAAGCACTGTGTCGAAGGGACAAAGGGTGCGCAAGTTGTGGATGAACTTGCGCCAGAAGAAAACGACTTTATTGTAAAAAAGACAACTTACGATGGCTTCTATAGGACAAGCTTGGATGACCTTTTGAAGAGCTTGGGTGTGGATTATTTGATTATTACGGGTTGTGTTATAAACATCTGTATTTTGTATACAGCTTCAAGCGCTGTTCTGCGCGGCTATAAGGTTGAAATCCCCTTGAACTGCGTTTCCGCTTTGGATGATAAATCAAGAGAGTGTGCCATTGATCAGTTTAAAAACGTTTTGAATATAAGGTTAACTTAAAAAGGAGATGATGGAAGATGTTTATTGCCGATGAGGATACTATAAAGGCTGGGAAGGTTACTGACGTATACTTTGAAAGGGCTTTGCAG
>JALUBE010000030.1 GCA_027045065.1 Desulfurellales bacterium | reverse complement strand
AACAAATAGAAAGCGAGATAAAAAACGGGAACTTACCACCAGGGTCAAAGTTGCCGTCTGAAAGGGAACTGGCTAAACTCTTTGAGGTGAGTCGCTCCTCTGTTAGAGAGGCTTTAAACATACTACAAACCAAAGGTCTAATTTCATCATCCCAGGGTGAAGGCACATTTGTTAGATCACTCACAGATGCAATATTAGGTATAAATCTAAACAACTTTATAACTGATGACCCCAAGTACGTCTGGGATCTCGTTGAGCTGAGAAAAATAATAGAATTGTGGTCAGTGAAGAAAGCCTGCGAGATGGCCGACAATGAAGATCTGCAATCGATCATAGAGGCTTTTGATGAATTAAAAGAAGACTTCAAAAACAATAGAAACAATGAGGAGAACGATGCGGAGTTTCATTTCAGTATTATAAAGGCAACAAAAAACACAATACTAATACACCTTATGAGCTCTATTTTTAAACTACTCCAGGAAGCAACCAACATAGGTAAAGAGTACGATTTCAAGGTCAAAAAAATCACAAGGGAAGATCTGTTTAAAGAACATGAAAGTATACTTAAAGCCATTCTAAAAAGAGATCCTGAACTCGCATATCAAAATATGGCAAAACATTTATCTTATATAGGAGAAGACTTCAAAAAATACCTGTTTAATCACTATAACAATAAGAAATACGCAATTCATAGTCAAAAGCTTGCCTAAATTAGATGAATATACTCAAAACAGCCAAGAAGGTTAGATATCTAAACACAATCCTCAACGATGGATCTTTCGATGGTAAGATAGATAAGATATTTGAGGGATTTTATGAGTTTTGGGCCATTACCTTTGTTTCATCGCCCAAGTTTTTCTTTGATTTTGTATTGAAACACAAATTCCAAAGGGTAAGACTGATTATCGGCATAGAGGACAACGACATCAACGATAAATTCAATCTGATAAACCCCGAACCTCAATATGAGTTCTTTAAATCCTTACCAGATGAGGCAGTAGAGAAAATCAAAAACGACGAAATACAGATCAGATACTCAAAATTGGGCATAACGACCCATTCAAAACTATTCATACTAAAAAACAGCGAGAAAACCCGCATTGCCTTTGGCTCTGCCAATCTAACTCAAAAAGCCCTATCCAATAAAAACCAGTTCGAAGAGATCATAGCATACGATAAGGATTACAATCCAAACATAGTGAAATTGGCAGAATCGAGATTTGAAGAGATATGGTCTGAATCCATAGATTATGTGCCAGAAAGAATTAAAAACGAGACCAAACCCACGATAAATGTCTTCTCAACGGAAACAGCTCTGGATATGTTAAAAGAAAACTTAAGCAAACTAAGTATTGTTGGTGTTTCATCAGAAGCTATTGAGGAGCTCATGAGTGAGGCAAACATAGAGACAGACGCGATAGAATACAAGAAGGAATACCTAAAAAACAGCAAGGATATAATAAACACGCTGACAAAGAAAACAAAAAACGGTATTGCACTGATCTCGCCCAAAGAAGTTCCCAAAAAGCAGCAACTCATATCGGTAAAGATAACGCGCTTAAGCAGAAGATCAGATGAACTGGACCTAAGGAGGGAAATCATCTACAACGAAACAGACGATATGCTCTATATAGGCTCAAGCTAAACAGACACGTTTGAACGCTATTCAGAACCCATTGATGAAGAAAGAATAACAAAGTTTATAAAGAAGATCGATATGTTTGTTGAGGCGTACGAGAAGTTCACTATCGGCAGTAAAAAGCTATACTCAAAACAACGGGTTTTTGAGGCAATACTTTACGCTTTTAGCTCACCATTTATATGGAAAATCAGAGAGATACACGCAAAAAACAAGGGCAGGGATACAGCGCTGTCCGACATACCGCCGTTTTTGGTCATTGCAGGACAGGCATGGACGGGCAAAACCCATCTGCTTGAGTTCATAAGCAGATTGCTTGGCACTCAGGGCAGATACTTCCACTACAACACAGACATAAAACCGGCGAACGTCAGGGATTACTTCTTCTCAGAGAACATCTTTCCCATCCTAATAGATGAGATCACGAAGGATTACTTCACAAGTTCGGCAGCCTCAGCAACAAAGGGGGAGAGTTTCGTTAAAAGCATTACAAACTCTTTAGCTGGTAAACACCCCTGCCTCATAGCGACAACAAACACGGAATTCAATGCTAACATGCAAATAATTAGGAGAATCTACTACTTGCAAATCAACAAACCCTTTGACAAAACACAGAAATCTCAAACGGACGATTACTTTAGCTCAGTTATAGAAGACATAGACGACTCGCTGTTTAAGGACTTCTCTTTTAGATTTTCACAGCTCATCAAAAACGAAGAGGATGTGGTAAAAGATGGTGATTATCTAAATTTGGCAAGAAGGATATTTGAGGAGTATTTTAAGATTTCAGGCATGGAAAAACCAGACTATTTCATCGATAAGCCCTTGCTTGACTATTACCACAGGGGCAGCTTCATGTGGAGAAACCTCTTTCAAACAAAAAGAGAGGGCTTTAAGATTCAAAAGAACATGGTTATTGTTGATCCAACCATAGTATTCAATGGCGATAGATTGGAAAAGGAAAAGGCCAAAAAGTTCTTAGATATAGGCGTGGTGTTAGAAGATAGTGTCGTGTTGGTGCTGGACAAGGATAAGTTTTTTGAGTTTATCGATCTGAACAAAAAGCAAAACTTCCTTGAAAAGATAGGCAACCTGTTTAAATCTTAAAAAAATAAAAAGGCGCACGCCCCAGATTTTAAGAGGCCTGCGCTAATTTTTTGTGGTATCTTTCGTATAGGCGGGAAATCAAACGGGATGCCTTGTTGCGGTGTATTACACCTTTAGAGCAGATCTTTCTAATAACCCTTTCTGCCTCTTTTAGCTGAGCCTCAATAGCCGCTTTATCCGTTTCTGTCTCTATCATAGTTCTTGTCTTTTTTAGAACATTTTTAAGCCTTGTTCTGTAGGCCTTATTCCTCATATATCTCTTCTTGTTTTGTCTTGCCCTCTTCTCAGCAGACTTGTGATTAGCCACTTAATACCCCCTTTTCTCTCAATTTTTAGCAAATCTTTATTACCACAACGCAGGTAAATTGTCAAATTTTTGGGTAGCCTCTTAAAATCAGCACAATTTTTTGTATTTAGAAGAATAATGGACATATTTTATGCTATTTTTATGTATTTATCGTTATTTTGGTTTATTTTTATTCATTTCGACTTGAAAATTACAAAAAAAGGAGTATTGTTAGCACTCGAAGAAGATGAGTGCTAACAAAAACTTAAAGGAGGTGAGAAAATGGCATTCAAGCCTTTAATGGACAGGGTTTTGGTAGAGCCTCAGGATGTAGAACAGAAAACAGAAAGTGGAATTATAATCCCTGACACAGCAAAGGAGAAACCTCAGCAGGGCGTCGTAATCGAGGTTGGAGATGATGTAGAAATCGTAAAAAAAGGGGACGTTGTAGTATTTGAGAAATACGCAGGCAACGAGATTAAAATCGATGACAAGAAGTATGTAATCCTCAAAGAAGATGAAATTTTAGGTAAATTTGTTGATTAAAAAATAATAAGGGGGTGATAGGATGACAGCAAAAATCTTAGAGTTTAGTGATAGCGCAAGAGAGGCGATTTTAAGGGGTGTCAACAAGTTGGCAGATGCAGTCGCCGTTACAATGGGTCCAAGGGGTAGGAACGTTGTTATAGACAGAAGATTCGGCAGCCCAACCATAACAAAAGACGGCGTTACCGTTGCAAGAGAGATAGAGCTCAAGGACCCTTATGAGAATATGGGTGCACAACTTGTTAAAGAGGTTGCATCCAAGACAAGTGATGTAGCAGGTGACGGTACAACAACGGCAACAGTATTGGCAAGGGCTATTTACAGAGAGGGTTTAAGGAACGTAACGGCCGGTGCTAATCCAATTGAGATAAAGAGGGGAATTGACAAGGCTGTTGAAAAGGTTGTTGAAGAACTTAAGAAGATCTCCAAAGAGGTTACAGAGAAGAAACAGATTGCAGAAGTAGGTACAATCTCTGCAAACAACGATAGGGAAATCGGTGAGATAATCGCCGAGGCAATGGATAAGGTTGGCAAAAACGGTGTAATAACCGTTGAGGAAGCAAAGGGTACAGAGACAACATTGGAGCTTGTTGAAGGTATGAGATTTGATAGGGGTTATTTGTCCCCATATTTCGTAACCAACGCAGATAAGATGATAGCCGAGCTTGAGGATGTTTTCATCGTAATCACAGACAAAAAAGTCAGCTCAATGACAGAGTTCTTGCCACTCGTTGAGAAAATAGCAAAGACAGGAAGACCTTTCTTGGTAATAGCAGAAGAGGTTGAAGGCGAGGCTTTGGCAACACTTGTTGTAAACAAACTTAGGGGAACACTGCAGTGCTGTGCGGTTAAGGCTCCTGGCTTCGGTGACAGAAGAAAAGAGATGCTCAGAGATATAGCAATACTGACAGGTGGTCAAGTAATCAGTGAAGAAACAGGAATGAAGTTTGACTCAGTAGACTTGGATGTATTGGGTAGAGCAAAGAAGGTAATCGTTGATAAAGAGAATACAACCATCGTTGATGGTATGGGTAAGAAAGAAGAGATCCAGGCAAGGATCAAGCAGATCCAGGCTCAGATTGAGCAGTCCACAAGCGAGTATGACAAAGAGAAATTAAGGGAAAGAATGGCAAAGCTTGCTGGTGGTGTAGCAATCATCAAGGTGGGTGCTGCAACTGAAACCGAAATGAAAGAGAAAAAAGCAAGGGTAGAGGACGCATTAAACGCTACAAAGGCTGCTGTTGAGGAAGGCATTGTTCCTGGTGGTGGCGTTGCACTACTAAGATGCCAGAAAGCTCTTGATGATGTAAAGGGTGAAAATGACGATCAAGATATCGGTATTAAGATAATAAGAAGGGTTTTGGAAGAGCCTGCAAAGGTAATCGCCAACAACGCTGGATTTGAGGGTTCAATAATCATCAACAAGATCAGGGAAAACAGCGATCTTTCCTACGGATTTGACGCAAGAAATGGCGAATTTGTAAATATGTTTGAGAAAGGTATCATCGACCCAACAAAGGTTGAAAGAACTGCAATCCAGAACGCTGCAAGTGTTGCTGGATTGATGCTCACAACAGAGTGCTTGATTACAGACGATCCAAAAGAAAAGGAGAAAGAGGATAGAATGATGGCTGGTGCGGGTGGTGCTGGCATGTACTAATGCCCACCGCCTCAGCTATCTTAAACCGCTGTACCTTTAAAAGGTACAGCGGTTTTTTTTTTACAAAGGGATTATACATCTTCTCGTGACCAATCTGCGTTGGTTCCCCATGCCCCGGATAAACAAAAACATCATCCGGTAGTTCAAAAAGTTTTTTAATACTACCCATTAAAGCTCTGCAATCTCCGCCTGGTAAATCCCACCTACCAACGGATTCAAAGAACAGTGTATCCCCGCTAAATAGGATCTTCTCTGTTGGCTCATACAAGCAAATGGATCCCTGTGTGTGACCAGGTGTATGAATTACCTTAAATTTTGAAAAACCCACACTCAGGGTATCGCCATCGTTTAGAAGAATATCTGGCTCTGGAGATTGCTCAACCTCCATACCAAATATCTTGGCCTCTAAATGAGCCCTACTTAAGCAGTTCACATCGTAATAACCTACTGCAAGTGGTGCACCATACTTTTCCTTAAAGTAACCATTTCCACCAACATGGTCAAAATGGCAATGGGTGTCCACGATTAGCACAACATCCAATCCCTTGGCATCGATAAGAAAGTCTATGGAGCTATCCCTTTTGGCAGGATCGATTATCATCGCCTTATTGGTCTTTTTGTCTGCATAAACGTAGCAATTGGTTAAAAGCTCCCCAACAACAAATCTTTTAACCATAAATCACCCCAAAACAAAAAAAGCCCCTATTTAGGGGCTTTCAGAAAACTATTTTTTTGCAAAATCGTTTAATCTTAGCCAAATTTGTAAGCTACACCAAAACCACCACGTGGGTATTTCCATGTTATATAGTCACAAGCAAATCTACATGTACCGCACTCCAAACACGCATCGTAGTTGATGTTGATCTTCTGCTCTTTCTCATCCCAAGTATAAACGCTTGCAGGACAAACGTACGTGCATTGCTTTTTTTCACACGTTTTGCACACTTCAGGATCAGAAATCCCAAGATGGCTATATTCGTGATCCACGTTGTACCCAACAAGATAAAGCTTATCCTCTATTCTAAGCTTTTTCATCTCAACTTCCTCCAAATAGTGTAAAGATCTTTTGCAAGTCCTACATAACCAAACCTATTCTTTAATTCATCCTTAATTTTTCTAAATTTCTCTGGTTTAGGTGTTCCGTCTACTGTATAAATTTCAACCATTGCATCGATCAAGAACTGTGGATACTCTGTCAACAGATACCTCTTCTCTTCAAGCAATTCAGGTAAATTCCTGTAATACTTCAAATCTTGCAACACAAATGTCTCTTCTAACTTGTCTTGATACCTTGACAGTGTTTTTTCAGAAAAATCACCAGCCTCTTTCGCTTCCAAATATGTTCTTGCTGCCAACTTACCACTTTCTACCGCCAAGTTTGAACCCTCTCTGTGTACACTATCAACAAGCATCGCTGCATCGCCAGCCACCATAAAACCATCGGTGTACATCTTTGGAATACTCTTATATCCACCCTCAGGAATGACGTGAGCCAAGTATTCCATTGTTTCTCCACCCTCAATTAAGGGCAAAACGGATGGATGACTCTTCAACGACTCTAACAAATCGTTTGGATTCATATTGTGTTTGATTAAATCGTCAATTATTACACCAATACCTATGGATACCGAAGATTTGTTTGTATAAATCCAGGCCATTCCCTCCATTCCCTTTAGGAATGGACCTGTTATCTCGATGGTTACACCCTCGTTTACATCTTTAACGCCGAATCTATCGTTTACCTGTTCCTCACTCAAACTAATTATCTCTTTAACTCCCAAAGCTACTTTATCAGGTGTAATCTTCTTTCTCAAACCCAAAGATTTAGCCAAGAAAGACTGAACTCCATCAGCAGCTATTACGCAGTCAGCGTATAAGTCTCCCTGTGGTCTATCGGTTCTAACGCCAACTACTTTACCATCCTCAACAATTGGCTCCGTAACAACAGTTTCATTGATTAACAAAGCACCCGCTTCCACAACCTTTTTTGAGAACCACTTATCAAACTGCGCCCTCAAAACACTGAAGCAGTTGTAAGGTTCAGAGTTGTGTTTTTGAGTTCTAATGCCCATACTAAAATGAGAAACATCATCCATAAACCACATTCTTTGTTCAATTATATGCCTCTCAACAGGAGCTTCTTTGTAAAACTCAGGAATAAGGTCGTCCATGGGCTTTCTGTAGAAAATACCACCCATAACGTTCTTTGCGCCTGGGAATTTTCCCCTTTCAATGATTATAACATCAACACCTGCCTTTGCCAAAACGTAAGCAGCAGCCAAACCAGCAGGACCGGCACCAACCACTATAACATCAAAATCCTTTTTTCTCATTTCGCTCTCCTTTTCAAGCCTTTCCTAATTTTTCCTTAAACATCTGTGTCATCTTGGGAAGAACCTCTAAAACATCACCAACAATGCCATAAGTTGCTATCTCAAATATAGGAGCGTCTGGATCTTTGTTTATAGCAATAATTACCTCTGATGATTTCATGCCAGCTTGATGCTGTATTGCACCAGAAATTCCACAAGCTATATAAATCTTTGGGTGAACAGTTTGACCAGTTTGGCCAACCTGCCTTGTCTGTGGAGCCCAACCAGCCTGAACAGCCTTTCTACTTGCAGCCCAAGTTCCACCCAATACTTCAGCCAATTCTTGAACAAGTTTCATATTTTCTTTGGATCCCATGCCAAATCCACCAGAGACAATAATGTCGTAGAATCCTAAGTTTACCTTTTCTCCTTCTTCTATTATCTTTTCAAGGATCTTTTTGGTGTATTTGGCTTTATCAAATTCAAACTTTTCCTTTATAACCTCACCCTTAACCGGCTTTTCAATGGCCTTATAAACACCTGGTCTGGATGTTGACATTTGAGGTCTGTTGTCAGGACAGAAAATCGTGGCCATTAAGTTACCGCCAAACGTAGGCCTTGTCATCAACAAGTTCTTTGTTTTTGGATCGATATCCAGAGCCGTTGTATCCGCCGTCAAACCAGTTTGCAAAACAGTAGCAATTGTACCTGCCAAATCCCTTCCCAAAGTAGTAGCACCAATTAATACAACCTCTGGTTTATATTTCTCTATCATGTAAACAATGGCATCTCTGTAGGGCTCTGTGATGTAGTCCTTTAAAAACGGATCTTCAATTATAAAGAATTTTTTGGCGCCGTATTTGAATACTTCATCTGCAAATTGCTCAACCTTATCACCAACGGTAAATGCATGAACTTCGCAACCCAAATCTTTTGCAAGCTCTCTTGCCTTCGTCAAAAGCTCAAAGGAAACCCTCGCTACTTCTCCATTTTCATGCTCAATGAAAACCCACACATGTTTATACTTGCTAATATCTTGTTTAATCATCTTCCAACCTCACCCTACTGTACTTTGCCCATAGTTTTCAATACGGGCTCTATTTTCTCATAAAGTTTATTTAAGATATCATCCAACGAATCACCCTCAATCATCTCTCCACGTTCTCTCTTTGGCGGAGTAAAAGCTTTCCTAACCTTAGTAGGAGAATTCTTCAAACCGCAGAACGAAGGGTCTATCTCTGTATTTTTGGAGTTCAGAACCTTTACTGGGGTTTTAGCTGCTCTTATTAAGTACGGTAGTGGTGCATAGCTCAACGTGTTCAATTCCTCTTCTACTGTCAAGAAACAAGGCATTGGAGCTTCTATCACCTCTTGACCACTTTCGATTAGCCTTACAACTTCAACGGTCTTTTTCTCAGGATCCACTTTCCTTATGTCGATCACGTAAGTTATTAAAGGAACATTAAATCTTGTGGCTATACCCGGCCCAGTTTGAGCTGTATCTCCGTCGATAGCCTGCTTACCAGCAAAGAAGATGTCCACTGGGCCTTCCTCTTTAATAATCTGTTTAGCAGCAGCCCACAATGCGTAACTCGTAGCAAGAGTATCAGATCCAGCAAAAATCCTATCACTCAAGAGATAAGCGTTATCGGCCCCCATGGACATAGCCTCTTTTAAAGCCTCTTCTGCCATGGGAGGACCCATACAAAGAACGGAAACCTTACCCCCAAATTGATCCCTAAGCCTTACTGCCGCCTCTATCGCGTGTTTATCGAATGGATTAATGATAGCCGGCACCCCCTCCCTTATCAAGGTACCAGTCTCATAATCCACCCTAACTTGGGCAGCATCAGGCACCTGTTTAATAAATACTAGAAAGTGCACTTGAGCCTCCTTTCAAAAAATTTTTCATTACATTCTCTTTTTAAGCCGTATATTTATTACCATAATAGAGAAATTAGTCAAGAATTTATGACAGCTATATTACTCGAAAATTAACCTTTGCTTTAAAT
>JALUBE010000029.1:15405-38474 GCA_027045065.1 Desulfurellales bacterium | reverse complement strand
CTCTATAACCTTACCAATAAACTATTGAGGAGGTGGGCTATGAAGCGATTGTTAAGCTCGCTTGTAGCGGTATTGGTAGCCTTAACCTTCCTGGCAAACGCAAGTTTTGCTGGAGAGGTTAAGGTTGGTGTCGTGTTGCCTATGACAGGCCTTGTTGCAGCATTTGGTCAGAGTGCGTGGAAGGGTATTAAACTGGCTCAATCCATGGAGCCAAAGACAAAGAACGGCTGCAAGGTAAAACTCATCCTGCTCGACAACAAAGGAATGAAGGTCGAAACGGCAAACGCCGTAAGTAAACTCATCACAGACAACCATGTAAGGGCGATTATTGGAGCAATCACAAGTTCAGACACAATGGCTGGAGCTCCAATTGCAGAGAAGCATCATATTCCTATGATTACCTCTTCTGCAACGAACCCTCTTGTAACAAAGGGTAAAAAGTACATCTCGAGGGCATGCTTTATAGACCCATTCCAGGGAGAGGTTGCAGCCAAGTATGCGAGAAACAAACTCCATGCGAAAACAGCTGCAGTTATGATTGAGAGGGATCAGGACTACTCCGTTGGTCTCGCCCATGCATTTATGAAGGCATTCAAAAAGCTGGGTGGAAAAATTGTAGCTATTGAGTTCTTCCAGTCCACAGATCAGGACTACTCTGCACAGATCTCTGATATTAAAGCCAAACACCCAGATATAATTTACATGCCTTCTTACTATCAGGAGATTGCTCTCTTTGCACGCCAAGCAAGACAGTATGGTTTGAAACAGCCCATTCTTGCAGGTGACGGTGCTGAGGCTGAAGCACTTATTAAAATCGGTGGAAAAGCTGTTGAAGGCTTAACATTTACAACACACTTCGATCCACACGCTGCAGCTACACCACTAACAGTCAAATTCATCAAGCTATACGAGAAGAAATATGGAACTCCACCAGATGCTATGGCAGCTTTAGGTGCAGATGCCTACTTCATACTTGTCCAGGCTATTAACAAAGCTGGTGGCTGCAACGCTAAACCTGAAAAAATTAATTACTACATCAGACACACAAAGAACTTTAAAGGTGTAACAGGCGTTATAACAATTGATCCTAAAACTGGAAACGCTATCAAGAGTGCAGTTATAAGGAAGGTTAAAAACGGCAAGTTTGTATATGTGACAACAGTCAATCCTTAAAAAACAAAAGGGGGCTTCAAAGCCCCCTAATCTATTTTAGGTGGGGTAAGATGAATCTAACAATTGTTTTACAACAGTTGGTCAACGGTATCTCGCTTGGAAGCCTGTATGGGCTTGTAGCAATTGGTTATACAATGGTTTACGGCGTCATCAGGTTAATCAACTTTGCACACGGCGACATCATGATGGTAGGAATGTACTTCGCCTTTACAGGTATTGCTATGCTGTTTCTTCCCTGGTGGGCTGCATTCCTGCTATCTATGTTGGCAAGTGCACTTGTGGGTGTGATCATAGATAGGGTTGCCTACAAGCCTTTGAGAAATGCGAGTAGGATTTCGGCTCTAATCACGGCTATAGGTGTTTCATTTTTCTTGGAGAACTCGTTTTTGGTCATCTATGGAGGTGTTCCAAAGGCTTTTCCCGTGCCTTCACTTTTCGGTGGAGCTGTAAACATCCACGGTGTTATCTTTCCTAACATTGCAATAATTACACCTATAGTTGCAATAATATTTTTGATGATTCTCCTATTCATTCTACACAAAACGAAATACGGCATGGCTATGAGAGCCCTTTCTTTGGACTTTGAGACTGTAAGAATTATGGGCGTAAATGTCGACTTGGTTATTTCGGTGGTATTTGCCATTGGATCATTCTTGGCGGCTTTGAGTGGTATATTCTGGGCAATGAGGTACCCGGCAATAAATCCATTGATAGGAATTATGCCAGGATTGAAGGCATTTGCTGCAGCAGTACTTGGTGGAATAGGCTCTGTGGCTGGAGCGGCAATAGGTGGTTTTATAATTGGAATTTCTGAGATTTTAATTGTCGCGCTATTTCCATCACTTGCAGGGTACAAAGACGCATTTGCTTTCCTGTTTTTGATCTTTGTTCTTTTGTTTAAACCAACAGGCATTATGGGCGAAGATTTAGAGAGGGGGCGCTTCTAAACCATGAAAATCGATAGAAACAATATTTTGACGGCTCTATCTATACTTGCCTTTTTCTTGTTTGTTTGGTGGGGCAACCATCATCTAACAGCTTACGCTGTAAGGATTTGGGAAGATACGTTGATTTTTCTTATGCTTGCAGCAGGCTATAACCTGATAAACGGTGTTGCGGGCCAGTTCTCTTTGGAGCCAAACGGCTTTGTGGCTATCGGAGCTTATGTTACGGCAATATTGATTTTGACACCTGCACAGAAGGAATCCATGTTCATAATAGAGCCGATGGTTCCTTGGCTTGCCCATCTGCACATGTCCTTTTTACCGGCCTTAATTATAGGTGGAATTGTTACGGCTATTGTTGGTTTCATTCTCGGATTCCCTGTGTTCAGGGTTAGGGGAGACTATTTAGCTATTGTTACTTTAGGATTTGGTTTAACAATCAGAGTTGTGTCAAACAATACCATCACTATAACTAATGGTGCTCTTGGATTGAAAGGATTGCCTACTTATACAAATATATGGTGGTGCGCTGTTTGGGCTGTACTTGCAATGATAGTTATTATGAGAATTGTAGATTCTGCATTTGGTAGGGCTATGAAGGCCATTAGGGATGACGAAGATGCTGCTATTGCAATGGGCATAAACACTCTGTGGATGAAACAAATAGCATTTGTTACTGCTGCTTTTTTTGAGGGCGTAGGTGGTGGTTTGCTTGCCAGTTTAATTACAATTATCTCTCCAACAGTTTTCACGTTCTTTTTAACTTTTGAGCTTTTGATTATTATAGTAGTTGGTGGTCTTGGTAGTATGACGGGGACTGTTATTGCTACGGTTCTTGTAGTCTGGGGCAGTGAGCTTTTGAGGGTTGTTGAGCAACCGATGAATATTTTCGGTTTACACATTCCTGGTATTCCCGGCATGAGAATGGTAGTGTTTTCGATACTTTTAATTGTTGTTATGATATTCGCAAGGGAAGGCATTATGGGGCAGAGAGAATTTTCTTGGGATTGGTTATTAAACAAAATCAAAGGAAAGAGAGCTTAAATCGCCATGAGTGAAGTAATTCTAAAGTGTGATAGATTGACTATGAGATTCGGTGGTTTAACCGCTGTTAGAGATTTTTCCATTGAGATAAAGGAACATATGATCTTTGGTCTCATAGGCCCAAATGGTGCAGGTAAGACAACGGCTTTTAACATGATAACGGGAAACTTAAAACCCACAGAGGGCAGAATATACTTTTACGGTCAGGACATTACAGGCTTGAAACCGTATAAGATCGTTTCCTTGGGCATGGCAAGAACGTTCCAGAATATAAGGCTGTTCTCAAATCTTTCAGTTTTAGAAAACGTTTTAACCGGTTTTCACCACAAGTTAAAGTACAACCTTATTGACGCAATTCTTAGGACGCCACGCTTTTACAAGTACGAAAGCCAGATGAAAGAAGAGGGTATGGCTTTGCTTGAAAGCGTTAGATTGGCCGATAAGGCAAACTTCAGGGCGAGCGAATTGCCTTATGGTGAAAGAAGAAAGGTTGAGATTGCACGTGCGTTGGCCACAGGACCAAAGCTCTTGCTCTTGGATGAGCCAGCTGCAGGTATGAACCCACAGGAAACACTTGATCTTATGTATTTCATTCAAGAGGTCAAGGACAAATTCAATTTGACTGTATTCCTGATTGAGCACGATATGAAGTTTGTTATGAACCTGTGCGAGACAATAGCCGTTTTGGATCATGGCGTAAAGATAGCCGAAGGAAAGCCAGAAGAAATAAGAACAAATCCTGAAGTAATAAAGGCATATCTGGGAGATATCAATGCTTGAGGTAAAAAACTTAAATGTATTTTATGGTGTAATACACGCTGTTAAGGGCATAAGCTTTAGCGTTCCAGATGGTAAGATTGTTACTTTAATTGGAGCAAATGGTGCAGGAAAGTCGTCTACTTTGAAGGCAATAGCGGGCCTTGTAAGACCTAAGGGTAGTATACTCTTTAAGGGCAAAGAGATAAACAAGCTGCCTGCACATGAGATAACCAAACTCGGAATAGCACTTGTTCCAGAAGGCAGAAGGGTATTTGTTAACTTGACAATACTTGAGAACCTGCGTATGGGCGGTTTCAACAAGAAGCTCAGCGAATTAGAGCCGTTATATGAAAAGATGTTTGAATTGTTCCCTATTTTGAAGGAAAGGGCTTATCAAAAGGCGGGGACTTTGTCGGGTGGAGAGCAGCAGATGTTGGCCATTGCAAGGGCATTAATGAGCGAACCGGAGCTTTTGATGTTGGACGAGCCGAGTTTGGGTTTGGCGCCACTGATTGTCGCTGAGGTTTTTGATATATTAAAAGAGCTAAACAATCAGGGTAGGACTATACTCTTGGTTGAGCAAAACGCAGCCCAAGCTTTGAAACTTGCAGACTACGGATACGTATTGGAAAACGGAACTATTGCTTTAGAAGGTGAGGCAAGTGGCTTGCTTGAGAATGATGAAGTGAGAAAGAGATACTTGGGCGAGGATTGATTTTTCTTGACTTTTAATCTTTCTTGTTCTATATTTCGAAATCATGAAAGTCGGAAGCAAGATTAGGGAGATTAGACTACGCAAGAATATGACCTTAAGAGATTTAAGCAAACGCTCGGGGTGCTCTTTGGGTTTTTTGTCACAGGTTGAAAGGGATCTTGTGTCTCCCACCATATCGAGCTTGAGACGCATTGCAGACGCTTTGGATATAAACATCATTTCGCTGTTTGAAGAAAGAGAACCACCTGTTGATTCCATCGTTGTAAGAAAGGCAAATCGTGGTAAGTTCGAAAACAAGCGCTCAAAAGTTAGATACGAGCTTTTGAGACCACAATTTTCCGATACATCCATTGAAGCACTGTATATGTATTTAGAGCCCGGGGCTTCAAGTGGACCCACACCCCATTCACATAACGGTGAGGAACTTGTTATTGTACTGAAGGGTAAGTTGGAGATAGAGGTAGGCGGTAAGACGTATATATTGGACGAGGGTGATTCAGCTGTATACAACTCTAACATACCCCACAGATGGCGCAACCCGCACAGCGACCAAACAGAGGTTATCTGGGTCAACCATCCGCCTACGTTTTAATCTTGACTTTACATAGAACTTATAGAAAATGTAGGCAACTGATATTATGGTGGAGTAGATGGTTGAGATAAAATCGAGAGAGGCGTTTTCTGATTTTATTTCGTCTAATAAGCCTGTTTTGGTTGTGTTTTCTACGCATGATTGTGCAACTTGCAAGCCTGTTAAGGAAAAGGTTGAAAAGGGATTTGAAGGTGTTGTTGATACGGCCAATGTTTACCTTGACGAAGTGAAGGAACTATCTGGTGAGCTTTCCATATTCAATGTGCCCGTGGTTTGCATATTTTTGGAAGGCAAAGAGATTTACAGGTTTGTTAGGGTCTTTTCTATGGACGATGTAAGAGAAAAGCTAAACAGGATTTTGGAGTTTATCTGATGCATATACACGAAAAGATTTACGATCTTGCCATAGATAGGGCAAAGGAGTTATCAGTTAAGGACGTTAGAATTGGTTTTGGCTATACGCTTGTTGAACTTGAAGGTGGTGTTTGTGGTTTGGCTTACAGTTTTACAAAGGAGTTGAATATCCAGACGTGCACGGTTTTGGATGAAGCCGGTTCTTTAGTTGGTAAAAGAGCATCGTTTTTGTTAGAAAAGATATTTTCGTATAACCTGCTTGATTCTGCTTTGGCTTTGGCATGTGCAAATGCGATCTTGAATAGTGGCGTCAGCGAAAAAGATATAGATGTTGTAGGGTTAATTGAGCCTGAAGACAGTGTTGTCATGATTGGCTATTTTTCACCGTTGATTGAGCCGATAAAGAAAAAAACCGATGACTTTAAGATATGTGAGCGAAGCTTTAGAGAGGGGACTTTACCCGATTATGCAGCTTACTTTGAGCTCAAAAAAGCCGATGTTGCCCTGATTACGGCAACATCTATCATCAATAAGACGATCGATAGCCTGCTTGAAGTTGGCAAAAATGCAAGGGTTAAAGCTATTATTGGACCTTCAACGCCGATGGATAAAAGGATCTTTGAGGGTAAGGCTACGCATTTATGTGGTAGCGTTGTAGTTGATATTGATCTGGCAAAGAGGGTTGTAAGCGAAGCTGGCGGGACGAGAAAGCTCAAGCCCGCCACCAAAAAGATGTGCGTTGTTGTATGAAAGGGGGAAGTATGGTTAGCCACTGTTTGACTTTTGCTGATTTGACAAGGGACGACATACTGTATCTGCTCGATCTATCGGGGAAGATAAAGGAGAAAATCAAAAGCAGAGAGGAATACAAGCCTTTAAAGGGTGTCATTTTAGGCATGATATTTGAGAAATCATCAACAAGGACGAGGCTTTCCTTTGAAGCGGGCATGAAGCGTTTGGGTGGCGATGCCATATTTTTATCGTCAAGGGATATTCAGCTTGGCATGGGTGAAACAATCGAAGATACCGCCCGTGTTGTTTCCCGCTATGTTGACATAATTATGATCAGGACGTTTGAACACTCAAGGCTTGAGCGTTTTGCCCACTACTCATCCGTTCCTGTAATAAACGCCTTGACGGATCTTCTGCACCCGTGTCAGCTTCTGGCCGATCTGTTTACTATCAAGGAAAAATTGGGCAGGATTGATGATATAAAGGTTGCTTACGTTGGCGATGGCAATAACATGGCAAACTCATGGCTTATAGCCGCCGGTGTAATGGGCTTTAGCTTGAGTGTCGCTACGCCTAAGGATTGTGCTGTCAATGGACATATTTTGGATAAGGCCAAAGATCTTGCAAAGGGTAGCGGGGCAAGGATCGTGATTACGGAAGACCCTATTGAAGCGGTTAGGGATGCAGATGTGATCTATACCGATGTTTGGGCTTCAATGGGTCAAGAGGAGCAGAAAGAGAAAAAACACGCACTATTGAGGCCGTATCAGGTGAACGGTGAGTTAGTAAAATATGCGAAGGATAACTTTATCTTTATGCACTGCTTGCCTGCACATAGGGGTGAAGAGGTTACGGGTGACGTAATAGACTCCGATCATTCCGTTGTGTGGGATGAGGCTGAAAACAGGACGTACGCCCAGCTTGCCGTGGTTTTGAAATTAATGGGGAGGGATAAATAATGAACGTAAAAAGGGTTGTTTTGGCTTATTCAGGCGGTTTGGACACATCTGTTATTGTCAAATGGTTGCAGGACAAGTACGGCTGCGAAGTAATCACCTATACTGCTGATCTTGGACAGAATGAGGAGCTTGAGCCGATAAAGGAGAAGGCACTGAAGGTTGGAGCCGTTAAAGCCTACATTGAGGATGTTAGGGAAGAGTTTTTAAAAGATTACGTGATGAAGGCATTTAAGTTTGGAGCGCTTTATGAGGGTAAGTATCCACTTGCCACGGCTTTGGGTAGGCCATTGATCACAAAGAAGATGATAGAGATAGCAAAAAATGAAGGTGCAGATGCTATAGCACACGGTTCTACGGGCAAGGGCAACGATCAGGTTAGGTTTGATGTCTCTGCCGTCGCTTTAAAACCCGATATTAAGGTCATAGCGCCAGTCCGCGAGTGGGAATTGAAATCGAGGGATGAGGAGATTGAATATGCCAAAAAACACAGCATACCTGTGCCTGTAACAAAGGATAAGCCTTATTCTATCGACAGAAACATCTGGGGGTTGTCTGTTGAAGCAGGGCCATTGGAAGACCCTTATTTTGAGCCGCCAGAGGACATCTACTCGATGACTGAGGATCCATTGAAGGCGCCTGATAATCCTGAGTATGTTGAAATAGATTTTGAACAGGGCATCCCCGTTGCTTTGAATGGTGAGAGGATGGGTCTTGTGGAGCTTGTGGATCAAGCAAATAAGTTAGCTGGAAAACACGGCGTTGGGCGGATAGATATGGTTGAAAACAGGCTTGTGGGTATTAAATCCCGCGAGATCTATGAAGCACCTGCAGCCACGATGCTATTGGAGGCTAAAAGGAGCCTCGATGAGCTGATTTTGGATAGAGAAACCCTCCATTTAAAGGATCGGCTGGCTTTGAAATATGCCGAGCTTGTCTATTACGGCTATTGGTTTTGCGAACTGAGAGAGGCATTGGACGCCTTTGCGGATAAGTTGAATGAGAGAGCTACGGGTACTGTGAAGGTTAAGCTGTACAAGGGTAGGGCAACCGCTGTGGCAAGGAAATCGCCCTATGCATTGTACTCAAAGGAGCTTGCGACATACGATCCTACGGACAAGTTTGTGCACAAGTACGGTGAGGCATTCTGCTATATTTGGGGATTGCCGCTCAAGGTAGCAGCCCAAGTCAAAAACGAAGACTAATCTTAGGGGCTTTTGCCCCTTTTTATTTCTATGCCACACGCTATTGTTGAAACGGAAACACCCATAATTGCTTTGGATAAAAAAGATATCTTCTTCTCAAAGAAGAGCCCGTTTTTCATAATGCCCGCATCGACAAGGTGTGAGGATTTTATTATCAGGGCGTATCAAAAGGATGGAAGGATCATTATCAAACTGGACAAGACGACCTATCCCCTTGTTACAGATGACGTTAAAAGGTCTATTTTGGACTTTGCCGAGCTTTTGGCGGAAAGTTTGGATGGTAAGGTAATTAACCACAACCTCAAGGAGACGGGTAAGGATTGTGCAATTCTCAAAGGTTATCTATTGGATGTTAGAGAGATAAACAAACGGGGCATAAACGATTTGTTGGGCTCTGACAGGATTAGGGTTGAGATTGGTATAGGTAAAGGTGAATTTTTGCTAAAAATGGCTAAATCAAACCCTAATGTGACGTTTGTGGGTATTGAAATAGCAAACGAGCCGCTGTCAAAGGCCGTTATGAGGTTTTACAAGGAGGGCCTAAACAACGTAAAGATCATAAAATACGACGCGAGATACGTATTTGATCTATTTGAGGTAAACAGCATTGAAAGGGTGTATGTTAACTTTCCCGAACCGTGGTTTAAATTTAAGAAGTTGAAACATGCACTGTTGAACGTTGATACGCTAAAGAAAATCGAGAGAGTATTAAAAAAGGGTGGCAGGTTTGAACTTTTAACGGACAACTTAGCCTACGCTGTGAGTGTTGTAACTGCCCTTGAAGCCCAAACAACTTTAAAAAACGCGCAAGAGAGGTGCATAGATGTTTTTAGGGGTAATATCGACACGTACTTTGAGAGACGGTGGAGGAGAAAGAAACGTACAATTTATAGCGTAATTTACGAAAAGCAGAATAAATCTGTTAGCTTTGAGCGAAAGAACCTCAATTTCCCTTTGAAAATAAGGCGAAATTATGTTTTGGAAAGTGGTTTGATCTTTAAAATTTTGGATGTTTTTGAGAACAACTCTGATCAAAAGATCGTTGAGGTTACATTTGGTAGAAGTGTGAATCCGCAGCATTCCTACTTTGGTCTAACTAACTCAGATGAACTCTTTTTAATACCGCAAAGCATATTCGTTTCCGATGAAAACGCACTGAAATCCTTGGAATTGGCAACAATTTAGGCGGGTTTCTCTTCCATCTGTAAAAAACTGAATTCTGTGATAGACGCTAACTTTCTGGCGTGCTCAACTGTTATGCTAACAACGTTACCGTCTTTGTCTAAATCCAAATGCAAATTTTCGTTTATTTCCCTTGTTTCATGAACATCCCCATCGAATAGCTGTATAGATGCTGTATCTGTATTGGGAGAGTACAATACCTTCATTTCTTTTCCTTTTTTTAAAGAAAAAGCCGGGCTTGAGCCCGGCGTGTTTGGAATTAACCGATTAGTTCCTTCATGTCGTCATCTACATTACTGATTGTGGAGATGTTGAAGTTCTCGACTAATACCTTTAGCACATTTGGAGAGACAAAGGCCGGTAGTGTTGGACCGAGTTTTATGTTCTTAACGCCCAAGTACAACAGTGCCAACAGTACTGCAACAGCCTTCTGCTCATACCACGCAATATTGTAAGCAATGGGTAGTTCATTGATATCGTTCAGTCCAAACACCTCTTTTAGTTTCATTGCAATTACAGCGAGCGAATAACTATCGTTGCACTGACCGGCATCCAAAACCCTTGGAATGCCATTTATATCGCCCAAGTTGAGCTTTATGTAGCGGTACTTAGCACAGCCAGCCGTCAGTATTACCGTGTCCTTTGGTAGTTTCTTTGCAAATTCTGTGTAGTACTCCCTCGATTTATGCCTTCCGTCGCATCCAGCCATAACAACGAATTTCCTAATAGCCCCAGATTTAACGGCGTCTACGACCTTATCTGCAAGCTTAAAGACCTGTTCATGGGCAAATCCACCAATGATTTTGCCAGATTCTATAGGCGTTGGTGGCTTACACTTTTTTGCAAGTTCTATGATTTCTGAGAAGTCCTTTGGTTTGCCATCTACCCTATCTGGAATATGCTTCACACCTGGAAATCCAACCTCTCCTGTTGTAAATACCCTGTCTTTATAGCTATCCTTTGGTGGCACAAGACAGTTTGTTGTCATGAGGATCGGTCCGTTGAACGCTTCAAACTCCTTATCCTGCATCCACCATGCATTGCCGTAGTTGCCTACGAAATGGTCGTACTTTTTAAAAGCCGGGTAGTAGTTTGCAGGTAACATCTCTCCGTGAGTATAAACGTCGACGCCAGTGCCCTTTGTTTGTTCAAGCAGTTCTTCCATATCTTTTAGATCATGACCAGATATCAAAATGCCAGGATTATTCCTAACACCGATGTTGACCTCGCTGATCTCTGGGTGGCCGTATGTCTCCGTGTTGGCCTTATCCAAAAGCGCCATTGCCTTAACAGCAGCCTCACCTGTCTTCATTGCATATCCCACAAGCTCATCAACGCTTAGATTCTCTGTAGTTATTGCCATACCCTCTGCCAAAAAGTTCCACACATCTTGATCTTCATAGCCCAAAACAGCTGCGTGCTCAGTATAGGCAGCTAAACCTTTAAGACCGTAAGTTATTAACTCCTTCAAGGACTTGATGTCTTCGTTTTGCTCGTTAGGAATTTTTATTTCATCCCACTTTGCCAAGAATTCCTCTTTTGTTGTTGCATTCCACGTGGCGCTGTCATGCAGACCATCATCACTGATGTTGTATTTCTTCTTGATCTCATCCCTAAGTTTTAATCCTTCGTTAATTGCCTCTGTAATCCTGTCTTCATCAAAATTGACGTTTGTTATCGTGGTAAATAGGGCTTTAGCTATAAACCTTCCAACCCTCGGTTCGACCGTTCCAGCTTTTTTTGACACAACACCCAAACCCTTTGTTACATAGACGAGAACATCTTCAAGTTGGGCAACTCGGTCAGTTTTACCGCAGTAACCTGCAGCCCCAGTACATCCCTTATTTCCTATTGTCTCCTGACATTGGAAACAAAACATTGCCATAAAGCACCTCCTTGCTTTTTATCTGATTTAACTATATACTAACATTAACAAGAAATAATTGATTTAGGTCAAGATATGAACAAAAAAGAAGCACTTGAGAGTTTTTTGGCGGTTTTGGATATAAAAGATGATAGGTTTTTAAAGGATTTAAATGCTATCTCAATGCTTGTAAGCAAAAGAAAAGGTGAAATCCTGTTTTTAGAGGGCGACAAGGGTGAAGATCTGTATTTTGTATTGAAGGGTGCCGTAAAGATTTTTAAAACCAACAGCGAAGGTAAAGAGATCACGATTAACATAGCTCAGGAGGGTGAACTCTTTGCAGAGATTGTCCTATTTTTGAAAAATACGTATCCCGTCAGCGCAATGGCCATTGAAAATAGTCTACTACTTGCCATAGATTCAAAGAGGATGTTTGACAAGATCAAGGAAAACCCCGAATTTGCAATGAAGTTTCTCGGCTTATTCGCCAAAAGGCTTAACTATTTGACAGAAAAGGTAAAAGAGCTATCCATTGATGATGCTAAAGAAAGGTTGCTTGGCTATTTAAACAGAAGGGATAAAGGCGACGGTGTTGTTGAAATTAAGTTACCCAAAAAAGAGATTTCCTCAAGTATCGGCGTTTCTCCTGAAACATTCTCAAGGATATTAAAGAAACTTTCTGAGGAAGGCGCGATTTCCATAGAAGGCAAGGTCATAAAGCTTTTGAAATGAAGAGGTATCTTAAAGTTCCAATCATTGCCATACTCTCTTTCATTGTTATTGTATTAGGGATTTACACGATTATAAGTTTCAAAACGTCGTTGGTTGGTTTTGTTTTGAATATCTATCTGAAAAAATACGACTTATACCAGAATTTCAAGAATATGAAGGTGAACTCAAGCTCTTCCCTATCCATTGACGGATTTTTCTTGAAGAAGAAAAACGTATCTATAAAAGCCAATAAGCTCCATTTTTGGATTGATAAATCGGGAAGAATCAACTTAACCTTAGAAAAACCTGTAATTACCGTGGTTTTAAAGAAAGCAAGCGAAAGTTCCAAAGGCTTTGCCGTCCCACCTCTAAAAATAGGATCTGTAGATTTAAATGACCTGACACTTAAGATAAAAAGGAATGATAAAGAGATTGTGAATATTAATAACGCCACCTTAAAGCTTACTAACTCGGCATTGGATTTTGCTGGCAGGGTGCTCATTAAAACAAATAATATCTTTATGGATGGCGATATCCATAACCTAAACTGCACGTATTCTCTTTTTAAAAACGGTGTTGCAATACGAAATATAAAAATCTTGCCAAATAAATTGAGTTTGAAAACCAAAGACCTTCAGTTTCAAACGGATAAGCAAATAACAATAGAGAATGTAGCGATTAAATTCTTTCCGTTTTCTGTTTCTATCAGTGGTTTAAAGGGTAATGTTTTGTCCCAATTCAAGGGTATTAAGGTTTCGTGCACCGCACTTGCAGATTATCGAGACAAAAGAGCCACTTTTGTGCTAAAAGGCGTTAAAGTAATTGGTAAACCATTGGGCATTAGAAGTGTAAAAGCTAAAATTTCTTTTGATAAAAGAATGAGTGTGTCGGCGTTGTTTGACAACCTAACGTCAGATTTGGATGACTTTGTGTCTCAGGACATTAGGGGGAGCTTAACATATGATGGTGTGGTTAGGCTAAAGATTTTAGACGGGCAGGCTATTGCGTTCAACAACGTGTTCTTTGATTTCTCTCAAGATCCGCTGAAGGTATCGTTTGATCCAAGCAGAACCGTTACGGAGATTTCTTTAGACGATCTATTTAAAAGCACGATTAAGAGGATTGCTGATGACAATTACAGATTTTCCTTTTTTACGGACAATTTAACAGGTATATCGAAATTTTTAAGCGATTCTTTGGATGTCCAAGTTTTCAGGGATATACATTTAGAGGGTGAGCAATTTGCACGTATATTTGGTACTGTCAGCACAAAAACAAGGTCGATTGTGGCGTTGGCGCAAGTATTCTGTGGTGCACTGTCATACAAAAACCTCAAGTTTTTTGATGTAAACGCACAACTTCCGTTGGTTGTTAATTCTAACGCTCTTGAAAAAGGGAATATCAAGATAGGTAAATTGGAATTTAAAGGCTATGCCTTTCCTTTGCATCTTCGTTTAAAATCGACCAACAATGAGATTTTTGCACACTTTTATCCGATTAAGACGCAAAGATTCGATCTTAAACCTTTTAATTTGCGTTTTGACGTGAACAAAAAGACACTTGCTTTTTCCAAAATAAAAGCTCGTATTTTTACAAGATTATCTAAGATTTTTATTGACCTCTCTGGAAAGTACTCAGACGGCATTTTGAAGACGTTAGGAACTGTTAGGGCAAAGGCCTTTGATGGCTCTGTGAAGATTAAAGATATAAGCTTGAAGCTAAAGGATGTTCCCATTGTATCCATGAGTGTCACATTTGATCATTTAAACCTTAAAAAGATCACCCAAAACACAAACTTTGGTCTTATAACGGGATTTATAAAGGGGTATATCAAAGATCTATCCCTTGTGAACTTTAAATACCCACTGTCCTTTACAGCGAAGGTTGAAACAGAGGACGTGAAAGGCGTTTCAAAGAGGATATCCCTAAAGGCTGTAAATAGCATATCGAGTGTGGGAGGAGGTGTGGCGTCGATCGCCGTCCCTTTTTTCAAAAGCTTTCCCTATTCAACAATAGGCTTTACCGCCACCTTAAAGAACGGCCAGTTTGAGATACATGGGCTTTACAAGAGCAAGGATAAGGAGTATATTATCAAAAAGGGTTTTTTGATAGGCATAGATGTGGTCAACATGAACAGAAACAACTCTATAGAGTGGGGTGATTTTGTAAACAGAATAAAAAGGGTTTTGAGAGGAGGTAGTGAATGAGAAAAATTAGGTTTTTATGGGTTTTAATAGCGCTGTTTGTTTATTCCTGCGTTACGGTTAATATCTACTTTCCTGCACAAGAGGCGCAAAAAACGGCAAAAGAAATAGTAAATTCCATCAGGGGTAATGTGAATGTTCAGCAAAAGGAGAATAAAAAACCCGTTCCCACATCATTTAACATATTTGTTCCAAGGGCCTATGCAGCCGACGTTTTGAATACAACGAATGCAAAGATTGCCGCTATAAAGCAAAGAATGAGAAATAGGTTTGAGATCATGAAACCGTATTACATAAAAGGCTATCTGGGTGAGGGTTTGAACGGATTTTTGGTGATTTACAAACAACCCAAGTCCTTGAGGGATAGATTAAAACTCAAGAAACTGGTAGCAGACGAAAATAGAGACAGAAACGCCTTATACCAAGAGGTTGCCCGTGTATTGAAGATCCAGCCATCACAAATGGATAGATTGAGAAAGATCTTTGCGAAACAGTGGCAGGATACGGCACCTAAAGGCACGTATATTCAGACAGCTACGGGTTGGGTAAGAAGATAGGCTAATCCAAGCCGTACTCCGATAGGTTCAGACCGCGTGAGATTGCAAAATCCCTTAAGTCGTCCCTGATTAGCTTTAAGGCGACGCCAATGGCTACGGCGTCGTCTAAGTAGCCTATACCGGGTATAAAGTCCGGAATTATGTCAAATGGGTTTATCAAGTAAAGAAGCACACTAAAGATCGCAACAACCGTTTTCCACGGTAGAGAGCATTGTTTTTTTAGATAACAGTCGAACATATCGTATGCCAACTTGAGCTGCAGAACAGTTGTTAGGGCAAAATGTGTGGGGTTTTCCTTTATTTCGTCTATCCTTCTTTTCGCGTCATTTAAAAAACTATCAACATCTAAACTTCTTATTTTGTTAAATATTTCGAATAAACTATCTAACTTAATATTCATGGTTTTCTCCTTTTGATGGTGGAGCTGAGGGGGCTCGAACCCCCGACCTCCACGCTGCCAGCGTGGCGCTCTCCCAGCTGAGCTACAGCCCCATAAATTTCCGAATTCTAAAGTTGTATATTAAAAATATTAGGGTTTGTCAAATATAATACCCACCTGTTGATTTTAAAATCTCAACGTATTTTTTGATGCCAATTTCTATGGGTGTGAATTTGTCCTTGTAACCAACGGATCTTAATTTGCTTAGATCAGCTTGGGTGAAGGTCTGGTATTTGCCTTTTAGCTCCTCTGGGAACTTGACGAACTCTATTCTGACATTGGGGTATAGGGATTGCATGATTTGGGCCACCTTTAAGAAGCTTTCTGCCTTACCTGTTCCAACGTTGAAGATCCCGCTTATGTTTGGGTTGTTCAAGAAAAATAGGTTAACCTTAACAACGCAACCTATGTAGACGAAATCCCTTTTGAATTTGTCACTACCCTCAAACAGTTTTATTGTCCCATCATCCTGGATTTGATTGTGGAAATGGTAGATAACGGATGCCATTTTGCCCTTGTGGTGCTCGTTCGGACCGTAGACATTAAAGTACCTCAAACCTACAACTTGTGTGGAATTGTTGTTTAGGGCCACCCTTCTGACGTATTGATCGAACAGAAACTTTGAAAAAGCGTATATATTTAAGGGAAACTCGTTTTTTCTCTCTTCGCTAAAGCCATTCTTACTCAAGCCATAGACAGAGGCACTTGAGGCATAGATAAAGCGAATGTTTTTATCTAAAGCGTAATGCAGTAGCATTTTTGAATACTCGTAGTTGTTTTTCATCATGTATCTACCGTCTGTTTCAAGCGTGTTTGAACATGCACCTTGATGGAAGATTAAATCTATTTTGCCGAGCTTATCCAGATTTTCAATAAAGTCTTCCTTATCCAAAAAGTCGTAAAATTCAAGTGTGTTTAAGTTTAGATGCTTCTTTGAATTTTTTAGGTTGTCCACAATGAGTATGTCCTTAATCCCGTCCTTATTCAAGCCCCTTACGATGTTGCTTCCAATAAAACCGGCACCACCTGTAACAACTATCATAACGCCTCCAAAATTTTTTGCTCTAAAACCGCAAAAAGTATATAAATAAGCATGTTTAAGTTCAAGTGTATTAGCTCTTACTGTGTCGATATGGAAAACAGGATGTTCGTCAAAGCCATCAATGAAGAGGGCAATGTTGATTTGGTTATCTACGGTAAACACACAGACTTGGATACACTGACGCTTATGGAGGTTCAAGGTAGAATAAAAAACGAGAATAAGGGTTACTTAATTGTTGATGCCGTAAATATACTCGACAGGTTTGACCAAATACGTGGCTCTTTTTCTAAGCTATCTTTGGCTATGTTCTTTTTAGAGATTACCTACAGGTCAAACAGCGGCTTAGGTGTTCTGCTTGATGGATTGAACAAACTTAAAATCTGGGATGCGCATTCTTCTATTTTTTATTTTTTGTATAAATTTTTGGATACAAACGGTGTTTTGAAGATAGGTGAATTTACGACAAAGGAGCTTGACACTATACAAACAATACTAAAGCAAAAAGAGAAGCCACTGCAAAGGTTGGATAAAAATGTTTTAACGGTTTTAAAGAACAAACTACTAAAGGAAGCCGTTAATTATGTTAATCAGCCATTAAACACACTTAAGATGTTGAAGGTTTAAACCATGAGGGCCGTTATTCAAAGGGTTAGGGATGCAAAGGTCGTTGTTGATGGTGAAACAGTCGGTGCGATATATAAAGGCTTGCTTGTTTATCTGTGTGTATGCGAAGATGACACGGAAAAGGATTTAGAGTACCTCGCAAAAAAGATTGCAAACATGAGGATCTTTCCCGATGATAATGGAAAGTTCAATCTATCTTTATTAGATGTTAACGGATCGTGTCTTGTTGTGAGCCAGTTTACACTTGCAGCGGACACAAAAAAGGGCAATAGGCCTTCTTATTTTTATGCTGCAGAGCCTGAAAAAGCGGAAAGCTTTTATGAGAGGTTTGTTGAAATTTTAAAAAACCAATACGGAATACCAGCGGAAACGGGTGTTTTTGGCGCACACATGGATGTCTTTTCTGTAAATGACGGCCCTGTTACGATTTACATAGATTCAAAAGAAAATCTGAAGTGATCAGTAGTTTTCCTCTGTCCACATAGAGGATTCAAATCTAACAACCCTGTTCCTGCCCGATTCTTTGGCCTTGTACATGGCCACATCGCTGAATTTTATGCACTGCCACAGATTTTTAGAATCATCTGGGAAAATGGATACGCCAATGCTCACGGTTTTCCTTAAGACATTGCCCTGTACGTTGATTTCTGTCTTTTCCACCTCTGACCTTATGCGTTCCGCTATGCCCATTGCGGTTTTTTCATCAACATCCTGCAGCAAAGCGACAAACTCCTCTCCACCGAACCTTACAACAATGTCGGATTCCCTCACACTTCTTGTAATGGCTCGTACAACTGCTTTTAAAACTTCATCGCCGATGTTGTGGCCGTATACGTCGTTTACCTGTTTAAAGAAATCTATGTCAATCATCAATATCCCTGCTTTTGTGTTCCTGCGTTTTATTGTCGCTATAAATGTGGGTGAGAATTCATCCAAGAATCGCCTGTTGTAGATGCCCGTCAACGGATCCCTCAATGTCGACTCCCTCAACCGTGCAAGCAGTCTTTTTGCCTCGATTACCGGCGCAGCTTCCTTCAAAAACACCTTTAACCTTTTGATTTTCCTCTCTATTTCCTCTGTTTTCTCCTTTTCATCAAATATCAATTGAACCACCGCACCAACACTACCTCCTACCAGAAGAGGTATACACACATGATTTTTTGCTCCAACTGCGTTAAAGCTTAAGCAGACCTCTTTTTCCACAAAAGAGTCCACATCTTTAGCTGTCCTGACAGCACGGCACATCATACAGTTGATCAGTATTTCCTGTTTGCACATGAGTTTCTCGTTGCCGTACACCATTACGTGTTTTAATGCGTGTTTGCTGTTGTCCACTTCGAATACGTTGAAGAGTTTGATTTTGAATTCATCTCTGATCAGATCAAAGAGGCGTTTGTATACTGCGTTTACATCCAAGTCTTCCTCGATCGTCTTTTTAAAGACTACGAGTTTATAGCTTTCATCTACGAATTTGTTGAAGTGCTCTACCAGTGACCCTAATTCGTCTTGACCTGTGTACGGTAATTTTAGGCTTGGCGAAATCTCTTCCTGAACCAGCTTTTCGGATAGCTCACCTATGGTTTTTAGGTAGTTCGTTATGTACGAAATTAAGTAATAGAACACCAATGCCGCGATAAATGATATAACACCACCGATTAAAACACTGTATGTTATCGTAGCTACCATATCGTGTTTCTTTCTTTCAGCATACGATTTTACGGCTTTGTCAATTTCGTCTAAATAAAAGCCGCTTCCCACCACCCATTTCCAGGGATAGAAGTAGCCAACGTAGGATATTTTTGGATAACACTTGTTATCGTTTTCACCCAATTTTGCCCAACAGTAATGGACAAACCCACCGCCTTCACTTTTAATGACACGCGCCATTTCCCTAAAGAGATAAACACCATTTTTGTCCTTCATATCCCAAACGTTTTTGCCGTTTAGTAGTGGTTTTGGTGGGTCCAGTATCATTATGCCGTCTATTGTGTTGATCCAGACGTAGTTATATGAATTCATGTTTTTGGTTATATTGTAGCGAATGGAGTAAACAAACTTAATTGCCTTGATCTTTGCATCGCCCTCTGTTATTTCCCCGTTTTTGTATAGGTCGTAGTAACTCTCAATACCATCCAAAGCCACATTAACTATGCTTTTAACAGCGGACTTTTGTGTGTCTATGAGCCTTTGCCTGTAAAGTTCTACTTCTCTGTTGATTGATTTTACGTTCATGTAAATGTAATAACCGTAACCCACAATGCCGATAATAATCAAGGAAAAGATATAAGCGCTGATAATTTTAAATTTTATGCTCTTTGACAAATACCACTTTTTCAACTCTTCCATAGTTTTTAACCTATTAGCTTGTTATAGAACTTATACGAAAATTACACCGATAATGCAAGTATTTAAAACAAGATTTAGTGCTTTGGCAGCATGTATGTTAGATACGTATGGTATTAAGGATCTAAATATTTATAGGCCATTTATAGTTCATACCATTGCTGGCGTTGAGGCCAAAGTGAAGAAGTAGCTTTGTATGGAGTATTTGTTTAAAAGCTTTGCAATCTCGTTTATTGTTGATCCTGTGGTAAAAACATCATCTACAATGGCAACAGTTTTCATATCCTTTTTTAGTTTTAAAGCTCCGAAAGCGCCCTTTAGGTTTGTTTTTCTCTCTTTCATGCTCAAACCCACCTGGGATTTTGTTTGCCTAACCTTTATAACACAGTCGTAGCATACAGGTTTTCTAACTATTTTGCTGATCTTTTTTGCTATCAAGACGGCCTGATTAAAGCCCCTTTTACGTATAGATTTTGCATGCATTGGAACTGGAACAATGTAGTCAACCCTATCCCAAAAACCAGCCTCTTTTATCTCTTCTTTGAAGTGATCTAACAGGTCAACCAATCCAAAGACGCCGTAGAATTTTACCAATTCAATTATTTTTGCAATATGATTGTCTTTATAATTAAAAAGTGAATATCCTTTGACAAAGTGCCTCTTCTCCTTAAGACAAACACTGCACAAGCCCGTTTGAGATGGTATTGGGCTTGAACATTTATCGCATCGGTTAAATTTCGTATTTAAAGAACAGATACAACTATCACATATGAAAAACGCACTCTTATTACCGCATATAAGACATCTGTTAGGGAACAAAAAAGATAAAAAACTATTTACCAGACTCAATTAACCGTCTACAGGCTATACAGTATTTAGCCGTCGGTTTGGCTTTCATCCTTTCTATTTCTATCTCTTTGCCACATCTCTTGCAGGTACCGTAAGTGCCCTTTTCTATATCGTACAGAGACTCTTCAATTTCCCTTAGGTGATTTCTGTCCTTTTCTATCAAGTCGTAAATGACCTGTCTTGAGTAAACCGCGCTTGAAAAATCCCCTTCGTCCCCCTTTAAATGAATGGAGTTTACCTTTTCAAGGTTCTTTTTTATTCTTGCGCTTATCTCTTTTTTTAAGCTCAACAACCTCTCTTTCAACTCTTCTCTTGTGGCGGCATCCATATCATTCCTCCACTAAAAAACTACCCTGAATAATCACTATTTTTCATTTTTTGTCAAGTTTTTTAAGCCCGGCTGCTCTACTGTTGATTTTAAAAGCCGAATTTATTAGTATTTCAGCATGAAAAAGTTAGTTATTGTATTGGCTTTTGTTATTGTGAGCTTTGCGCTTTTTGGCTGTGGGCATAAGACAAATATTGTCCCGCCAAAGGGCTCGACAACTATAAACGTTTAGAAAGGTACTAAAGATGGCAAAAACCATATTGGTTGTGGGAAGTGGCGTTTCAGGGTTAACTGTGGCCATTCATTGCGCCATGAAGGGATTTGATGTAATTGTTTTCTCAAAAAGAGAGATTGACTACTGCAACACAGACAAAGCACAAGGTGGAATTGCCGTGGTCTTGAATGAAGAGGATGATTATGTAAAGCACATTGAGGACACGCTTAAAGCTGGCGCCGGGCTTTGCAATAGAGAAGCTGTTGAGGTTTTAGTAAAAGAAGGTCCAGAGAGAGTTAAAGAGCTTATAGATTGGGGGGCAAATTTTGATAAGAACAAGCACGGAGCTTTGGATTTCACGCGTGAAGCCGCACATTCCGTTAACAGGATTATCCACGCATTGGGTGATGCCACAGGTCATGAGGTTAAGAAAACGCTTCTAAAGAAGGCAAAGTCATTTAAAACGATAGAATTCAAGCCGTTTAAGATGCTTACAAGGATTCTCACAAAAGACAATAGGTTTGCAGCCATTGAGGTTTTGGATACAAAAAATGAAGATTACGAGTACTATACGGGTTCTGCTTTGATCTTGGCTTCGGGTGGTTATGCAGCTATTTACAAGAACACAACGAACCCAGAGACGACAACGGGGGATGGAATTGTGGCTGCATTTCTGGCTGGTGCAACTTTAGAGGATATGGAGTTTGTCCAGTTTCATCCAACGGCCTTAAAGCGCTACAATGCGCCGCAGTTTTTGATCAGCGAGTCCATGCGGGGAGAAGGGGCTTATCTTGTCAACGACAGAAACGAAAGGTTCATGGAAAAATACCATAGGTTGGGCGACCTTGCACCGAGGGACGTTGTTGCAAGATCCATTGTTTTTGAGATGAAGGAGAGAAACATCGACAAGGTCTACCTAAATGCGACGCATTTGGGCGAGGATTTTCTAAAATCGCGCTTTCCGACGATTTACAACGAGTGCTTGAAATACGGGCTTGATATATCAAAAGAGGCTATTCCTGTGTCCCCAGCAGCACACTACACAATGGGCGGCGTTAAGACGGATGTTTATTCAAAAACGTCCATAAGGGGTGTATTTGCGGCAGGTGAGGTGGCATGCAACGGTGTTCATGGCGCAAACAGACTCGCATCGAACTCGATTTTAGAGGGTTTGGTTTATGGAAAAAGGGCGGCTGATAGTGCTTGCGAGTACGCGGTTAATCATGACGTTTTAGATTTTGAAAGGCCACAATTCGATAAAAAGCCATGTAACAAGCAGTTCTTAAGAAAAAGGATAATGGATTTAAGGGAAACGATATGGGAAAAACTTGGTGTGATTAGGAAGATCAAGGAGATGGAAGAGATTTTAAACTGCAGTTGGGCTTTGTTTTTGAAAAACTATCAGCCGTATAGTTGTGAAGAGGGTATAACCTTGAGAAATATGGCGGCTTTGGCAAGCATAATTGCCTATTCAGCACTCCAAAGAAAAGGCAGCATAGGTGCGCACTACTGCATCGACACACCACACTCGTATGAGACAAAGAAACACATTTCCGTAAATATTGATGAAATGGTGGATAAGTTGTGAATGTTGTTGAAACAATTGGCAACACGCCTTTGGTGGAGCTTAAAAAAAAGGGCGTTTATGCAAAGTTAGAGTTTTTTAACCCCACAGGCTCTGTCAAAGATAGAACGGCGTGGGGTATGCTGAAGGATGCCCTTGACAAAGGGCTCATTGATAAATCGAAAGGCTTAGTTGAATCAACAAGCGGCAACACTGGTATATCCATTGCATTTTTGGGTGCTTACTTTGGTATTGAAACTGTTATTGTGATGCCAGAGAACATGAGCAGGCAAAGGATAAGGATCATGGAGAGCTTTGGCGCACGGGTTGTTCTAACAGAGGCAAGCGGAGGAATGAAAAGATCCATAGAGTTGGCAAAGGATTTTGTAAATCAGGGCTACTTGATGCTTGATCAGTTTAAAAACAGTGCAAATCCAAAGATACATGAATTAACAACGGGTCAAGAGATTGTAAGGCAACTGCCCGATGTGGATATTTTTGTCTGTGGCATAGGCACAGGTGGAACAATTACAGGTGTAGCAAGGGCTTTAAAAAAACACAACAAAGATATAAAGGTTGTGGGCATTGAGCCTGCGTCGAGTCCCTTTCTTACAAAAGGCAAATCCGGTATGCATAAAATTCAGGGTTTGGGAGCGGGTTTTAAACCGGACGTT
>JALUBE010000029.1:0-15395 GCA_027045065.1 Desulfurellales bacterium | reverse complement strand
GTTCTCGATTTAAGCTTGTTAGACGAAGTTGTTTGTGTGGAAGATGACGATGCAATCGAGTACAACAAAAAATTGGTGAAAGATGAGGGTATTTTTGCGGGTATTTCAAGCGGCGCGGCTTATTTTGCAGCTTTAAAAATGAAAGAGAAATACCCCAACAAATGCATAGCAACACTATTTGCGGATTCGATGGACAGGTATGTTTGATATTAGGGAAGTTGAGGAGAGAATAAAGTACTCGTTCAAGAACAAGGAACTTCTAAAAAAGGCTTTGACACATAGGTCAAGCGTAAAGAACAAAACCCAATCCAATGAGAGGCTCGAATTTTTGGGTGATGCTGTTTTGGAGCTTGTTGTTACGGAGTTTTTGATAAACAACTACCCAACGGTGGATGAGGGAAGGTTATCTAAAATTAGAGCCGCGAGTGTTAATACTAAAACGCTTGCCGAGATTGCTAAAGGCCTTGAGCTTTACAATTACATAATTGTTGGGAAAAGTGAAAGGAAAGAGGGTATTACGTACAACGACAGCATACTTGAAGACACATTTGAGGCGATAGTTGGTGCAATCTATCTGGATAGGGGTTTGGAGAAAGCAAGGCAATTCATAGAGTATCACCTTTCTGATACGATCAAGATGATTGTTGAGAAGGGCATAATTTTCGATTACAAAACGCATCTTCAGGAATTGACACAGAAGAAGTTTGGCTGCTTGCCCACATACGTAATAGTCAAAGAGGAGGGGCAGGAACACAATAAAACTTTCTATTGCGATGTTTACATCAATGATGTAAAATACGGCTTCGGCATTGGTAAAAGCAAAAAGGAAGCAGAAAAGAACGCAGCGAGAGAGGCTGTTGAGAAACTGGAGAGTAACGGTGTTTAAGTCGGGATTTGTTGCGATTATAGGGAAACCCAACGTGGGAAAGTCAACGCTGTTGAATCTTTTGATAGGCGAGAAGATCGCCATTGTGTCCCATAAGCCACAGGCAACGAGAAAATCCGTTAAGGGTATATTAAACGGCGAGAATTATCAAATAATCTTTGTCGATACACCCGGCATTCATGAGTCCCAGAAAAAACTCAATCAAGTGATGAGAAAATACATAGATGAGGCGTTAGAAGACTTCGATCTTGCGCTTGTGATGACCGACAATCACGGTGAAATTGACGAGGTTTTAGAGGAGTACCTTGCAAAGATTAAACAGAAAAATAAGAAGTCCATTTTGGTGATTAACAAGACCGATTTGATGACAAAGGAGCAGATTGAAGAGATAAAGGAAAAGTTTACGTCAAGGGCTAATTTCAATGTAATTTTAGAAGTTTCTTTAATCAAAGACCCAGACGCGAAGGAGAAGATCTTAAACGCCATTTTGGAGCTTTTGGAAGAAGGGCCTAAGTACTTTGAAGACGACATTATAAGCACGGAAACCGAGCGTTTCATAATAGCAGAGATTATACGCGAAAAGATAATGAACAACGTGGCGAAAGAAATACCGTACCATGTGGCTGTAACCGTTGAGGAGATGAAATACAGAGAAGAGAAGGATCTATACTACATTCGTGCCAATATTATCGTTGAAAGACGAGCTCACAAGATGATCATTATCGGTGAAAACGGTAGATTGATCAAGGAGATCGGGAAGCAGGCAAGGGAAGAGATAGAGGCGTTTTTGAAAACTAAAGTTTACCTTGATTTATGGGTGAAGATAAAGGAACACTGGACAAAGAAAGAGCCATTGATAAAGGAATACATCGATCCGAGGTTTTAAGTTATGACAGCCAGTGAGATGAAAGAGCACATTTACGGCGAGATGATTATAAAGAACATAAGGAAATTGATAAGAAAAGAGGCAAAGGAGAACGTAAATAAAATACTGTCCAAACTTCATCCTGCTGATATTGCAAGGGTGCTTTTGAATCTCGCTCCTGATGAGCGTATCTATTCAATTAAGGCTTTAGAGGACAAAGATCTTAAAGCGGAAGCCATTGAATATCTTGATGATTACAAAGTAGCGGCTCGCCTGTTGGAGCAACTTGATCCAAAAGAAGCGGCAACAATCTTAGAGAAAATATCGCCAGACAAGGCAGTGGATATACTTGAAGAGTTGAGCGAGGGGTTTGAGGAGGAGGTTCAAAAGTACTTTGGCGACAAGTTCAAAGAGGAGATCTCAAGCCTGCTTAAGTATCCTGAGGATACGGCAGGCGGCATAATGAACCCGGATTTCTTCGCCATCGACAAGGACATGACAGTGGAGGAGGCACTTGAAGCAATTAGAAAGGCGAGCAAGGAAAAGAGAATAATCTACGTTTACGTGGTTGATAAATTTGGTCATCTCATCGGCGTTGTTACGTTAAGGGCTTTGATAACTGCGGATAAAAACGAGAAGATCGAGAATATCACAAATACAAACATCATTTCCGTTAGAACAAGTATGGATCAGGAAGAGGTTGCACGGATCGTTGAGAAATACGATCTGTTGTGTGTGCCTGTTGTTGACAATAAAAACAGACTTGTGGGAATTATTACGGTTGACGACATAATCGACGTTATTCGAGAAGAGACAACAGAGGATATCTACAAGTTAATCGGTACATCTGAAGAAGAGTTTGAGGAGACAAGGGTTGTCAACATCATAAAGTACAGAGCGCCTTGGCTCATTATGAGCCTCTTGGGTGAGTCTATCTCTGGAAGCGTTCTAAAGTTCTTTGACGGAACACTGAAAACGGCTATCTCCTTATCATTTTTTATGCCTTTAATCATGGCTTTGGGTGGAAACACGGGACAGCAGTCCCAGACCATCGTAGTCAGGGCTTTGGCGCTTGGTAAATTCGACGAGGGTGGGATCTGGAAGATCATTAGGATTCAGATAAAAACGGCTCTGTCCATAGGCGGGCTATTTGCCATTTTGGGCTTTAGTATGGCTATGATATTTCAGAAGAACTTTCCTTTGGCTTTGGTTGTTGGCTCATCGCTGTTTCTGTCCATGTTTTTATCCACGATCATCGGCGCATTCTTGCCTTTGGGCCTAAAGAAGCTAAACGTTGACCCGGCTGTTGCTGCAAGCCCGTTTATTTCGGCTATGAACGACATCATGGGTCTTTTGATCTATCTGTCGATAGCTACATTTTCGATAAAGTACTTTGGAGTGAAACTATGAGGCTGTTTGGAACAGACGGAATTAGGGGAAAGGCAAACGTTTATCCAATGGTAGGCGATGTGGCTTATAAATTGGGCAAGGCTTTGGTTTATGCCTTAAACGGAACACCAAACAAAAAGAGAAAGATAATAATCGGCAAGGATACGAGGCTTTCTGGATATATGCTTGAGAGTGCCATAACAAGCGGCATCGTTTCCATGGGTGCAGATGCCTATCTTGTTGGTCCTATGCCAACGCCTGCAATAGCGTTTTTAGTCCGCAGTATGCGGTGCGATGCAGGTGTTGTTATATCTGCAAGTCATAATCCTTACGATGACAACGGCATAAAAATATTCTCCCATGAGGGTTTGAAGTTAGACGATGATGTTGAAAAAACCATAGAGAATTTGATCTTGAGCGATAAACTCGATGGCAAGGGCGCTTTGGGTGAAAAAATCGGAAGGGCATATAGGATCAGGGATACGTTGGGTAGATACATTGTGTTTGCCAAAGACACACTGCCTTACAGCGTTTCACTTGAGGGTTTGAGGATTGTTTTGGATTGTGCGAATGGCGCTACGTATAAGGTTGCACCAATGATCTTTGAAGAGCTTGGTGCTGAGGTGATAGCGATCAACAACCAGCCAAATGGTGTCAATATAAACGATAAGTGCGGATCTACGTATCCGAACGCCATTTTAGAGGCAACAAAGCTTTACAGGGCAGATGTGGGCATAGCCTTCGACGGTGACGGTGATAGGGTTTTGATGGTTGATGAGAAATACAATTTGGTCGATGGTGACGCCATTTTGGCCATACTTGCGCGGAACATGAAAGATAATAGAGTGTTGAAAGGTGATACAGTAGTTGGAACTGTGATGACAAACTACGGATTAGAGCTTTTCTTGAAAAGAATAGGTGTGAAACTCGAGCGTGTAGATGTTGGCGATAAAAACATTGTTAAGAGGATGATTGAAAAAGGCTACAATTTAGGCGGTGAGCAATCGGGTCATGTGGTTTTGTGGGATTTCAACACAACGGGCGACGGCATTGTCACGGCTTTGGCAGTTCTTTCGATAATGCAGCAGAGCGGCAAGAAACTCTCTGAGCTTACCGAGGATTTTGAAAAGATACCGCAAAAAACGTACAATGTAGTTGTCAAGGATAAACCGCCACTTGAGGATATAGAAGAAATTCAAAAGGCTATAGAAAAGAGTAAGAGCATTTTAGATGGAAACGGAAGGATCGTGGTTAGGTATTCGGGCACTGAGCCGCTGTTGAGGATCACAACCGAGTCCACGCAGATCGAGTTGGTGGATGAGTGTATAAGGATTGTCGCTGAGGCGGCAAAGGCCGTTTTGGGGAGGTGAGGCCATGAAGAGAATGGTGTTTATTCTTGCCTTTGTTTTTGGTGTTTTCTTTGTATCCCAAGCTAAAAACATAGACATTCAACTTGATTCTCCGTATTTTGGTAATTCCACAACAACCAATGTCAGCAATTTCTTAGGCAAAAAACCTGTGCTTTTGATATTCTTTTATCCGGATTGTCCACCGTGTGAAAAAGAGGCGAGTATCATTAATAAACTTTATAGTGAGTATAAGTGCAAGGTAAATATCGTTGGTATTAGTTTGAGCAGAGATAGGTATGACATAGGGGATTTTATAAGGGATTTGAAAATTAAATATCCTATCTGGAGGATACATTCCAAAGATCAGCTCAAATATGTGGGTGGAATTTTAGCTACTCCCACAATAGTCATATTGGATAAAAATGGAGATATTGTAGCTAAATGTGTTGGAAATAGAAGTTATAATTTTTTAAAGAAGCAATTTGACAACCTGTTGAAAGGAGAGGTTAAGCAATGTACAAAGTAGCGGTTTGCGATCCCATTTCCAAAAAGGGCATAGAGATTTTAAGAAACGATAAAGACATAGTTGTTGAAATAAAAAGCGGTGTTGACAAGAAGGATCTTCCGAAACAGCTTTCAGATGTGGATGCAATTATAACACGGAGTTCTACAACCATCGACAGGGAGTTCTTAAGTTTTTGCAAAAACTTGAAGGTTATAGGCAGAGCCGGTGTTGGCGTGGATAATATCGACTTGAATGAGGCATCCAAAAGGGGTATTGTTGTTTTAAACATGCCAACGGGCAATACACTTGCAGCCACGGAGCACACCTTGACGCATATGCTAAACTGTCTCCGCTTCATGCCCAATGCAAATTATGAGCTTAAATACAAGCACATCTGGAATAGAAAGAAATGGATGGGTATTGAGCTTTACGGTAAAACCGTTGGCATTATCGGCATGGGCAGAATAGGAACGCAAGTTGCAATAAGGGTAATGAGCTTTGGTGCCAAAGTCGTTGTCTACGATCCGTATATTCCGAAGGAAAAGGCAACAAAGATTGGTGCGATAATAGTGGATAATTTGGATGACTTACTTAGGGCTTCGGATATCATAACGATACATACACCAAAGACTGAAGAAACATACAACATGATAGACAAAGAAGAAATCAAGAAGATGAAGGATGGCGTGATTTTGATAAACTGCGCCCGTGGTGGATTGTACAACGAAAAGGCCCTTTATGATGGCTTAAAAAGTGGCAAAATCAGGGCTTTGGGCATAGACGTGTTCGAAAATGAACCCCAACCCAACCATCCACTGTTTGAGCTTGACAACGTTTTTGTTACGCCGCATCTTGGGGCAAATACGTATGAATCCCAAGTTAGGGTAGCAGAGGGTATAGCCAAATCCGTTATAGATGCCTTGAAGGGCAGGGGTTATGAAAATGCCGTCAATATTAAGATGGAAGAGGAAGAGATTACAGAGTTAGGTAAACAGTTTTTAGGCCTTGCGGAGCGCATGGGTTCATTCTTGTCTCAGTACATCAAGAGCTTCATAAAGAGGGTCACAGTTTATCCCCACGGTGAAATAGAAAATTGTATGAATTCACTGGGTCTGTTCACACTTGTGGGTGTTTTGAAGAATATGGTTGACGAACATGTGAACTATGTAAACGCTCCATACATTGCAGAAGAAAGAGGTGTTGAGGTTGAATCTAAGGTATTTGAAGGCTCAACGGAGTTTAAGAATTACCTTTTGATTAGAGCCGAATACGATGATGGAAAGACGCTTGAGATCGGCGGAACGGTGTTCGAACCTAACAAGGCTCGCATTGTCTATATGGATGGCTTTGACATGGAAATAGAGCTTACGGGCAACATAATCGTATTTAAGAACTACGACAAGCCCGGTGTTATCGGTAAGGTTGGTTTAATCTTGGGCAAACACAATATAAACATTGCAGACTTTAGGCTTGGCAGAAAGAAGGATTTAGGTGAGGCGTTGTCGTTCATAAAAGTTGATCAGGAGGTAAGCGATTCAATCTTGAAGGAGATCCTAAACATAGACGGCGCCATATCAATAGCCAAAGTCAAGCTCTAATTCGCGCCCGTTATCGACTTGATCTTATCCATAAGCATGTTGTACTCGTTTATCATTCCCATCTCTTTGTAGCATAAAGCCAACTTTGTTAGTGTTTTGATCTTATCGTCTGAGTATTGCAAATACTCCTCAAATGCCCTGAACGCCTTTTCGTACTCTCCGAATTCGTAATAGAGATTGCCCAATGTGTCTAAAACGCCGGGCTTCAAATCTGGGTTCATGTTTACGGCTTTCTCCAAATTCTCTTTTGCTGCAACGTAGTCCTCTTTTTCTATGTATAACTTGCCCAAAGCTAAATACACAAGCGGCTGATAAGGAATAAGCTCAACGGCCTCTTTTAGGTACTTTTCAGCCTTGTCAAGTTCCTTTCTGTCAATGTATATACTGCCAAGCAGAAACGGAATGTCTGCAAAGTTTCCGTATTTGTCGTAAAGCTCCTTTAGTATGTCAAAAGCCTTATCCATCTGTTCTTTTTTGACAAACTCAATGGCCGTTTTATACTTCTCAAATGCCTCACCCTCAAGCTCAAGCTGTTTTAAAAGCAAATTCTGCCTCTGGGCGTTTTTTGTAGCCTTTGCAAGCTCCTCAATTATGCCCTTCCATCTCTTTAGTTCTTCGTTTTCGGGTTCATAGTCAAGCGCTCTATCAATAAGCCTTTTTGCCGATATGTAGTCTTTTCTTTCTGCAGCGCTTTTTGCAAGTATCATGTGCGATTGAACCATCTTCTTTTCGACTTCGTAGTCAAACAGGGCTTTTTCAAAATCTGGATCAAGTTCTAAAGCCTTTTCAAAATTCTTTAGCGCCTCTTTGTGCATAAATCTGTTCAGCGTGCAGTACTTTGCTTTCCAGTAATAGAGCCTTGCATCGTCTGGATATAGCTTCAAAGCCTCATCAACAAACTCAATGCCGGTGTATAAGTCTCTGAATTCATAGTGCAAGCTTGCAAGCTCAACGACCTTGTTTATGTCTGACAGAAGTTTTTTCTTTCTTGTTTGATACTCATTGAGAAGCTCAAGATAGTTGAGCAACATTTCTATGTGTTTTTTCGCTAAAACTGTTTTTTCTTTGATTAATTTGAAGTATTTTAGTGACTGGTTTAACCTTTTTGCTGTATCCTGTCCTTCTATATCTATTTCTTCTCTGTTAAAATAGAAAAATTCCTTGAAGAAAAGGTTGTTTACAATGGAATTGAAAACAGGATCGTACGTGATTTCATCGTTTATTTTGTTTACTGTATCTACGTCTTTTTTTATCTCATCCACATTTTTGTTTTTCTGCCACTTTTTTATAAGTATTTCGTCAATCACTATGCATTTAGATGATTTCCTTACAATTTCTGCAAGCCTTTTGTTGATTTCTCTTGTTCTTTTGACAAATTTTTGCAGTTTTGATTCAGGTTCTTTGTAAATTGATCCTTTTTCCAACGTGTTGTTTAAATATTTATCTATGACTTCTTTAAATGCAATTACTTCAGTTCCCTCGATATAAGCTCCACCTTCAGTGGCGTTTATGTATTTGATGCCGTCTTTTTTTGTTTCCCTTATTATATCTTCAACAAGTTTGAGTCCAGAGTACAAAGTGTCATTTGTAGGTACTTTTTCTTCATAATTGCCTTTTACCCAAATAACGTTTGGTGGTAGTGCACCACCAATGGATGCACCATCTGCGTGGTCTTTTGCTCCCGAAAATGCCCAGTCTTGTCCTAAAAAAATTATAGGGTTTGAGCCCAGGATGTAGGCTAATTGAATGGCTAAATGTGTCACAGCGTTTGAGAAAAAATGTTTTTTCTTGAATTCGCCTTTTAAATAAAGTGCTGTTACAGACAAAGGCGAATATTCAAAAAAGGAATATTTAAAAAGCTTGGGAATGGCATAAAAAACACCATCCGCTGCTACATAAACAGATTCTACTTTTCTTCTTTTTTTCAAGATTACACCGTATTTTTCTAAATTCACCTCTTGATAATCCACTCCGCACACAAAATTTGCCCTTATATTTTCTCTTTCTAAAACGGGTAGCACACTGTCTACTGCTATTATAATGGCTCTATCTTCCACGTTTTTTAATAACCCTATATTTTTTGACAACGATGGCCCGCTTGCTACGACTATAGAAGGTTTATCTTTGAATTTGTCGCAAAAATCTTCAATTACACCACCGAAAGCAACATTGGGTATATTTTTTAAGGAATTGGTTATTATATCTTTTGATCTTTCAATGAGTGTATATCTGTTTGTCATTATGGGGAGAATATTTTTGAATAACTCTTCTTTTACCTCTTTTGATTTCTCTGGCTCTATTTTGTCATATCCATCTGTAATTAAATAAACATAGTCTCCCCATTCTAATCTCCTTTCTAACAGTTTCACTATTGACCAAATGTTGTTTTTTAAAGTTTCTTTATTTTTAATGATACTCACGATTATTTTTTGGTCTTCAAAGATCCAGGATAGGTCTTTTTTTTCTAAAATTTCCTTAATAATACAGGGATTGGTTTCAAAAACCACCAAAATGGTTTTGGGAAATCTTTCCCTTAGTTTCTTGATCTTGTTTCCTTGACCGAAACCAAGCAAGAAGATTGTGTCAATTGATTTTATGTTTCTCCTTTCATCTGAATTTTCTTCTCTATCGAGCTCAATTCCTTTAACCATCAACTTGTTATTAACGAGCTTTACGATCCCATTTTTGCAATCGTTGATGACCTCGTATAGACCAACTTTTTTTAAAGCCTCTTTGTTTGCTTCAAGCATGAATTACCTCCAAAAAGTTCTTGCTTTATTATAGCAATGAATATTCCAAAAAACATGGCAATGAAGCTAAAGTTTTTTTGCCCGCTGCCGATTGTATAAGTGAGGCAACATGAAGAGAAAAGGAGGTGATGCCCTTTATTAGAAAAAAGTTCAGCCCGATGGCTTTTAAAGGGTTTGGGGATTGATGTTTAACCCATTGAGAAAAAACGTGTAAGGAGGTAAGAATGGGACTCAGGATTAATACCAACATTGCAGCTCAATACGCAGTATTCAACTTGAATGAGACTAATAACAAACTATCTCTTTCATTAAACAGGCTATCCACAGGTTTGAGGATTACTAAGGCAGCAGATGACGCTGCAGGCATGACAATTGCAGACGGTTTGAAGTTTCAGTCCATGAACTTGGGTCAAGCTATTGCAAACGGCAACAACGCAATTAAACTCATTCAGATAGCAGACATGGCTTTGCAGAAATCCATCGATATCGTTCAAACAATCGCACAAAAGGCAACACAGGCAGCAAACGCAACAGAGGACAAGTCTTCAAGAGAAGCTATTCAGGCAGAGATCAACAAACTCATCCAAGAGGTTAACAACATTGCAGAGACGACTTCATACAAAGACACGAAGCTCTTAGACGGAAGTTTCTTAGGTAAAGTGGTGCACATCGGTGCTTACATGGATCAGACAATCTCCATAGGCGCTCTGAGCACAAAGGCTGATGCTATAGGAAGGGTTGCGGATCATGAATTGAGTAATGTTAGTGCTGCTGCTACTAATAAGCTATGGGGCAGTATGGTTACGTTGAACAACAATATAAACAGGGTCGTGTACCAGAACGATGTTTTAAAGATTAATGATACATATGTAGGCAACAAGATTACAGGTATCAATGAAGATAGGCAAATAAGCGCAAAAACTATAGCAGCGGCAATAAACTCTGTAAGTGATCAAACAGGCGTTGAAGCAAAGGCAGAAACTGTTGTTACTGGTGGTCACGCTATACAAGCGGGTAGCATTGCTGATGGTGGTTTGATTATAAATGGTGTAAATATAGGAGCAATCACGGTAGGCGCGGGTGACGCAACTGGTGCACTTGTTAACGCTATAAATGAATATACTGATCAAACAGGTGTTATAGCAAGTGTTAATAACAATGGAGAGCTTGTTCTTACCGCAACAGATGGTAGGAATATATCTGTAAAAGTTAGCCAGAATGCGGCTGATATTACAGGCTTGACTAATAAGTATTCGTATTTAAATGCTGATAATAATGGGAAAGGTACCTTAGGTTCAGCTGTAACTCTTTATGTTGATGGTGTAGAGGTAGCACTTGCCAAAGGTACAACAGCTCAGAGTGCTGCAAACTTGATAAATACAGCTCTTCAGAATGCAGGAATTGACACAGACACACAGCTTAAGGCTAGCTATAACACCTACGGTGTTACGTTGTCTGCTCTCGATGGAAGGGATTTAAATGTAGTTTTGAAGGATGCACCAGGAAAAACATTAGCAACTTCAACGTTAGGATTTTTCGGGTTAGACGCCAATGGAGCTCAGAATGCTACAAGTCAAGCATACTTGTTAGAGAATAACTCTAACCATGGTAAAGTTGAGCTAATATCCGATAAGGATATCTATGTAACAACAAAGAATGATTCTGCTGATGCTGTTGGATTTGCATCAACAAAACTCGGTCTCAACAATACACTGCAGGATGTTGATGTAACATCTGTTCATGGCGCTGAATTGGCGATTAAGATCGCTCAAACCGCTTTGAGTAACTTAGACGCCGTCAGGGCCAGCTTAGGTGCAATCCAGAACCAGATACAGGCAACGGTTGAGAACATCTCCGTTACGCAGATCAACATCAACGGTGCTGAATCAACAATCAGGGATGTCAACTTCGCAAAAGAGTCATCCAATTTCTCTAAACTCCAGATACTCGCACAGTCCGGTACCTATGCACTGGCTCAGGCAAACGCCGTCCAGCAGAACGTCTTGAGACTACTCCAGTAATCACTCAGCCAATCAGCCCCGCCCACGCGGGGCTTTTTTAATTTTTTGACGAAAGCAACATATTTTGATAGCTTTAAAATAAACTGAATGAAGAGATCGGTGGCATGATGTCAGATAGATTGGATTTTTATTTGAAGGAAGCAAACATTCATATAGAAAGGTTGGATGATGTCTTAGAAAGGCTTAAGAATATATATACGTTGGACTCCAACAAATTTGAAAACCTAAATTCCTATGAAAAAGATATGTTAGATACGCTTGCCTTCAGGTTTGCGAAGTTGCAGGATTTGATAGGCAGCAAGATTTTCAGAGAATTCTTAAAAGAGATGGGTTATATAGTGGAAGAGAAAACTTTTTTCGAGATTTTGAAAGAGATAGAAAAGGAGGGTATCATAGATATCGATAGTTGGGATGAGTTTAGAAAAATAAGAAATTTTTTATCACATGAATATCCTTATTCTTTTGAAGATAGGATTGAGGCTATAAACTATCTCATAGAGAAAACACCAATGTTAGTTGAGGTGGTCAGGAAGATTGAAAATAAGGTTAAGCGAAGAAGAGATTAAAACCATAAGAGATTTAGCCGAGAAGGTTTTTGGTAAGTGTGAAGTGTATATATTTGGAAGCAGATTGAAAGAGAAAAAGGGTGGGGACATAGACATATTTGTGATACCAAATAAAAAGGAGAAACTATTTGAAAAGAGGATCAAATTAGAAGCAAAATTGGAGGGTTTATTGGGAAAACCTGTGGATGTTGTTGTCAGCAGGGACTTCAACAGACCAATAGAAAAGGAAGCTCTGAAAGGTGTTAGGATAAATTGATAAAAGTCTGAACTAAAGATAGGAGACAAACCGATGTACAAAGAAATTATAGAGGCAAAAGAAGAAATTTATCAAATTCGCATCCCAAAGGAATACTTAAATAAAAAGATAGAAATTTCAATCTCACCTGTTGAGGAAAGGAAAGATGAAATTTTGGAGAAAAGTTTTGGGATTTTGAGGAAGAGAAATATTGACCCTATAAAATGGCAAGAAGAGATAAGAAGCGATAGAAATGTGTGGTAATTTTTCGGTAGATTCTAACATTATAATTTATCATTTAAACGGAGAAAAAGTAGCAACAAAATTTTTGAGAGAGTTTTTAGATAAAATTTACATTTCAAGAATTACTTACATTGAGGTACTGTCTTTTGACTTTTTCTCAAGCAGAAGAAAAATATGTAGCAGATCTTTTAAATTTGTTCAAAATTATAGATACTTCAGAAGAGATAGCAAAGCAATGTATTAAAAACAGAAAAGTTAAAAAAATAAAAATAGTGGGTAACATAATAGTATCAACTGCCATGGTTAATGGCTTAACGCTGGTAACAAGAAATATTAAGGATTTTAATGGGTTAGACGTAAAGATTTTAAACCCCTTTGAATTTTGAATTATAGGCTGAATAGCTATTCAAAAACGCCTTTAATAACCTCAAAGACAAATTCCAAATCCTCACTTTTCAGGCAAGGATAAACAGGCAAGCTCAGTTCTCTTTTGTAAAATTCCTCTGCATTCGGACAATATACATCAGGCATTAACTTTCTGTAAAACGGCTGTCTGTAAATGGGTATATAATGAACCTGAACACCAACGCCCTTTGCTCTCAAATTTTTAAAAATTTCCCGTTTTCTCTCAATAAAACCACTATTTAACAGAACAGGCAGAAGATGATAGCCACTCTTTGCATTTTTTGTCTCTTTAGTAAAGTCAAAAAAACCCTTGTTCTTAAACCTATCCTTATAAAGTTTTACGATTTCTCTGCGCTTTTCTATGAAACCATCTAACTTTTTTAGTTGGTTCAAACCCAAAGCCGCCTGCATATCGTTAATCCGACCGTTAAAAGACAAAAACTGCATCTCATAATACCAATCACCATCAGGTTCAAATATGAAATCCCCTGCATCCTTTGTTATGCCGTGATTTCTAAACATCAAAAGCTTTTTATATAAAGTTTCATCATTAGTTAGAGCCGCACCGCCCTCTGCAGTCGTTATGGGTTTTACCGGATGAAAGCTGAACACGGTAATATCGCAAAAATCACATGAGCCTATTTTTTTACCTTTATACTCAGCACCCAAAGCGTGAGATGCATCATCAATAAGCTTTAGGCCGTGTTTATCAGCGATATTCTTTAGTTTTTCCCATCTAAGCGGATTGCCACCGTAGTCAACACCAATAATCAACTTTGTGTCTTTCTCAATCAACTCCTCAATCAAATCAGAATCCATGTTACCCGTATTTTTTTCAACATCGCAAAAAATGGGCCTTGCGCCACAGCAAACGCCTGCGTTTGCCGTTGATACAAAACTGATTGGCGTCGTTATGAAACTGTCATTTTTATTCAAATCCAAAGCAAAGCAAGAGGCATAAAGCGCCGTTGTCGCAGAATTAAATGCCACGCAGTATTTTGCAGAGCAGTAATCAGCTAAAACCCTTTCAAATTCCTCAACCTTTGGCCCTTGCGTTAGAAAATCCGATCTTAAAACCTCTATTACAGACTCTATATCATTTTCATCAATGCACTGATGCGAATAAGGTATCATATCTCTATATCTTTAAGTTTCTCTCTTAAGTCCTCAATTGTAAGCCATTTTTCGTTTGTATCAGAAGAAAACCTAAAGCCATACTCCTTTTTTATGCCATATTCTCCCCATTCATTCACAGTGTACTCAGGCTTTTCTGTCATATAGATCGATGGCTGTATGGTGTAGTAATTCTTGAATTCAATGGTGTTAAACGATTCGTCAACAGAAATCAAAGTCTCGTGCAACTTCTCACCTGGCCGTATACCGATTACCTCAAATTCAGCATCAGGGTTGATCGCTTTTGCCAAGTCGGTTATCTTCATGGATGGTATCTTTGGAACAAAGATCTCACCGCCCTGCATTGTCTCAAAGGCCATCATGACAAACCTAACGGCCTCATCCAGCGTTATCCAAAAACGGGTCATATCGGGGTGGGTTATAGGCAACTTCCTTGCACCTTCTTTGGTTAGCCTCATAAAGAGCGGGATTACGCTGCCGCGAGAGGCCATAACATTGCCGTATCTAACAACGCTGAACTTTATCGGTCTTGCCCCCTTTATGTTATTTGCCGCTATGAAGAGCTTGTCTGCCGCAAGCTTTGTTGCGCCGTATAGGTTTATTGGGTTTACAGCTTTGTCCGTTGATAGGGCTATGACCTTCTTAGCACCCGATTCAATCGCCGCGTCTATAACATTGTTTGCACCAAGAACATTGGTTTTTATAGCCTCCATAGGGTTATATTCAGCAATTGGCACATGCTTCAATGCTGCGGCATGTATGACATAATCAACACCCTCCATTGCCCTTAAAAGCCTATCTTTGTCTCTAACATCGCCAATAAAATAGCGCATGCATCGGTCGTTAAAAATCTTGCTCATCTCAAACTGCTTGAACTCATCCCTTGAGTATATTATGACTTTTTTGGGTTTGTAATTCTCAAGCAATATCTGGGTGAACTTTTTGCCGAAACTCCCCGTCCCGCCGGTTATGAAGATAACCTTATCATTAAACACCTCTCACCCCCTAACGCTTGTTAAACAAATATAACACAGATTTAGCGAACTTTAAAAGCAAAATCTACCTAATCAAAAACTCGCACTCTATGACTTGCTCTGTGTTATTTGGCTTGAATGTCTCATCCATCTCTTGGGCTGAGTATTGGAGTCTGAAGAAATATGTGTTATCAATGGGCAAGAAGAATATCGATGGTATTAGGGCACTTATGGTTTGATTGTGCAAAAATGTCAAGTTTTTATCTTTATCTCCTATTACAACCAATCCTTCAGTTGCACCGAGACCGTGTTTTGCAGAGATTAGTATAGACAAGCTCTGTGAGTGAGCTACTGGTTGGTTTTTAAGCTCAAATCTTTCAGGCAACTTAAAGCCATTGTGCGTTTCAAAGAATAAAGTGTTTTTATCAAAAGCTTCGGGATTGAATGTTATGTTTAAAGGATGGATAATCGCAAA
>JALUBE010000028.1 GCA_027045065.1 Desulfurellales bacterium | reverse complement strand
ACCTCGTGGGTCTTTCTCACAAAATCTTCACTAAAGTATCCCCTTCCTATGCCAGACTGATTTGTAACAACAATGAGCTTGTATCCGCACTCCTTCATCAGCGTCAGACCCTCTTTGGCAAGGGGCATGAGCTTTATATCTTCAAGCCTGCTTAAATAGTGCACATCCTCTATAATTGTCCCATCCCTATCCAAAAAAACGGCTTTTACTTCCATCTATTGTGCATCCAAAAGTACTTGTGGGGTTCCTCTTTTATCCACTCTTCAAAGCGTTCGTAAATTTTGTCCATGACCTCCTGCACAGGCTCCATCTTCGGCTTGTCCTTATCGCATTCAATAGCGTCCTCTATAACGATCGTATAAGTGCCATCGTCATGCTCTTTCAAATAGGCTGGCATAACCGGTACATCCAATTTACAACAGAAAACCCCAACGCTTTCACTAACTTTAGCCTTCTTAGAAAAAAAATCAACCTTAAAAGACCCATCACCTCCAGCCTGGTCTATCAATACGCCAAGCACATTACCCCTTTTCAAAAGCCTAATAAACTCAAAGGCAGAAAGTCTCGAAGACAAAATCTTGTTACCACAAGATGCTCTCACGCTCTCCACCAAATCATCGACGCTTTTCGTATCGATGGGTCTAACCATGATGTAAATAGGCTCCTTTAAAATAGCAAAACCGCAAACGAGCATCTCCCAGTTTCCAAAATGTGCGGTTGTAAATATCACGCCATTGCCCTTCGATTTGGCCTTCACGTAATTCTCATAGCCCTCAATGGTAAAATGCTTCTCAAAAAAATCCCTGTCTCCAAGATACTTCACATTAATTGCAACCATGTCAGCAAAATACAAATAGCTTTTTAAGGCAAGTTTTTTATAATCGCCTCCAATGGCAAACTTTATGTTGTTTTGAGCTATTTTTCTCCTCTTTGGTAAAGCGAAATAAACAATAATAGAATGAAACCTAAAAAAAATCTTCAGCGTCCAAAGGGGTAAAATTTTCAAAAAGCCGTACAAAAATCTCACGAGATCAGCTCCTCGTAAACTTTTATCAGCCTATCAACCTTCTTCTTAGCCGTAAGGTTCTGCTTTGCAAACTCAAGCGCCCTCTTTTTTATTTCATCCCTGTCGGCCACAATCATATCCATCATGGCCTTTGCCAAATCGTCGGCTGTGGGGTTTGCTATTATTCCCCTTCCGTCGCCCAAAAGCTCGGGGATCCCGCCAACATTTGTCCCTATAACAGGAACCCCAAGCAAGAATGCCTCTATAGCCACATTGGGGAAGCTCTCCCTTAAAGACGGTATAACAAGTATATCAAAACCCGCTATAATCCTATACGCATCTTTTCTAAAGCCCAAGATCTTAACCCTATCCTCAATGCCAAGCTCATTTACAAGCCCTTGCAACTTTTCCGTATCCTTACCGACCAAAACAAGCATAGAATCATTGAGATCTAGTTTCTTAAACGCCTCAATCGCAATATCATGGCCCTTAAAAGACGAATAATTGCCAACCACACCGAAAACATTGCCTTTAAAGCTAAACTCTTTTCTTATAGCTTCCCTCTCTATACCCTCAAGTTTACTTTCGTCAATTGTGCTGTATATAACCTTTATCTTTTTCGAATTAACAAAGTGCCTCTGCATTACATCCTTCACAGCGTAGGAATTTGCAATGAATAGATCCACGCTCGGGTTCAGATACTTAAAAACGTTTGTAGTGGGAAAGAGGACACTCCTCTGAACAACGAGCTTTTCTTTCTTCCTAAAAAGCAGAGATAGAAGGCCTATGGTATGACCTTTGGAATGATGTGTGTGCACAATGTCAAAATCACGCTGCTTAAGAAACTCTCTCAAACGAAGGGCGGATTTATAGACCCTGTCTTCGTCAATAAAGAAAAAATCGGCACCGCTATCTTTTAAAGATCTATGCACGGGAGAGTTTTCAACACAGGCTACAGTTACCTCATGCCCCTTTTCAATCAATCCCTTAACATTAATAATTAGCTGGTTTACACCACCAGAAAAGTTTGTCGCAGATTCAACGTTAAGTATTTTCATTCTTTAGATTCTCTATAAAAGCCACTATATTATCTATTTCATCA
>JALUBE010000027.1 GCA_027045065.1 Desulfurellales bacterium | reverse complement strand
TATGCCTTGGGAAGTGTAATTCCTGTATATTTGAATATGACTGATATCACACCTGCCGGGAAGGACAAAACTGATGATTCTGAAACTTCATACATGTTCCAGACAGGTATTAAAGTTCCTGTTTCCATGTTCACGCTTGGAGCTAATTATCAATACACAGATGGTGCAGTATGGTTTGCGGGTGCATTCCCAACAACCCCAGAGAGTTATTATGATGTAAATGGAAGCGTAGAAGATACAACAACTAATTCATTTAATGTAAGCCTGAGGGTTACTCCTATACCTTGGATAACTGTAGGCGGTGAGTACGATTATGTAGAATACAAGAACGATGATGCATTTGCAAACGGGGACAAACCGGAAGTGCAGACATATGTCACCAACATGGAAATTAAAACAACCAAACACACTATATTGACCCTAGAGTGGAGACATGCTAACGCCCAAGACTTTGATGCTGTTCCTGGCTTAGGCATAACCGATGATAGTTTCAGCGGAGATCAATACTACGCAAGGTACATCTACCTCTTCTAAAAAAGAAGCCTCTTAAAAACCCCGGGCCTTCCGGGGTTTTTTTATTCTCTCCTTTACAATGGGTTTTCTCAAGGGAATAAAAATCCTATCCAAAACTTTTAACTCTATACCTAAAAAACTTAACAAATCAAATCTGAAGTTATATTATTCTTCAAGAAAAAAGCGTGGAGGCTTTGTTATGAAAAAGTTTGTATCTGCAGTTGTATCTTTATCATTGGGCATTATTTCTTTAACTGCAAATGCCGCTTCTCTAACTACCAAAGGCTCAACACAAGCCACAATCCACGGTTTTACCTATACCCAGTTTGCATGGGATAAACAGACAACGGGCCTACCAGATTTATCCAACATGCCAGGGCCAGACCCAAATTCAATTGCTAAGTACAACACTCCACTCTATAAAAGCACCTACAACAAAGTAAACTCACAAGCCGAATCTTGGCTAACAAGACTCTACTTTGGTTTTAAAAATCCTGATGTAAGAGTTAAAGGCTTAATTGTGGGAGATTTCAAGGGAAAGTCTGAAGATGGAAACATGGGTATCTTCAGAATGAGGCAGGCATGGGTGGAACATGATTTATGCAATTTTAATATTAGGGTAGGCCAAGCATATATTTTAGAAGAAATGCACTCTTCCATCAGTCTTGCATCTGTTGCTCCGGCAGGTTTCGAGAACAAAAAGATGAAAAGGGTTCCACTCGTAAGGATTAGCACGTCTATAGATCTTGAGAAAGCGAATATCAACTTAGCACTCGCCTTTCAATCGGGAAATAAGTTAGCGGTTAGTTCAGGAAAAGACACAAAGAACAAAGCTCTATTTGTTGATAGATACACAATTCCATATCCCGCAGCAAGAGTAATCACAACGTTTGGCACGGGCTTTGGTGCACCAGCAGAGGTTTACACATGGGGAGCAGTTATACCAGTGTATGTTAGCGATAAAAACGGTGCTAATATTGCCGATAAATCGGAAACAAGCTACGCATTCGGTGCAGGACTGAGATTGCCTGTTTACACATTTAAGTTCGGTTTTAACTTTCATCACACTGATGGTGCAACGGGCTATTCAGGTTTAACAGACTTTGAACCTGCAAGCTACTACCTAAACAAAAACGGTGGAATAGAGAAAACCTCAACAAACACATTCAACATAAATGTCGTTTTTAAGCCAACAAAATCAATTTCTTTGGGTGGCGAGTATGACCACGTGAAGTTCGACAACAACATCCTTCCATCCGATCCAAAAGTGGAGACATTGATAGGCAATATTAAAATCAAAACAACAAAAGTTACCATGCTTGGTATTGAGTGGAGACACATAAAGGCAAAGAATTTTGATGTTGTTGGCGCGGGAGATGATGAGTTTTCAGGCGATCAGGTGTATGCAATTTACAAATACCTATTCTAAAAGAAAAGAATAAGCCCCTCAAAGATTACAAGAGGGGCTTATATTTAATCATTCTCTAAAATCTCCCTAACAAAGTTTGGCAAAACAAACGCTGCTTTGTGTATTTCGGGGTTGTAGTATTTAAGCTTTAAATTCAGTTTTTCAAATCTCTCCTTATCAAAGCTCTCCATCGGATGTTTATCACCCTTCCAAGCAATGGAAAAAGCCCAACAGCCTGAAGGATAGGTAGGAATAGCAGCTTGATAGATAGTCACTCTATCCTTGCCAAACGCCTTTCTCATGTTGTTAACAGATCTCATCATCCATTTGGCATCATAATAGGCATTTTCCGCCTGTGCTACAACTATCCCGCCATCACTCAAAATGTTTTTCACATTAGAATAGAATTCAGAGTTAAACAATCCCTCTGCAGGACCAAATGGGTCTGTTGAATCAACAATAACAACATCGTAAAGATTAGCTTTTTCTTTCACATATTGAATGCCATCGCCAATAATTAAGTTTACATTATCTTGCTTAAAACCACTTCCTACAAATGGCGTGTATTTCATCGAATTTTTGGGCACAACTTCGTCTATTTCAACATCATCAATTCTTTCAAGATATGCATGCCTTGATACTTCTCTTGCGCTTCCCCCGTCTCCACCACCGATAATCAAAACGCTTTTTGGACTTTCATGGGCAAATAGCGGAATATGGGTTATCATTTCATGATAAACAAACTCATCTCGTTCGGTATACATTATAAATCCATCAAGTAACATAACTCTGCCGAATTCGTAAGTATCCAAAATATCAAGTCTTTGCAAATTGCTGTATTCTGTGTGTAAAACCTCTTTTACCTTAAACGTGAAACCGCAGTTGTCTGTGTATTTCTCAGTAAACCACAATTCTGGATTAAAAGGCATTTCAACCTCCGCACAAAAAAATAGGGTTATGAGTTTTGAAACCCATAACCCTTTTAGTGTTAGTCAAAAATCTTTTTTGTTTATCGAGTTAGCCTTCCTTTTTAAACTTTTCTCCAATTTCCAAGCCCATATCGAAGGCCTTCATGTTCATATCCAAAAATCTCTGTGGAACTTCTTCTTTCACCGTTTCTCTAACCGCGTTAACATCCAAAACGTGTGTCAATCCAACACAAATTCCAACAGCCAAAATATTCATTGTAACAACATTGCCTATTTCATACTTAGCCACTTTAACAAGAGGATACTCGTAGATTTTATAAAGATTTTTGTCTTCGGCTGGAACTGTAACAAGACCAGAATCGACCAAAACATCAGCGCTACTTTTTAAATCCCCTTTGTAGGCATCGTAAGCCTTCTGATGGGTTGCTAAGAAAAAATCAACATTAGTGGACTCAGCGAATATAATCGGCGTATCGGAGATTATAATATCAGCCTTTGCTGCACCACCCCTAACCTGAGAGGTGTATGTTGGAACTTGAGTAGCATAATAGTTTGTATGGAAAACAGCTGCATGGGCAAGAATGGTTCCTGCAGTCAAGGAACCTTGTCCACCAACTCCCGCAAATCTTAATTCATAATGAAATCCCATTTTCTTACCTCTCTATAGTTTTTTCCACTCTTTTAATGGTGTTTCAACATCATAAGGATACAGTTTCTTTAACTCTTCCCTTGTAATCTTATCTTTATCATCTTCCGTCAAAGTGCCTTTAACATACTTAGCCCAATACTCATCACTAGCCTGGGCTTTCTCAATGAGGCCTTTGTAGGAAGCCGTTAGTTCTGGTTTCTCTGTATCTTTATGTAGAACGCCCATAACAAATTTACCCTTAAGTTCTTCTTCGCTCATCCTCTTTGCTTTGGCAGAACTTACGAGGAAGCTCTTCATGTGCTCAAGCAGCTTTGCAGGGTCGCCCAATTTGTTTCTTCTTCCAAAGTTAATTGGACATGGACTAAAAACGTCAATCAACGAGAAACCTTTATATTCAAGGCCTTCCTTTATTAACTTCTTTAATCTCGTTGGATCGCCAGCAAACCCTCTTGCAACATAGCCTGCACCTGCTCCTATTGCCATTTGGCAAACATCAATTGTAGGTTCAAATGTTCCTCTTGGAGCCGTTGATGCTTTAGCCCCAGGAGGTGTCGTACATGAGTGTTGTCCACCTGTCATTCCGTATATCCAGTTGTTAATCAAAACAACGGTAACATCAACATTTCTCCTGCATGCATGAAGCAGGTGGTTTCCACCGATATGAACAATATCGCCATCACCACCAAAAACAAAAACATGCTTATCCGGGTGGCTCATCTTAATTCCTGCTGCAACAGCAATCGCCCTTCCGTGAATTGTATGAAGGGTATGAAAATCAACATAGCCAGTAACCCTTGCAGCACAACCGATACCAGAAACCATTGCGCAGTCATCCTTGCCCCAGCCTAGCTCATCAATGGCTTCAAGGTAGCACTTCAAAACTATACCGTCACCACATCCTGGACACCAGTAGAGTGGCATTTTGTCCATTCTTAGGTATTTTGTATAATCTACAGCCATTATTCGCCTCCTCCAAACCTCTTTAACTCTTCTTCGGTCAAGCCTATCTCAACCCTCTTTGATGGATTCTTAATCTTATCATAAATCTGGGATGGCCTTATTAACACACCGGCTGCTTGATTTACACCGTATACCGCCGCTTTGCCGCCTACCACCCTTTCTACTTCCAACAGGTATTGACCCAAGTTCATCTCGGCAACGATAACATTTTTAACCTTTGATGCTATATCTCTAATCTGCTCCTCAGGAGATGGCCACAGTGTCAAAGGCCTAAACATACCGACTTTAATTCCCTCTTCCCTTGCTTGGTCTATTGCAACCCTTGCTGCCTCAGCTGTTGAGCCGTAAGCAATGATACACGTTTCAGCATCGTCCATCTTATAATATTCGTATTTTAGAATTTCATCCAAGTGGTTAGAAATTTTCTTGTGCATTCTTTCCAAAAGCCACTGTGTGTATTTTGGGTTAACTGTAGGGAATCCAGTTTTATCATGAATCAAGCTTGAAAGATGATATCTATAGCTTTTTCCATCATCAGCCCACCATTTTGCCAAAGGCGGAACTTCGTAATTGTATTCGTATGGATAGTAATTATCTGGGTCAACATCTGGTTGGGCCCTATCAACTACCTCAACTTCTTCTGGGTCAGGTATATAAATTTTTGTATGTAGGTGAGACAGAGAACCGTCAGTTAACAGAACCACAGGTTGTCTATACTTCTCCGCAAGGTTGAAAGCCCTTATTGTCTCAAAAACAGCTTCCTGGGCATTGCAAGGTGAAAGCGCTATTATAGGATGGTCGCCGTGTGTTCCCCATCTTGCCTGCATAACATCCTGTTGTGATGGCCTTGTTGGTAAACCTGTAGATGGACCTCCTCTCATAACATTAACAACAACAAGTGGAACCTCGAGCATACAAGCCATACCCAAAGCTTCCTGCTTTAGGGAATAGCCAGGGCCACTCGTACATGTCATAGCCTTAACGCCACTTGCAGTAGCACCTACGCAAGCATTAATACTCGCAATCTCATCTTCCATCATCATAAAAGGCAAACCCTTTTCAGGCATAATCTTTGAAAGCCTTTCAGGCACCTCACTGGATGGGGTTATTGGATATCCAGCATAAAACCCCAAACCAGCCACTAAGGCAGCTTCAGCAACAGCTGCATTTGCATTTAAAAATGCAATTCTTCCCATTGATTCCTCCTATTTACTCTTTGTAATCAAGTTACCCTTACTATCCTCAAACGTTAGTTCCACACCGATATCCTCAACAGTGATGGAAAAGTCAGGGCATATATCTTCACACATCTTACATCTAATGCAATCCTCAGGCCTCATAACTTTAGCCGTAGTTCCCATCCAAACGTGCAAATCCTCAACCATCTCCAAAACGTTCTTTGGACAAACGTGAACACATAAACCGCAACCTTTACACAGATCGTAATTAACCTCAACAGGCATGCGTTTTTTAGCCATTCTCACCTCTCCTTTTACTCAAAAATTGAAAAAAAGGGGTAAGCCCCCTACCTTTTCATTAAATCTCCTTCACGATTTCATTCAATACTTCGCTAGGTCTCATAACCTTTTCAAGGATACTTTCATCTGGCCAATAATACCCTTTTATATCGTAAGGTTTACCCTGAGCATCATCCAAATCTTTTATAATCTTTTCTTCATTTTCTGCAAGTTTTTCGGCAATTGGGCCAAATTTTTCTTTCAATTCATTGTCTTCGTCCTGATTAGCCAAAGCCTCAGCCCAATATCTTGCAAAGTAGTAATGCTCACCCCTTGAGTCAAGCTGGTGTACCTTTCTGCCTGGCCATTTTTGGTTTGCAAGCACTTTAGCCATAGCGTCGTCAGCAGCCTTAGCCATAATTTCTGCCTTCTTATTTCCATACTTTTGGCCAATAAACTCAAGTGATGCAAAGATTGCGCCAAACTCGCCCATCGAATCCCATCTTAGGTGGCCTTCGTCAATAAGCTGTTGAGCATGTTTTGGAGCAGAACCACCGGCACCTGTTTCAAACAGACCTCCGCCAGCAAGAAGTGGAACGATAGAGAGCATCTTTGCAGAAGTCCCAACCTCTAAAATTGGGAATAGGTCTGTCAAGTAATCCCTCAAGGCATTCCCAGTTACAGAAATTGTGTTCAAGCCTTTTCTGACTCTTTCAAGCGAGAATTTCATAGCATCAACAGGTTTCATAATCCTTATATCCAAACCCTCTGTGTCGTAATCCTTCAAATACTCTTTGACTTTTTTAATAAGTTCAGCGTCGTGAGCCCTATTCTCATCAAGCCAGAAAATAGCAGGGTCACCTGTAGCTTTAGCCCTTCTAACAGCCAAGCCTACCCAATCTTTAATAGCCTCATCCTTAGCTTGGCAGCCCCTCCAAATATCACCTTTTTCAACCTTATGTTCAATCAAAATATTACCGTTTTCATCAACAACCCTAAAAGTACCATTTGCTGGAGCTATGAACGTTTTATCATGAGAGCCGTACTCCTCAGCTTTTTTTGCCATTAATCCGACGTTTGACACATCTCCCATTGTTGTCCTGTCGAATTGTCCATTCTTTCTACAGTCGTCTACGACCTCTTTATAAATCGTTGCATAGCACCTATCCGGTATAATGGCCTTTGTATCGTGCAACTGGTCGTCTTTACCCCACATCCTACCGCCATCCCTAATCATTGGAGGCATTGAAGCATCAATTATGATTAGGTTAGGTGCATGTAGGTTTGTTATACCCTTACTTGAATCTACCATAGCAAGCTCAGGGTTTTTCTCATAAACCTTTTCTATGTCAGCTTCAATCTCTTTTCTCTTATTCTCAGGCAACTTTTGTATTCTTGCGTATAAATCACCTAATCCATTGTTCGGGTTTACACCCAATTCTTCAAATTCCTCTTTGTATTTCTCAAACACATCCTTGAAATAAACCTCAACCATATGTCCGAACATTACAGGATCTGAAATCTTCATCATGGTGGCTTTTAAATGAAGGGATAAAAGCACGCCCTTTTCTTTTGCGTCCTTTATTTGCTCCTCATAAAACTTCCTCAAGTCCTTGACACTCATGTAAGTACCATCAAGCACCTCACCTTTAAGTAAGTGAAGTTCTCTCATTACCTGTTTGTTGCCATTTTCATCAATAAACTCAATCTTTACATCCGTCTCCTTATCTGTTGTAAAGGATTTTTCGTGCTCATAGAAATCACCGCCATCCATATGAGAAACGTGAGTTTTAGAACCATTAGGCCAATCTTGTAATGGTAAACCCATGGAATCTGGGAACTTTGCGGCAAATTCTTTAACAGCTTTAGGCAATCTCCTGTCTGAGTTACCCTGCCTTAATACTGGGTTAACTGCACTTCCCAGAACCTTAGCATACCTATCATGAATCTCCTTTTCCTTTTCATCCTTTGGCTCCTCAGGATAATCAGGAACGTTATAACCCTTCTCTTGAAGTTCCTTGATAGCAGCTTTAAGCTGAACAACAGAAGCTGAAATGTTAGGTAACTTAATTACATTTGCCTCTGGGTCATTAACTAAATCCCCCAAATAAGCTAAATCATCATTAACCTTTTGGTCTTCCTTTAAATAATCAGGAAACGTTGCAAGTATCCTACCTGCAAGAGAAATATCCCTAACCTCAACATCCACATCTGCATACTTTAAAAACCCTTTAACAATGGGCAGAAGTGAAAACGTTGCTAAGTAGGGAGCTTCATCTGTTTTAGTCCATACCATCTTAGCTTTTCCTGCCATGCTCTCTCTCCTTTCTTAACATTTTATTTTTAACTATCATTAAATTTCCTTAACCAAACAAGCATTTCACAACTTTTTTCCGCACTTGGTATACATCAATAGCAAACAACTGTCAAGCAGTAATTCTTAAAACTTGACTTTTTACGCCTTATAATGCATCCTTTATTGTGAGTGGGAGGTGATTTATTGATTAATCCAAACATTTTTTTGATGGTAGTACCATTTTTGGTAGCTGTCGTTTTTCATGAAGTCGCGCACGGCTACGCTGCTTACAAATTAGGTGATAATACCGCAAAAGTGGCAGGGCGCTTAACACTCAACCCAATATCTCACATAGACCCTATGGGAACAATTTTCCTGCCGGCAATTTTGATAATCCTTCATTCTCCTGTGCTTTTTGGTTGGGCAAAGCCCGTGCCGGTAAACTTTTTCAACCTAAAAAACCCCAAACGAGATTCGGCTATTGTGGCTGCAGCTGGCCCTGTTACAAATATTGTATTGGCAGCGCTTTTTGGCATAATATACAAGCTACTCTTGTTCTTACCCATACCAACAGCATTAATGAACCCTTTAGCAATAACATGCATGTACGGCGTGCAGCTTAACCTTATATTTGCATTTTTCAACTTAATTCCCATTCTGCCCCTTGATGGAGGCAGGATTCTTGCAGCGTTTTTACCCCCAAGGTGGGCGTATAATTTCTCTAAAATAGAGCCATACGGTGTATGGATTGTAATGGGACTTTTATTCTTGGGGATTTTTAACTTTATTTACTACATATTTGTATTGCCTTTGACCAACTTGTTTCTATAAATGGTAGAGCTAATGAAAGAAGCGTATTTATACGATAGGCTGGACAATAACAATACTCAATGCAATTTATGCTCCTTCAAGTGCAAGCTGTCAGATGGTCAAAAAGGCATCTGTGGCGTTAGAAAAAACGAGAAAGGCACGCTATATTCGCTAGTTTACCCCAAAACCATAGCAAAGGCTGTGGATCCAATAGAAAAAAAACCTCTGTTTCACTTTCTACCCGGCACAAAATCTTTTAGTATTGCAACGGTGGGCTGCAATTTCAAATGCCTATTCTGCCAGAATTGGGAAATAAGCCAATATCCACTGGAATACGGTAAAATTGTAGGTGAGGATTATCCTCCTGAAAAGGTTGTGGAGGATGCTTTAGCTACAGGTTGCAAAAGTATAGCCTACACATACACAGAGCCAACGATATTCTTTGAATACGCTATAGATACGGCCAAAATTGCAAAAGAAAACGGCATAAAAAATGTTTTTGTAACCAATGGATATATGACAAGGGAAGCTATAGACATGATGGCCGGCCTAATTGATGCTGCAAATATAGATTTAAAGTCATTTTCAGATTCATTTTATTCAAAAATCTGTGGCGGTGCGAGGCTCAAACACGTTTTAGAATCCATAGAATACATGAAAGAAAAAGGCATTTGGGTAGAACTAACGACACTTAT
>JALUBE010000026.1 GCA_027045065.1 Desulfurellales bacterium | reverse complement strand
AAAAGCAGGAATATTGGAACGGAGTAACCCAGTACACCAAACCTATTTAACAGAAAAAACGACACATAGACACCTAACATGCCAATGAAATTTGAGATGTGTTTGTGAGGGTAGAATACATCATTGAAGTTATAGGATATTAAAGACAAAAGAATAATTGTAGCTATAAATATCAAAAACAGTCCAAAAGACCCAATTTTTCTCATCATATCTCCATGATTATAGGTAAAACCATAGGGCTTCTCATGAGTTTTTTAAACAAAAACTTGTTCATCGCCTTTCTTATCTTCTTTTTTATCTCATACGAATCTGTTCTTAAATCTATGTTCGATTGATTTATGAGGTTTTTAACCATCATCGTGGCTTCGTGCAATAATTTTTGGTGCTTTTCTTCATACAACAACCCTTTTGTGATTATCTCTGGGTTGCTAAGCAATTCACCAGTTGTGCTACTAATAGTAACAACAATAACGAGAAAGCCGTCCGTTGATAACTTAATTCTATCCCTTATCACTATATCCTCAACATCTCCTACACCCTTTCCATCGACGAAAACTCGACCAGTTCTAATTTTGTCCACAACCTTTGCAGAATCCTTTCTGAGCTCTAAAACGTCACCGTTGTCTATTGTGAATATATTTTCCGGTTTTATGCCCAAGTTCATCGCTATCTTTGCGTGTTGTCTCCTCATCATGTATTCGCCGTGAATTGGTATGAAGTACTCTGGTCTAACCATATTAATCATCAATTTCAGTTCTTCCTGCGATGCATGACCCGAGACATGAACATTGGAATTGCCCTCATAAAAGACGTCCGCACCCTTTCTTGATAGTGTGTTTATTATCTTTAAAATAGCCCTTTCGTTGCCCGGTATGGCTTTTGCTGAGATGACAACTGTATCTGTGGGTTTTATATGTATCCTTTTGTGTTCTCCCAGTGCAATTCTTGAAAGACCGCTCATTGGTTCCCCTTGTGAGCCCGTGGTAACTATAACTATTTTGTTGTCGGGGTATTTGTAAAGTTCATCTTCTGTTATCAATATACCGTTTGGTGTCTTTAGGTAGCCTAACTCTAAGGCGATTGATGCATTTTGAAGCATACTTTTCCCCGTTACACATACCTTCCTGTCCGTTTCCAAGGCAGTGTTTATGACCTGTTGCAATCTATGGATGTTTGAAGCGAATGTTACAAGAAGGATTCTTCCTTTGGCGTTTGAAAATATATCAAAGAGTCCCTTTTTTATCTCTGTTTCTGAGCCTGTAAAACCTCTTACACCTGCATTTGTGCTGTCGCTCAATAGCAATTTTACGCCCCTTGATCCGTATTCAGAAAATTTCAAAAGGTCAAATGGCTTTCCGTCTACAGGTGTTTGGTCTATTTTAAAATCGCCTGTATGTATGATCGTGCCCACATCTGTGTTTATGGCAAAGCCTACACCATCCACGATGGAGTGCGTGGTTCTGATGGGTTCTATTTCAAAATCTCCGATTCTGAATTTCTTAGATGGTTCTATCTCCACCATTTTGGTATTTTCCAGGCCAAATTCCTTTAATTTTGCCCTTATCAAACCCAATGTTAGTTTTGTTCCGTATATGGGTACATTCACGTTTTGCAGAAGATACGGTATGGCGCCAACGTGGTCTTCATGGGCGTGTGTTACAACCAGCGCTCTAAATTTGTCCTTGTTTTCATAAACATAACTGAAGTCGGGTATAACAATGTCCACGCCCAGCATGTCTTCTTCGGGGAACATCAAACCCGCATCGATTAAAATCAAATCCTTATCTGTTTCAAAAATTGTTGAGTTTATGCCAATCTCGTCCAGTCCACCCAAAGCTGCTATCCTTACTGCATCTGCCATTTTGCTCTCCAAATTGTGTAAATTTCTTCTATTGTAAGATCCGATGGTCTTTTATTTGATATATTGCTCTCCAAATCCATATTGAGGTTATTTTTTACCGTTTTTCTGGGATGGCTAAAGAGTATATCTAAAAATTTAAAGAAGTCCTTGTTTACATTTAAAAACGTGTCTTTTCTTTTAAATTCCACAACGGTTGATACAACCTTTGGTTTTGGTTTGAAAGAGCCAGGATATACGTCAAATAGCTTTGCTGTGTAGTAGTACAATTGACACAGCACCGTAAATTTACCAAAGTTCCTACTTCCACTCCTTGCCGTTATTGTTTGTGCAACCTCTTTTTGTACCATAAACACCATCTTTTTAACGAAGTTGTACTGAAAAACAAAATTCTTTATAATTGCTTTTGCTGTGTTGTATGGGAGATTGCCGCAAACGGCACACTCTGTTCTTACTTTTATATCCTTACCATCGCCTTTTACTAAATGAAAATTCTTGCTTTCTCTAAATTTAGCTTTTAAAAGTTCAATCATATAATCATCTATCTCAACAACTAAAAGTTTTGGTTTCTTTAGGTTTAACAGCTTTTCCGTTAACGCTCCCTTTCCACCCCCAATCTCAATTACAACGTCATCGTTTCTCAAAAAAGATGCAATGCGCTCTGCAACGGATTCGTTAATCAGAAAATGCTGACCTAAGCTTTTCTTTGCTTCCATCGAGCCATTCTGTAAGCCTGTCTGATAGCCTCTGTGAAACTTTTATGGTTTGCTATGAACTTGCCTGCAATATCGAAGGCCGTTCCATGATCCGGTGATGTTCGAATAATGGGTATTCCCAAGGTAATGTTTACGCTTGAATCGAAGTACAATGCTTTCAAAACAGACAGACCTTGATCGTGATACATTGTGACAAAGCAATCGTATTTGCTGCGCTTTTCCCTCACGAATATTGTATCTGCCGAGAATGTTCCCTCGACGTTAATGCCTTCGCTCCTTGCCTGTTTTATTGCAGGCAGTATTTCCTTCTCTTCCTCATCGCCCATTAGACCGCCTTCTGAGTTATGGGGGTTTAGGCTTGCAACGGCTATCCTTGGATTGTTGATGCCGAACCACCTATTGAGGTCTCTACTTGTAATCCTTATGGTTTTTAAAACTCTCTCCTTCGTTATGAGCTTTGGCACATCCTTTAAAGGAACGTGTGTGGTTACGAGTGCTATTCTAAATCGTTTCGCGGCAAGCATCATGACATAGTCTTTTGTATTTGTAAGCTCTGCCAATATCTCTGTATGACCGGTGTATTTATGCCCAGCGAGGTTTACAGCCTCTTTGTTAAACGGTGCTGTGACAATGGCGCAAATTTGATCTTTTTTTGCAGCTTCCACTGTCTCCACGAAGCTTTTGTAAGCTATATCACCACATTTTGCGTTTACCTTGCCGATCGTAAGGTCTTCGATTTTAAAATCATCTACCTTGACTATGTTTAGTTCCCCGTCTTTGTAGTTTTTCCCTATATTTTCAGATTTGTCTATGACATTTATCTGCATTGCAAGGTTGAAAAGATCAAGGTAATACTCAAATACGTCTGGAGAGCCAAACACGACTAACTTGTATTTGGATGATGGCTCGTAAATGAGGTGCTTAAGAATGACCTCTGGGCCAATACCAGCGGGATCTCCCATGCTAACTCCAATAAACGGTCTATTCATAGTACTCCTCACCTATCAAAGTGTAGTAGTTGGAAGCAATGTTTTTTCTCGTCCCCTTGTTAGGTATTCCCAAAACGGCATATTTCATCTTCTTTTGTTTGAAATATATCTCAATCTCGTCGCCGATTTTTACCTCGTATGAAGGTTTTGCCTGCTTTCCGTTTACAAACACAAACCCTTCGTCGCACATCTGCTTTGCCAGTGTCCTGCGCTTTATTATCCTCGATTCTTTAAGGAATTGATCCAGTCTCATTTAAGAAACAACTCTATGTCGGACCTCGCTCTAATCATCTTGAGCCAGCTTGTGAGTTTTTTATCAATTTGCTTTTCGATTAGTATATTTTTTATCTGTGTATCTATGTTGCCTCCCTCTTTTATGTCCAATAGCCTTACGATGTAGTATTTACCGTCTGACTCTATTATGTTCGTAAATTGACCCTTCTTTAAACTCAAGATCTTGTTTTGCAAGTATGGGTTCAATGCCGCTAAAGGTATCTCCCTTTCTGGGTTTTTGTTAAGAGAGTACTTTTTCATCATATCCTCAAATTTTGCACCGCTTAACAGTTTTTTGTAGACCTTTTGGGCTGTGTTTAGATCCTTTAGCGATATGATGCTTAAAATCGCAACCTTGTTAGAATTTACAAATTCGTCTTTGTGGAGTTTGTAATAGCGCTCAATATCCTTTTTTGTTACTGTCACACTGGGTAAGAATACCCTACGTGCGAAGGTGAATCTGTAGAGCATGAGCTTTACACCCTTTTTGTATTCTTCTAAGTCTATGCCTGCATCCTTTAATTTTTCTAAAAACTCATCCACTGTCAGGTTGTTCTTACTTGCTATGTTTTTCAAGTATTCTTCAACCTTGTCATCGCTTACAGTGATGCCAACATTTTGGGCGTACTGCTCTATGATGGTATCGTTAATGACCTCATTTAGAAGTTGCTTGACAGATTTTGCCTTGTAAAGGGGCGCTATGTTTTTCAGTTCATACATCGTTATGGGTGTTCCGTTAACCGTTGCTACAATCTTGTCGATCAGTTTTGAACTGAATGCGTTTAAGCTTAAAATAACCACGAAGCTTATTGTAAAAACTAATACTTTCCTTAACATCATCAACTCCTACACCTTACCACATACTACACAATCATGATAACTATACAAAAAAAATATTTTTTAGCAAGAAGTTTCTTGAAAAGCTCAAGCGTTTTATATATCTTTAGATTGCTGTTTGGGAGGAGAAGAAGATGTATGACTGCATAGAGGCCATTAAAAAGAGAAAGATAAAGAAGATAGAAAATGAGACGTTCTTGGTTTCAGAAAAACACATATTGAAGGCAAGAAACGGTGATGAGTACGTTGGGTTAAAACTAAAAGACAGAAGTGGTATTATTGATGCCAAGATTTGGAATAATCTGATTCATCTGAAAGATAGGTTTGAAGCTGGAGATTTTGTTAAGATTACCGGTGAGAGTAACTATTATAATGACAATTGGCAGGTGATTATCAAGGATTTGGAGAGGTTGGACGAAGAAGATGTTGACAAGAAGGCGTTTTTGCCGTCCACAAATAAGAACATTGGAGAGTTGGAAGAAGAGCTTTTGGGTTTGATTGATAGTGTGAAACACTCCGGTTTGAGGAAGTTGCTCGAAGAGATCTTCACAGATGAGAAGTTTTATGAGAAGTTTGTTCATGCTCCTGCTGCTAAATCCATGCACCATGCATACGTTGGTGGCTTACTTGAGCATACCGTTTCTGTTGCAAGGATTGCAAGCATGTTGGCTGAAAACTACGAAGACATTGACAGGGATCTTTTGGTTACAGCGGCTCTTTTACACGATATTGGCAAGGTCTATGAGCTTGACCCTGTGACGTTCAACTACACAACAGAGGGTAAACTCTTAGGTCACATAATCATTGGTTATACGGTGATACAGAACAAGATAAAGGAGCTGAACCTGTTGAAAGAAGAGACGAGGATTAATCTTTTGCACTGTATTTTGAGCCATCACGGTGAATACGAGTACGGTTCACCCAAAAAACCCAAGACAAAAGAGGCGGTGCTTTTGCACCTCATAGATATGTTGGATTCGAGGATGCAACCCGTTGTTGATGCCAAAATTGACGAAAACACGGGTTGGAGTGACATGATAAAGATAATAGGAAAAGCCATCTATGCCCCCAAGAAATCAAAAGAACTCCTTTAGGTATATAGCCTTTGAGGGAATTGATGGGTGCGGCAAATCAACTCAGGCCAAGTTATTTACCGATTATTTGGAAAATAAGGGTTTTTGTGTCTTTTTGACAAAGGAGCCGGGAGGTTCAACGGACAAAATTAGGGATTTATTGCTCAATTACCGTTGGTCAAAAAGGGCGGAATTGTTCCTCTTTTTGGCGGATAGGGCTGAAAATGCGAGAGAAATAAAGAGTAAACTCGAGAAAGGTTGCATCGTGGTTAGCGATAGATGTATGTACTCAACAATTGCCTATCAGGGTTTTGGCGAAGGTTTGGATATAGATTTTCTGGAAAAATTGAACCTATTTTCCACAGACGGTTTAAAGCCCGACATAGTTTTTTGTTTTGATGTAGATTTGGAAACGATGAATGAGAGGGTAGGCAAAAGGGATGTGATTGAGTCCAAACCGAGAGATTTTTTTTATAGGGTAAGAGAGGGTTATCGTGAGCTTGCAAAGAGAAACGACCGGTTTTTTTTGATAGATGGCAAGAGGAAAAAAGAGGAAGTCTTTGGGGAAGTGCTAAGGATATGGGAGAGCCTTTAATCGATATTCATGAAAAGTTTTCTAAGTTTTCCACGTTTGTCCTTGAAAATGGAGATAGAGAGGATGCAATTAATTTTCTTATGTCTTTGGGTGTAAATGGGGGGAACATATTCCACTTCGATCCACTAAAGATAGATGATGTGAGAAAGATAAAGGAAGAATCGGAAATAGAAAAAGATTATAAAGTCGGTTTTGTGATAGGCGATTTGAGTTTTGATGCACAAAATGCCCTTCTTAAGTTAACCGAAGAGCCCAAAGAGGGCGTATATTTTGCGTTTTATAAGACTGAGAACCTGTTGGATACAATATACTCAAGAGCTCAGATTGTTAGGTTAAAAAGAAAATTATATATCGATGAAGACTTTAAAAGGGCTTTGGGAGAACAGGATAAAGAAGCGATACTGAGGTTTCTGTTTTCTTTATCTGACAAAACTGATATACTTAACGTGCTTAGGTTTTTGGTTAGCTATTATTCTAAGAAGGCTAAGCCTGAGAAGGTACGTGCATTTATGGAGTTTTTCAAAATCTACAGGGAGTTTAATCTAAATGAGAGATTGCTTTTAGCCAATATCTTTTCTGTAATAGAGGATTGAAATGAGGGTAGCAATAGTGGAATTTATGAGGGTTGGACAACTCTACCCATATAGATTCAAAGAGGATTTGAAGGCTGGTGATCGGGTTATAGCAGAATATGAACGTGGCGTTGGAATGGGTAGGGTTGTGAAGATTGAGGATGTCGATACTTATGAAGAGATGCCAGAGATCATAAGAAAGGCCACTGAGGAAGATCTTAAGATATATGATGAAAACAAGGAGTTGGAAAAAAAGGCGTTTGAGATCTGCAAAAAAGAGATAAAGTCCTTTGAACTGAACATGAAGCTTGTTAAAGTCGAATACATGATGGATAGAAAGAAGATCGTCTTTTACTTTACTTCACCCACAAGGGTAGATTTTAGGGCTTTGGTAAAGAGGCTTGCATCGATTTTCAAGGTTAGAATAGAGATGAGACAGATCGGCGTTAGGGATGAGGCGCGTATAATTGGTGGATTGGGTCTTTGTGGTGATGAACTGTGTTGCTCGCGTTTCTTAAGAACCTTTAACCCCGTATCCATGAAGATGACAAAACAGCAAAATTTAAACATAAACGTTAAAAAGATATCTGGTGCGTGTGGGAGGCTTATGTGTTGTTTGTGGTTTGAACATGAGTTATATGAAGAATTCTTAAAAATCGCACCTCCAATGGATTCTTTGGCAAAATCTGGAGAAGTTGAAGGCAGGGTTGTTTATATCAACCCCATAAAGAAGACGGTTATTTTAAGGACAGAAGAGGGCCTCATGGTAGAGGTGCCTGTCTCCGATGTCCAAGTTTTGAGTTTACCTGAGGAAGAAAAACAGGAAGAGGTGGTATGATGAAAAGGTATTACATAACAACACCCATTTATTACGTAAACGACGTCCCGCACATAGGACACTCTTACACAACGCTTGCAGCCGACACACTTGCAAGGTTTAAGAGACTTTTGGGTGAAAAGGTGTTCTTTTTAACAGGGACTGATGAACACGGCCAGAAGATACAGAAGGCAGCGAAGAGTGTAAATCTTACGCCGCAGGAATTAGCGGATAAAGTGGTTGAGAATTTTAAAAGGCTGTGGAAAAAGTTAGATATAACCAACGATTTCTTTGTGCGAACAACGGATGATTATCATGTAAAATGCGTTCAAGAGGCATTTGAGTACATATACAAGAAGGGCGATATTTACAAAGGAGAGTATGAGGGTTGGTACTGCATACCGTGCGAGAGTTATTATTCAGAAATTGAGATAGGTGAGGATAAGGTCTGTCCTGTTTGTGGTAGAAAGTTGGATCTTGTCAAGGAGGAGACTTATTTCTTTAGGCTATCTGCCTATGAAGATAAATTGCTTAAGTTCTACGAAGAACACCCCGATTTTGTTTTGCCAAAGACACGCTACAACGAAATTGTAAGCTTCGTCAAAGGGGGACTCAAGGATTTAAGCATAACAAGAACATCCTTTGATTGGGGTATACCCGTGCCGTTTGACGATAAGCATGTAATATACGTGTGGTTTGATGCACTACTCAATTACGTCAGCGCCATTGGTTGTAGAGAGGGTGAGTTCGATGAGATTTGGCCCGCCGATGTGCACTTTGTTGGAAAGGATATACTGAGGTTCCATGCCGTCTATTGGCCTGCGTTTCTCATGAGCCTCGATCTGCCCTTGCCAAAACACGTTGTTGCGCACGGCTGGTGGACGGTTGACGGTAAAAAGATGAGCAAGTCGTTGGGTAATGTTGTAGATCCAAACGAGATAGTACAGAAATATCCGAGGGATGCTTACAGGTATTTTCTTTTGAGAAATGTTCCGTTTGGTTTGGATGGTGATTTTTCTGAGAGGGAGTTAATCGAAAGGATAAACTCTGAACTTGTCAATGATTTCGGTAACCTTGTAAACAGAAGCTTAACAATGATGGAGAAGTATGCCGATGGACTGATAAATATGCCCATATCGATTGAGGACGACGCGCTTTCTAAACTTGCCAAAGAGACGTACAGTAAGGTCTTGGAGCACATGGATATTTTTAGATTTGATGAGGCTTTGATCGATATCTTTGAATACATAAGGGCTGTGAATAAGTACATAACAGAAAAGGAGCCGTGGACACTTAATAAAGAGGGTAAAACTGCCCAGTTGAATGAGGTACTTTACAACCTGTACTCAGCTTTGAAGTTTATAGCTGGTATTGTATCTCCATTTTTGCCTGATTCATCTGCAAAGATCATGTATATGCTGGGCTTGAATGACATTGGCAGCTACACCATCGACTTTTTCTTGGACTTCTATAGCATTGAACAGGCAAAGGTAAAAAGAGCGGGCATGTTGTTTGAGAGAATCGAGCGGAAGGAGAAAAAGGAAGAAAAGAAGAGCGATAAAAAGCAAAAAAGGATATCCATTGATGAGTTTTTCAACGTGGATTTGAGAGTGGCTAAGGTTTTGGAAGCTGAAAATATTGAAAAATCAAGAAAATTGATTAAATTAAAGATTGATGTAGGTGAAGAGAAACCTCGAACACTTGTTGCGGGGTTAAAGGAGCATTATAAACCTGAGGAGCTTGTTGGAAAGTACATTGTTGTAGTGGCAAACTTGAAGCCGGCAAAATTGATGGGCATTGAATCCAATGGAATGCTCCTTGCTGCCAAAGATGGTGATGGTTTGGCACTGCTTACGGTTGAGAAGCCTGTTAAACCTGGCGCAAAGATAAGTTAGTTTTTAGAGGGCGGCATGAATGTGAACAATGCTGCCTTAAATCCCATACTTCACTATAAGTTAGACCCAGGGGAATGGGGGAGTTCTGCTCCAGCCTCTGCTGGGACATCTGTTGCCCATGTAGCATCCCATGAATCGTCCAATATCATGAGATTTGAGAATGAGGCCGCAAGAAAGGGTTGTTATGTTGTTGCAAAGGATTTGTACCTAAACCTTCAACAGGACGGTATGTACTTAGCCGCAACAAGCGGCAGATCGTCTGTTTTAACGTATTGTCCTAAAAAAGACAAAGAGCAGGTTATTAAGGGTAATTTGGGCAGTGAGATAAACAGAAAGATTCACCAATACGACAGAAAGCAGCTTGAGTTGAATACGCTACTTAAGACCCTAAGAGGTAAGGCGGATAAAACACTGATCGAGCAAAAATTAAAGAGCATTGAAGATAGAAAGTTGGAATTGCAACAGAAGAAATTGAGGCTTTACACAGAAATTACCCTCTTGCTTGCACAGAATCTCAACGTGAACCCCGATATGCTAAACGTGGATTTAATGGCATGAGGGAGGGGCTTTAAGCCCCTCAGTTGCTCTTTTTCTTTCCAAGATATGCCTCTTGGATTTTTGGTGAAGACATTAGCTCTTGAGATGTGCCTTCCATGACTATCTTGCCGACCTCTAAGACGTAGCCTCTGTCAGCAAGCTTTAGTGCTGCTTTTGCATTTTGCTCAACAAGTAGTACAGTAACACCGTTTTCTTTTATCTGTTTTATGGTTTCAAAGATCATTTTAACAAGGACTGGTGCCAAACCCAAGCTCGGCTCATCTAACAAAAGCATTTCAGGATCGCTCATCAAAGCCCTGCCGATCGCCAACATCTGTTGCTCGCCTCCGGACAGCGTTCCTGCAAGCTGCGTTCTTCTCTCTTTCAATCGTGGAAAGAGCTGGTAGATCCAGTCCAAGATCTCTGTGTTTACCTTTGGTTTTGTGTAAGCGCCGAGCATTAAATTTTCTTCTACCGTCAGTGTGCCAAAGACCCTTCTGCCTTCAGGGGCTTGACTTATACCCAATCCAACGATCTTGTGCGCAGGTAGGCTTGTTAGTTCTATGTTTTTGTATCTTATGCTGCCCGATTTGGGCTTTATAAGGCCGCTTATGGTTCGCATTGTTGTTGTTTTTCCAGCACCATTTGCACCCAAAATCGTTACCAACTCACCCTTGTGCACAACAAACGATATGCCCTTAACGGCCTCTATGCTGCCGTATGCAACAACTAAATTCTCGACCACCAATAGTTTTTCTTTATTCATCTTCTTCCTCTTTACCCAAGTAGGCTTCTATAACTACTGGATTGTTCTGTATCTCTTCTGGTTTGCCTTCTGCTATCTTTTTGCCGAAGTTTAATACGCTTATGTACTCCGTTATGTTCATCACAAGATCCATATTGTGCTCAATTAGCAAAATTGTTACACCCATATCCCTGATCTTTTTTATAGTGTCCACAAGCTCAAGTCTTTCCTTGTCGTTTAACCCTGCGGCAGGCTCATCCAAGATTAAAAGCTCTGGCTCCGTGGCCAATGCTCGTGCCATCTCTATTTTTCTTTGAATACCGTAGGGCTGACTGCCCGCTGTCATCTTTGCAAGGTGTGTTAGGCCAAACAGATCCATATACTCTTTAACCTTGAGCCAGTTTTCCTTTTCGTCTTTGTAGTAAAATGGTGTGTGCATGATGCCATGCCACCACTTTTGCCTGCTTTTAAAGTGCCTGCCAGACATGATGTTTTCTGCTACACTCATCTCGTTAAACAGCCTGATCGTCTGGAATGTTCTTGTGATTCCCATGTTGGCTATTCTGTGGGGCGAAAGACCCGTTATGTCCTTGCCCTTAAAGATGATTTTGCCCTTTTCTGGCTTGTAGACACCCGTTATGCAGTTGAACACCGTTGTTTTTCCAGCACCGTTTGGACCTATGATGCCGTATATCATACCCTTTTCAATGGATATGGATAGCGAATCTACAGCCACTAAGCCGCCAAAGATCTTTGTTACGTTATCCAACTCTAACAGCGCCATTTTCCTATTCCTTGGTTAAGTAGTTTGGTATTCTGCCGAATTTGACAGGCCATATACCCTTTGGCCTCCAAATCATGATGAGTATCATTGCAACGCCGAATACAAGATACCTTGCCTCAGCAAACTGCCTGAACATCTCAGGTACAACGAACATGAAAAATGTACCCAAAAGTACGCCCGGTATTGATGATGGCCCGCCAACTAAAACGATCGTGAAGAACAGGACAGATTGGATGAAGTTAAACGCATCTGGACTGACTGCTGAGAACTGAAGCGTAAACACAACTCCTGCAAGCCCAGCCAAAGCCGCTGATAAGCCGAAAGCGTAAAGCCTATAGAACCTCGTGTTTATACCGATACACTCACTTGCAAGTGAGTCTAAGTTTAGGTAGTGCAAAGCTCGTCCCGGTTTGCTTGTTTCCAAGTTGTGGATAACTACAAGTGTCAAAAGCAAAATAAAGAATGCCAAATAGTAGATTGAAAGCTGCGAAGAAAACGTGAAGCCCAATATCTTGAGTGGCTCAACACCGAAAATACCGTTAGGGCCACCAGTGATGCCAAACACGTTGTTTTTTAAAGCCTGTGTAAATACGATGTTAAATCCGATAGTTGTAACAAGTAGATAATCGCCCCTTAAGTGAATAATCGGTGCTGCAAGAAGTATGCTTGCAATAATGGGCAATATTATGGCTATGGGTACAGTTGCGAGTATGGGCCAGCCGTAGACCATATTTAAGATTGCCGTTGAATACGCCCCAAGACCGAAGAATATGGCATGGCCCATGTCAAACATACCTGCCCTGCCCAATACTATGTCCTGACTTAAGGAAACAACAGAATATATGAGAAACGTTGTCATTACCGACACCCAGTCGGAATTCAAAAAGAAAGGCAAAATGATCAAAATTGCAAAGAAAACGCCATAGGATAAGATATTTTTTGTATTCATCATACCTTCTCCGCAACCCTTTCACCTAAGATTCCTGTAGGTCTAAAGATCATGATAACAATCAATAAGACGTACGTTAACGCTAAGGACCAGCTGCTCGATACATAACCCGCTATGAATGCGTTGAATATGCCAAGTAGCATACCGCCGAGCATAGCTCCAGGTATGTTTCCAATTCCACCGATGATTGCAGCAACGAATGCATTCAAACCGTAGATCCAACCCATGTTGAAGTATATGCCCCTGTAATACATGCCGATAAACAGACCGCCAACTGCACCCAAAGCAGAACCGATAACGAATGTAGTTACGATAACTTTATCAACATTGATACCCATAAGCCTTGCTGCATCCTGATCAATGGCACATGCCCTCATGGCCGTGCCCAATTTTGTTCTATTGACAAACAGATACAGTGCTACCATGAGAATGAGAGATATGATCAACACCAAAACTTGCATTAAGCTTATATAAACACCGTGCAAGCTATAATTGGCATTTGGTATTACACTTGCTGGGAATATTTTTGGCATTGGACCCCATATCAGCATGATGCCGTTTTCTATGATAAGCGAAGCACCCAGAGCTGAGACTACGGCGCTGAGTCTTGGAGCTTTTCTCAAGGGTCTATAAGCAGCCCTTTCCAAAATAACACCGCCAATGGCGGTAATAATCATAGTTGCGATGAATGTAATGATAATGAGAACAGTGGGGGACAGAGCCCCCATCAATTGCATGATTATTACAAGTCCAATGTAGGCGCTCAAGGCGACCAAGTCACCATGAGCGAAGTTTATGAGTTTTAAAACGCCGTAGACCATGGTGTAGCCAAGAGCAACTAAGGCGTAAATGCTACCGATTGTAAGACCGTTAACAAGCTGCTGAAAGAAGATCTCCATGGCCTTCCTCTTTTACTTTTCTTTGTAAACAATGTGGTATTTTAGATCAGGACCAATTCTGTAAGCCATGTAAGCACTGCCAACTCTCTCGCCATTTGGTGCAAAGCTTATAGGTCCTGTAATACCTGGGAAGTCCTTGAGTTCATAGTGTAAGTAATGAGCGATTTTCCTTGTATTCAGAGACTTTGTCTGCTGGATTGCATAGAGGATTACCCTCAAACCATCGACGTTGAAGAGTGTCCAGATGCTTGCTGGATTTTCATGATATGTTTCCCTAAATGCTTTTAAGAATTTCTTTGCTGCTGGATATGGAAGCATGTTTGGAAGTGGTACGTCTATTAAATATGCTCCCACAGCGGCTTTACCTGCAAGTTTTATAAACTCTGGGTTATCGTTTGAATCGCCACCTACAAAGTCTGCTTTCATTCCTAACTGAACCATCTGAGCCCTGATTAAACCACCATCTGTATAGTAACCACTAAAATATATGACATCAGGATGATAGGTTTTGATCTTTGTTAAGATAGGTGTGAAGTTTTGAGAACCAGATACTATTTTACCGTAGTATACTACATTTCCTCCCATTTTCTTTAGGTCTCTTATTACAGCCTGTGCTAGATTTGTTGAGAATGTGGAATAATCAGAGATAACTGCTATTCTTTTGTAGTGTTGTTTTTTTAGGAAAAATTCTGCTGTGAACTGGGCTTCAGCAGAATTTGGAGAGGAGTTTCTAAAGAATGTCCAGTAACCGTGTTTTACAAGTGTGTCACTTGTACCATCGGATGTCTGAAGAACACCAGCCCTGTAGTAGATTGGCTCTGCAGCCTCTGCACATGTGGATGTGTAGGAACCGATAACTGCAATAACACCTGCATCTACAAGCTTCCTTGCGCAGATTGCAGCTTTAACAGCCTTACCCTCATCGTCGCAGGTGATAACCTTGATTTTCCTTCCCAGGATGCCGCCTTTTTCGTTGACCTGTTTTGCGACCAACCTAACAGCCTTGTCAATGGATTGACCCTCGCTTGCGAACTTTCCTGTGATGGGAGCTTGAACACCAATCTTGATGTAACCAGATGCAAATGCCGATACGGTGAACAACAGTGTTACTACAAGGGCCAATAATCCAACCAAACCCTTGCGCTTCATACAACACCTCCTTAAGGATTTAAATTTTATTTAAAATCTTTCCCTTTGCTCATTATAAACATTTTTTTTACAAAATCAAATAAAATTTTTATATATCGAAAGTGCGTTTTAAATAAGCAAAAAGTAGGATATCCTTGTGTATTACGCCTTTTTAGTTATAATTAATTTGACATGGAAAATTTAGAAGGGATAAGAAAAATTTTATTAGACGAACTGAAGGATTTTAACGTTAAGTGTAGGGTGAGCTTGTTTTTTATTTTGAACGACAATCAGCACTTCCTATATTTCTGCTATGACTCAGAGAAGGGTTTTTTAAAGGAGTTTGAGGGCTTAAAGCTCTTTGTTACGGAGCATTTCGGGGATTTACTTAAGAAAAAGGATGAATTCGAGATAACAGGTGGGATTGAGAGTAGTTATCCGTTTTTGTATGAGGGCTTTGGAACGGAAAGTTCCTTGTTTGTAAAAAAGATCTATGTGGGCAGCCAATTGATTGGCTTTTTAGAATTACTCACAGATTTACCCTTTATTACGGATGAGACAAAGGAATTAGCCGATAGATTAATGTTCAAGATGAGCCATGAATTACCCAAGGTGCATCTATCCATTTTAAATGAGGTTTCAAGGAGATTTATTTGTTTAAACGCCTTGAACTTGATTAAAACCATTAGGCCAAGAACGTTCTACCATTCGTTCAGGGTTGCAGATTTGGCTGTTAAGATATCCGAGAGTATGGGGTTTGATGAGCAAAAGATCAAAAACATTTACTTTGCAGCCTTGATTCACGATGTAGGCGAAATTTGGATACCCAACGATATATTGGATAAAAGGGATAAGCTTACAGATGAAGAGCTTGAACTTGTAAAAAGTCATCCCTTGAACTTAAAACATATATTTTTGCACAACCCTTTTTTAGAAGATATCGTCAATATAGCTCTCTATCACCACGAGAGGATTGATGGTAAGGGATATTACGGTTTGAAGGGCGATGAAATCCCCGTTGAATCAAAGGTTTTGGCAATTTGCGAGTTAGTTGACGGTTTGCATACGGACAGACCCGATAGGCCGGGCTTGAAGGTCGATCAGATTGTTCATTACCTGAAGAGATTAAAGGGCGAGGCATTTGATGAGGAGATTGTAGATATAGCTATACCGATAGTTGAGACGCTATATGAGAGAAAAACCGATTTTAGGGGAATAATGAGTGGAAAACCAGTTATCTTGATTTTTTACAAGAATGGAGATTTAAATTTGGTCAAAGGTGTTGTTGAGTACTCTGCGGGCAGTAATTTGGGCATAAGTTTGGCTACACCAGAGGGTAAGAAGCTGGGCTTTAGAGACAGGGTTAGAATGCAGGTGCCAGTTGTGTCGAAGATTATGGATATTGTGGCAGAGGTGCTGAGCGCGTCTGAGGATGTTGTTAATTTATCAATAGTTGAAAAGAGCGATATAGAGGATAAACCCTTAGAGGTCTATTGGGAGTTTGATATTTTGGTTGTGCCTTTGAAGTTCATGCAAAAGACTTCGGCTCAGAATGTTAACAAGGTTGTGAAGATGAGGACAAGTATATTTGGCACGAAGTCCTTACTTGCAAAATCCAAGGATGCCGTTTTCTCAATTGGAGATACGGTCTTGATTAAGGCAAAACCCAAGAATGAGGTTATATCAATACCAGCTGTAGTATCTGATGTTATCGATGACGGCGGCATTTACACCGTGAGGTTTGAGTATTTTGGCTTGAATGAGTCTGAAGACGCTAAAGTGCATAGGGCAATTTACTCAAGACAGGTGGAACTAACTTCAAGTTAACTCCTGTCGTTCTTGACAAGAAGGCATTTTTTTTATAGAAGTAAAAATCATTTAAAGGGGAGAAGGCAGTATGGATCTTTTTGATAAATGTTATAACTTTAAGACGGCAGAAGAAACAAGAAAGGCAGGATTATATCCTTACTTTCAGCCCATATCTTCAGAACAGGACACAGAGGTCATAATTAACGGCAGAAGGGTTTTGATGCTTGGTTCAAACAGCTACCTTGGTTTGACCGTTCATCCAAAGGTAAAAGAGGCTGCAAAAAAGGCAATTGATAAATACGGCACGGCATGCGCAGGTTCGAGGTTCTTAAACGGTACGTTGGATATACATGAGGAGTTAGAGGAAAGACTTGCGGCTTTTGTCAACAAAGAGGACGCAATTCTGTTTAGCACAGGATTCCAAGCCAATTTAGGTGCTATAGCGGGTCTTGTGGGTAAGGGCGAATATGTGATCTTGGATAAGTCTGATCATGCAAGCATCGTTGATGGTTCGAGACTGTCCTACGGAACGGTTAAGAGGTTTTTACATAATGACATGGAATCATTGGAGAAGGTTCTTTCATCCTTAGAGTTTGACGCGGGAAAGCTCATCGTGGTCGATGGTGTTTACAGCATGGATGGAGACATAGCAAATCTACCCGAAATGGTCAAACTGAAAAAGAAATACAATGCGCGTTTAATGGTGGATGACGCCCATTCCTTTGGCGTTTTGGGTAAAAACGGCAGGGGTACAGCAAACCACTTTGGTTTGGAAGATGACGTTGACATAATAATGGGAACGTTCAGTAAATCATTTGCCTCTTTGGGAGGATTTTTAGCGGCGGATAAGGAGGTTATCGATTACTTGAGACACTTTGCGAGAAGTCTCATTTTTTCAGCAAGTATAACCCCAGCCTCCACAGCAGCGGTTTTGGCTGCCCTTGATATTATGGAGAATGAACCTGAATTAATAGATAAACTGTGGGCAAACACTGACAGGATGAGAAAGGGTGTTCAAGAGATGGGCTATGACACTGGAACAAGCTGCACACCCATTATTCCTTTGGTTATAGGCGATGACGAAAAGGTTTTGAGGATGAGGCGTATGCTCTTTGACGAGGGTTTGTTTGTAAACCCCGTTGTGTCTCCTGCTGTCCCGCCGAATAAGGCTTTAATTAGATTGAGCTTAATGGCTACACATACGTTTGATCAGATAGACTTTGCTTTGGATAAGCTCTACAAAGTAGGAAAAGAATTAGGCGTAATATGATACGTGTTGAGCAAACAGAAGATCTTGACCTTTTCGTTAGGATTGCTCCTCTTTTTTACAAAGATGACCGATTATACGTACAGCCTTTAATTGAAGAAGAAAAGAAAATGATAGATGATAAGCACAACCCGTTTTATAGGTATGCTAAAAGGGCTTTGTTCATTGCATACGAAGACGAAAAACCTGTGGGAAGGATTGCGGTAATTGTCAATAAGCGCCACAATGAATTCCACAATGACAAGGTCGGTTTCTTTGGTTTCTTTGAGTGCATTAATGATAAAGATGTGGCTTCTTTGCTTTTTGAAAAGGCTGAAGGGTTTTTGTACGAAAACGGCCTCAATGTGATTAGGGGGCCTATTAGCCCATCCATGAACGATATCAGTGGATTGCTTGTTAAGGGCTTTTTTCAAGAGCCTGTTTTTATGATGCCATACAACAGGGCTTATTATATAGATTTGATCGAGGGATATGGTTTTAAAAAGGTGAAGGATTTATACGCCTTCTACCTGACAACTGCCAACAAACCCAAAGAGAAGTTGCTAAAGCTTGCAAGTTATGTTCAAAAAAAATTTGGCATTGAGCTGAGGCATTTTTCTCGTAAGAGCTTCGAAGAGGATGTAAAAACGATCCACTACTTGTACTGTGAGGCGTGGAAGAACAACTGGGGTTTTGTGCCACCGACATATGAGGAGTTTAGATACGGCGTTGAGGATTTTAAAACAATGGTGCCTGAAGAACTTGTGATCTTTGCTTATAGAGAAGGCAAACCCTGTGGTTTTTCAGCAATAGTGCCGGATTTCAATCAAGCACTTAAGGGTTTGGGGGGAAAGATAACACCTTTTAATGCATTAAAAGCCCTGTACAGGTTAAAAAAGATAGACAACTATAGGTTGATTACGCTCGGTGTTTTGCCAGAATGTAGGAAGATGGGTGTTGATCTTTTACTTTATATAAAAAGCTTCGAAGTGGTTGAAAAACGTGGCGGAAAGGGCGGTGAGCTTTCTTGGACGTTGGAAGACAACGATGCCATCAATAAGCCCATTCTGAAGATGGGTGCTGAACACTACAAGACTTACAGGATCTATGAAAAGGGGATAACCCCGCCGTGAGGCAGGGCTATCTTTGATATTTCTTTATGTATCCCTCTATGGCCGATTTCATAATGTTGGGATTCTCTTTGAGTCTTCTGATTGAGTAAGGCAACCAATCCTTGCCAAAAGGAACGTAAACCCTTAATCTATGGCCCCTGTTTATGATTATTGAGCGGAGCTGTTCATCAACGCCAAGCAACATTTGGAACTCGTATTCGTCCCGTTTGTATCCATATTTTTTTAGTAATCTTTCAGCGTGGAAAACCAAGTATTCATCGTGTGTCGCGATTCCCACGTAAGCTTTTTTAATTAGAAGTTCCTCTAAACACCATATATAATTGCTCCTTATGATTTCCTTGTCTTTGTAAGCAATTTCCCTCGGCTCGTCGTATATACCTTTGCACAACCTAAAGTTGAGTCTTCCGTCTGATAGTTTGTTTATGTCATCTATTGTTCTCCTCATGTAAGCTTGTAATACGGTTCCTATGTTGTATTTGTCTCTATAGTTTCTATAAATTTCTAATGTGTCATCTGTGCAGGTTGAGTCCTCCATATCTATCCTTACAAAAATACCCAGCTCTTTTGCTTTCTCAAAGATCTTTTCTATGTTATCTAAACATAGAGCTTTTGATAGCTTTAAGCCCATTTGTGTGAGTTTTAAAGATAAGTTGGCGTCTAATTTGTTTTTGTCAATTGCTTCGAGCACCTTAATAGCTAAGTTTCTGTAGTAAATTGTTTCTTCTTTTGTGTTTACAAATTCGCCAAGTACATCTATTGTGGTCATGGCACCCTGAGAATTTAGCTTCTTTGTAAGCTCAATGGCATCGGTTAATTCAGGGCCTGCAATGTATCGTTTAGCAAAGGGCGCAATGGCGCCCGGTGGTACTTTATCTATAAATATGCTTACACTTTTGTTGAAGATAGACATATTTTTACTCCTCTTTCATAAATGGATATTCAAAGTTTTCTGGAGACAAGAAGTTTTCTTTTATTGCCCTTGGTGTTACCCACCTTAAGAGGTTCAAATGGCTTCCAGCCTTATCGTTTGTTCCGCTTGCCCTTGAACCTCCGAATGGTTGCTGACCCACTACGGCACCTGTTGGTTTATCGTTTATATAGAAGTTTCCTGCACTGTTCTCGAGTATGTCGATGGCTACCCTTGTTGCATCCCTGTCCTCGCTAAAGATAGAGCCTGTCAAACCGTATGGACTTGTCTCGTCGCATAGATGTAGTGTTTCAACGTATTTATCATCATCGTAAGGATATACGGTTACCACAGGACCGAAGATCTCCTCTTCCATCGTCTTAAAGTGTGGATTCTCCGTTAAGATTATCGTTGGCTCAATAAAATAACCTACGGAGTCGTCGTATCCACCGCCTTTAACTATTTCTGCATCAGATGCGGTTTTTGCATACTCTATGTATTTCACTATTTTGTCGAAAGCTTTTCTATCTATTACGGCGTTCATGAAGTTTGTGAAATCTTCAGGAGAACCCATTTTGATTTTATCGATCTCTGCAAAGAGCTCGTCTTTTATCTCGTTCCACATGCTCTTTGGCAGGTATAATCTTGAGACGGCGGAACATTTTTGACCTTGATATTCGTAGGCTCCCCTTACAATTGCGGTAATGAGTTTTTTTCTATTAGCCGATTTGTGGGCAAATATATAGTCCTTTCCGCCTGTTTCACCTACGATTCTTGGATATGTTTTGTACTTAGTTATATTGTCTCCTATAGTTTTCCACATCCACTGGAATGTTTTTACGCTACCTGTGAAGTGTAAGCCTGCAAAGTGTTCAGATGAAAATACATATGGACCTACATCTGGACCGTCCCCGGGTATAAAATTAATAACTCCATCGGGTAAACCTGCTTCTTGCAATACTTTCATGAAGATATATGGTGCATAAACACTGTTTGCAGCTGGTTTCCATACTACAACGTTACCCATTATTGCAGGAGCCGTTGGTAGATTTCCAGAGATAGAAACGAAGTTAAACGGTGGTACGGCAAAGATGAAGCCTTCTAATGGTCTGTATTGCATGATGTTCCATGTGCCGTAAGGAGAATGAAGTGGCTGATCTTCATAAATTTTTTGCATGTAATAGACGTTAAATCTTAAGAAGTCAATTAATTCACACGCCGAGTCAATTTCTGCCTGAAAAACATTTTTACTCATTGTGAGCATAGTGGCTGCATTGATTAAAAATCTATACTTTTTGCTCAAAAGTTCTGCTGCTTTCATAAAGATAGCAGCTCTATCTATCCAATCGTATTCTCTCCATTTTTTCTGAGCCGCAATAGCCGCCTCAATAGCCATTTTTACTTCTTTTTCTGTTGGTTTGTGGAATACGCCAAGTACTGATTTTGTATTGTGCGGCTCTATTATCTCTTGAGTTTTACCTGTCTTTATTTCCTCGCCGCCAATAATTAGAGGGATTTCTATTTGTTTAGATTTGATTTCCTTAATAGCTTCTTTAAGCTTCTCCCTCTCCTCTGTTCCTGGAGCATAAGAGTAAACAGGCTCATTTACCGGATACGGTACTTTTGCTATGGTATTGCGCATGGTACACCTCCTTTTAAAAAATCTTTTCATTATTATGAACAATATATCGTTTTTTAAAAAAAATCAAGTTCAAAATTTAAAACACCTTGAAAGGTTGAAAAGACAATTTAAACCTTTAGCTATTGACTTACGTTCTCTGTTGAAATATAAGTCTAAAAGAGGCATTTGATAATGTTTCTCGAATCAGGATAGGATTGTAAGGGAAAGGTTTTAATTATGGGTGTTGTTGAGAGAATAGGTTTAGGAACAGTTCAGTTTGGGTTGGATTATGGCATAAACAATAAATTTGGAAGGGTTAAAAAAGATGAGGTTCAAAAGATCCTGAATTATGCCTGGGACAAAGGGATTGATCTCATTGATACAGCCTATTCTTATGGCGAAAGCGAAGCCATTCTCGGCAGGTTTAACGGTTTGGGGCAGTTCAAGGTTGTTTCCAAGTTTCCCAAGGATTTGGATCCTGGGATTGCCATAGATATCAGCCTGAAGAGGTTAAAAATTGAGCGTTTTTACGGATATTTATGCCACCATTTTGAATTCTTAAAGAGCAATTTAACTGCCTGGGAAAAGGTTTTGGGCTTGAAGGAAAAAGGGTTAACAAAAAAGGTAGGTTTTTCTCTTTATTTTTTGGAAGATCTCGATTTTCTTTTAGAGAAGTCCGTAGAGTTTGATCTAATCCAAGTTCCCTACAACATCTTTGATAGAAGATTTGAAAAGTACTTTTGTATGTTGAAAGAGAAAGATGTTGAGGTGCACGTGAGGTCTGTTTTTTTACAGGGGTTGTTTTTTGTGGATCTTGACAGATTGCCAAAGTTTTTTGATCCAGTTAAAGAGAAGATTAAAAGATTACACCAAATTTCCCATGATTTGGATGTTCCTTTAGAGAAGTTGTTGTTGTTTTGGGCTTTAACTAATGAATGTGTTGATAGAGTGATTATTGGTGTGGATTCGTTTGATCAGTTTAAGAAAAACACGGATTTGGACGATAGTATAGTTGAGAAAATTACAAATGTTGATTGGGACTATTTTAGGGAATATGATGAAAAAATTATTTTGCCGATAAATTGGAGGTTTTAATTGAACGTTTTGGATAGTTTCAAGCTTGATGGTAAGGTTGCTATAGTTACAGGCGGATACGGTCACTTGGGTAGGGCATTTGTTGAGGCTTTACATGAAGCGCAAGCCAAGGTCTATGTTGCAGCAAGGAACAGGGATAGGTTTTTAGATGTATTTAAAGATACAGAAAATGTTGAATTTGTTTATCTTGACATTTTAGATACAAATTCCATTAAAGAGGCTTTTTCAGTGGTTTACAATGAAAATGGCAAAATTGACGTTTTAGTTAACAATGCCGTGTCGCTTGATTTTGGATCGGCGTTTATGGACGATGAGACGTGGAATAGGGGTATCAATGGCGTTTTGAATAGTGTTTTTAGATGTATTAGAGAGGTTGTACCTTATATGAAAAAGGGCTCGAGCATAGTAAATATTTCGTCTATGTATGGCATTGTCTCTCCAGACTTTAGGATTTACAATGGTTTTGAGCAATTTATGAGCCCGCCACATTATGGCGTTGCAAAGTCCGGTGTGATACAGATGACACGCTACTATGCCGTTAAGTTAGCAGAGAGGGGCATCAGGGTAAACTGCATATCGCCAGGTCCTTTCCCCTCTCAATCCATTCAAAAGTTTGAAGGGTTTGTTGAGAATTTGAAGGACAAGGTTCCCTTGGGGAGGATAGGAAAACCCGAGGATTTGAAAGGTGCTTTGGTTCTTTTGGCGAGTGATGCATCCTCATTTATAACGGGCCATAACTTGGTTGTGGATGGTGGGTGGACGATATGGTGAAAGATGAGCGTGTTGTAGCATTTATTGTAGCAAGACTATCTTCATCAAGATTACCTAATAAACACCTAAAGACAATTGGCGACAGACGAATGATCGATTGGACAATCCATTTTATCAAGCAGGTAGGGTATTTGGACGATATTGTTATTGCAACGGTAGATGAAGAAGATAATAGGCCATTAATTGATGTGGCAAAGGAGAACGGTGTAAAGCTCTTTTGGTATAAGGGTGATGTTAACGATGTAGTGGGTAGATTGACTAAAGCGGCTATCGAGTTTGAAGCTGATATTCCGGTTCTGGTGAGCGGCGATTGTCCGCTGGTTTGGCCTGAAGCCGTAGCAAAGCGTATAGAGAAGATTTTAGTAAACAAAGAGCTTGACTATGTTGGTTTTTGTGAAAAAGATGGTCGATATCCTATACATTCAAGTGTTGGTGTTTATAGGAGAAAGTGTTGGGAGTTAGCGGATAAACTGTCTGATAAGCCAAACTTGAGGGAGCACCATTTTCCCGTTGTGGGTTTGAGGAGTGATCTATTTAAAATAGATTGTATTGAATGCGAAGACATTTTTTACAAAGTAAGTCACAGAATTTCTGTTGACACGATTGCGGATTTGGAGTTTATGAATGCCGTTTTTTATGAGCTTGAGTCTAAAGGAAAGGTTTTTAACCTCAAAAACGTTGTTGAGCTTTTGATTGAAAAGCCTGAGCTGATGGACATTAACAGTGACGTTCATCAGATAAGGATAGACGAGGTTCCAAAAAAGGCACTCTTTTTAGTAGAGAATAGGGAAAACCTTGAGATTTTTGTGCACCTTGCATACGAACTTACAAAGAAAGGTGTTGGCGTTAGGTTCTTTTCACGTAACTCAGAGTTGTTAAAGGCCGTAGAAAGAAAAGGCTTTGGCGTTTTAAGCGATCCGAATGAGTATAAACACGATTTTAAGATAACTGATGCGTAACACTTCTAAATTTAAGTAGATTTTTAAATAAAATTTTATATAATTAAGAAAGTTTAAATAGGTTGAGAGAGTTGTGTTGAATGTTAGAGGATTTTGAGTTTACACAGAAGATCTTGGATTTGGTTAACATTCCGGTAATGATCATAGATAGGGAGTATAGGATACTCTATCAAAACAGGCCTTCTAAAGAGCTGTTTGGTGTCAAGACTAATGGAGTGTGCTGGAAGGAGTTTTGGAATGGAGAAACCTTGCCTGAGGAACTCAAAAGGCTTTATGAAAAGGGAATTGTAACAAATGATATGAGATGCACTTTTTGTAAGCTTGATGAGGCATTAAATAGCAGTGAGCCAAAGAATATTGATGTTTGCGTGAAAGATAGGCATTATGAATCTTGGTGGATACCAATATCTGAAAATCTTTGCCTACATTATTCTATTGACATAACAAGGCAGAAGTCATCGGAAAGGGAGCTTAGAACGGTGCAAGAAAGCTTAAAAAATTCACTTGATTATTTCGAAACCTTGTTCAAAAGGAACCCCGCAATGATGTTGATTGTTGATGAAAATAGAACCATTTTGGATGTAAATCCAGCATTCATAAAGATTTCGGGATATTCAAAGGAAGATGTCGTTGGAAAAAATGCATCTGTAATACACATAAATGAGCAGTATTATGAAGACTTTGCGAAGGTTTTTGAGATCGTAACCCAAAGTAAAGATGAACTGAAGACTGTGGAGTACTGTTTTAAAGGTAAAGATGGTTCTGTGGTTTGGGCTGAAGTTACGGGATCGATTGTAATATTGCCAGATAAAAGAAGAGCCGTTATTTGGAGCGCTATAGACACAACGGAGGTTCATAAACTTAGAGAGAACCTTAAAAAACAGGCTCTCCATGACGCTTTAACGGGCCTTTATAACAGGTATGCATTGGAAGAAGAGCTTGAAAGGGCTATGGAGAGGGCAAAGAGAAACAACAGTGCATTGGTTGTTTGTTTTATAGATCTCGATGATTTTAAACCGATAAACGACAATTTGGGCCATGACAAAGGCGATGAAGTTTTAAAAGTAATATCTGAGAGACTTAAGGAGAATTTGAGAAAATCTGATTTTGTTGCAAGGTGGGGTGGAGATGAGTTTGTTGTTTTGCTTGAGAATATAAAGAGTTTGGATGATTTATACAGAATTTTTGATAAGATTGAAAAGGAGCTTAAAAAACCCATTGTGTTAAGTGGCGGAAATGAAGCGAAAGTGGGCTTGAGCATGGGTGTTTACATATACACAGGTGAAGACATTGGTGCCGATGAGGTCCTATATAAAGCCGATATGACCATGTATCAAGCAAAGGGCAAGAAGGATGCCAGAGAAAAATACTACGAGATTTATCAATCAAAGCCCTTAACTTTCCAGAATTAGATCCGATTATTATATGGGGTGAAAATATGAAAAGAGTGGGTATTCTTCTTATATTCCTGTTTATTTTTTTGTCTTCTAAAGCCTTTGCTTTGGGCTATAAGAACGTTCAGGTTAGGTGGGATGGTAATTACCTCGTGTTTTACTACGATTTGGTGGGAAACCCCAACGAAGAGGCTGTGGTTGGAATAGAGGTTAAGATCAATGGTAAGGTGTATGTTACAAGACAGCTTCACCTTCAAGGTGATATTGGCTTGGTTAAGGTTGGTGATAACAAAAGGATTTATTGGGACGTGTATAAAGACTTTCCAAATGGAATACCCAAAAACTCCAAATGGTCTTTGCTTGTAAGACCCCAAAATTACACAAATGACCTCGGCATGCAGTTTGTTTATATTCCCGGTGGCTGTTTTTATATGGGCGCAAACCCCAAAGATAAGTATGCAAAAAGCGATGAAAAGCCGAGACATAAGGTTTGTGTGCATGGTTTCTTTATTGGTAAGTATGAAGTTACAAATAAACAATTCTGGATGTTTGATCCAACACACAACAGCGGTAAGGGGAAACTTTACGATTTAAACAAGCCGAATGAGCCAGTTGTAAATGTTTCTTGGGATGAGATTCAAAAATATATCCAATGGTTAAATGAAAAGACGGGGGAGGTGTATAGATTGCCAACAGAAGCCGAATGGGAGTATGCGGCTCGTGGCGGTTTGAGTAGGGATACGTATTGGAAAAACCCTAAAGATGCATGCAAATACGGCAATTTCTACGATATAACGGCTTATGAAAAGCTAAAAAAATACAAAATTGAAAAGGGACACTTTCCGTGTAGAGATGGTTATGTAGGAACTGCCCCTGTAGGTAAGTTTTTACCTAATAACTTCGGGCTTTATGACATGTTGGGTAATGCCGCTGAGTGGTGTTTGGACACGTATTATTCAAAGGCATATAGTTTGATGAAAAATGCACACGACCCCGTCTATTTAAATCCCTACATATCACTTGCGAAGGTTGTTCGAGGTGGCAGTTGGTTTAATTATATAAGGTGGACGCGCCTTTCGGCTCGGAGCAACTACATGCCCGGTTTAAGAAACGACTTTATCGGATTTCGCCTCGTTTTAGAGCCTTAACTAAAAAGTCCAAGGCGTACTCGTAGCCCATATAGCCAAGCCCTGAGATCACGCCAACTGCAATATCTGAAAGGTATGATTTGTGTCTGAAGCTTTCCCTTTTAAAGATATTTGAGATGTGAACCTCTATGAACGGCATGTTAATGGAAAGCAGAGCATCCCTGATGGCAACGCTTGTGTGTGTATAGGCTGCGGCATTTATGATCAAACCGTCAAAGCCTCTCTCTTTAAGCAGTTGTATGTAGTCTACAATTTCTCCTTCTGAGTTTGACTGAAAGAACTCAATATCGCAACCGAGAACCAAGGCTTTATTGAATAGTTGGTTGTTTATCTCTTTAAGCGTCTTTTTTCCATAAACCAACGGCTCTCTTATGCCCAACAGGTTTAGGTTTGGCCCGTGAATAACAGCTATTTTCATTTTACGTTGCAAATAAGAGTTTTTTGCCGCCTAATAGGTGCATGTGTATATGGTAGACCTCTTGGCCAGCATCCGGTCCGTTGTTTATAACAATCCTGTATCCTGTTTTGTCAATTCCCAGCTGCTTTGCCACCTTATTTGCCACAACGGTCATATCACCAATTATGCCCTTGTTTGTATCATTAATGTCCGCAAGTTTTTCTATGTGTTCTTTGGGTATGATTAAAATGTGAATGGGCGCTTTAGGATTTATATCTTTGAAGGCCATGTACTTTTCATCTTCATAGACTATATCTGCCGGTATTTCTTTATTGACAATCTTACAAAACACGCACATTTTCTCACCTCCTTATTGTCTCTTCCCTTTCTGCACCCGTTGATATAATACTGAACCTAACGCCAACAAACCTTTCTATGAACTCAATGTACCTCTTTGCATTTTCCGGCAAATCTTCGTATTTTTTTACACCCTTTGTGCTATCCCAACCCTTAAACGTTTTGTATATTGGTCTGCACTTTTCATACTCTTCCAATTGGCTTGGGATGTAGCCTATCTTTTTGCCGTTGTACTCATAGCCCGCGCATACATTTATCTCATCCAAGCCATCCAATACGTCCAATTTTGTCAAAGCCAACTCATCCACACCACTGATCATACATGCGTACTTTACAACGACCAAATCAAGCCAGCCGCATCGTCTTGGTCTGCCTGTCGTTGCTCCATACTCAGCACCTTTGTCCCTTATGAGTTTGCCCATCTCGTCGTCGAGTTCGCTGGGAAATGGACCATTACCGACCCTCGTTGTGTAGGCTTTAACAACAGCAACTACACTGTCTATGGCTTTATAGGGTAGACCCGTTCCTGTGAATGCCCCACCAACCGTTGGGTTTGATGATGTAACAAATGGATATGTGCCAAAATCCACATCCAGCATGGAGCCTTGCGCACCTTCAAATAGTATTCTCCTTTTGTTTTTGAATACACCGTTTAAGTAGTAGACGGTGTTCCTTATATGTGGCTTCAACTCATCGGCATATTGCGAGTACTTATCAATTATTTCGTCTGCATTGAACTTCTCTATCCCGTAAAGCTCGCAGAGCCTATTTATTTCTTCAACGTTGTTTTTTATCTTTTTGGCAAGTATGTCTCTATTTTCTAAATCGCATACCCGTATACCAATGCGGGAGTGTTTGTCTGTATATGCTGGCCCTATGCCCCTTTTTGTTGTACCTATCTTGTTTTGACCCAAAACGGTTTCCCTTCTTGCATCAAACTCTTTGTGATATGGCATAACTAAGTGTGCCTTTTCACTGATCATCAACCTATCACTTGAGACATCTACACCTAAACTTTCAAGCGTTTTCTTTTCCTCTATGAAACTCTCTGGATCTACAACGACACCGTTTCCGATCACGCAGATCTTGTCTTTGTGGAGTATTCCCGACGGTATTAAATGAAGGATGAACTTTTTATCCCCAACACAAACCGTATGACCGGCGTTGCTGCCACCCTGATATCTGACGATTACATCTGCCTCTTCGGTCAGTATATCAACGATTTTACCTTTTCCCTCATCACCCCATTGGCTTCCCAAAACAAGCCTATTCATTATTTAAACTCCTTTCATATAAAAACTGAACGAGTTCATCCAAGTTAATGGCAAATCCCGTAGCAGGAATATATTTACCCAATTTTTTCGTTATATTTCCATACCTTCCACCAACAACGAGCTTTTTGTTGCCCGAATATATCTCAAACGTTATGCCGTAGTGGTATGTGGGATACTCGCAGTAGAATAGATCGCAGAACACATCAATGTCTGAGTAGATATATTTTATTTCACGTGCAAGCCTGTGTGCTTCGAAATCTATGCTTTTGTTAGTAACAGGGCCACTCATGGCGTTTAGGTATTCTATTTTATTTTTAAGTTCCTTTGGAAATTCGCCTTTTTTTATGTCTGAAAGGTTCTTTGAATAAACAAGCTTTCTTAACTTATCCGCCTTTTGGGTGTCTAAACTGTATTCGTTGATCAAATTTTCTATTATGTTTGTGTCCGATATTTTTACATGCAGATCTTCCAAACTAAAGAGCTTCATACTGTCAATGGCAAGCGACACGACCTCTTTATCTGCGTCTACCTCTTTTATGCCAAATAACTCCACACCTGTCTGTTTGAACTCCCTCTTTTGTCCCTGGTGTTCCTTTATGTCTCGATACACATTTTGAGAGTAGCACACACGCATGGGCATGTCAAAATCACCAAGCAACACAGCTTGGGTTATCTGAAGTGTAATGTCTGCTCTCAATATCATTGTTTGCCCGCTTGTGCGGTCAACGATCTTGAAAAGCTTGTTTTTTAAGGGATCAAATAGAAATTCACTTACACTATCCTCATAAACAAATGTGGGTGTAATGATTTCTTGATAGCCCCTATCTTTGAATAACCTCAAAATCTTGCCTTCCACATCCCGTCTTAAAGACGAGATCGGCTCAAAAAACTGAACAACACCTGAAGGTATCCTATTCATCCAAGAATATCTCCATTGCTCTCTTTATGCCCTCGCCGAATTTGGCGCTGTATCCCAACTTTTTTAGTGCCATTTCTAAAACAGAGATACACATCAAAATATCAGGTTTGTAGAAATAGCCGAGATGGGCTATTCTAAAAATCTTTCCCTTCAAACTTCCCTGCCCGTTTGATATATCAACGCCAAGTTCTTTCATCTTGGTAATGATATCCGTTGAGCTGATATTTTCAGGTGATCTTACGGCTGTTAAGGAGTTTACCGGTCTCTTGCTTAAAAGCTCTAAACCCAAAGCAGCAACAGCCTCTCGAGTAGCCTTTGCCAATGTTTCATGCCTTTTGAATACGTTGTCAAGACCCTCGTCTAATATCATTTTCAGTGATTTGTTTAAGCCTATAACGATTGAAACGGCCGGTGTGAATTTACCTGCCTTTGCTTCTATTTCACCCAGTATATCAAAGTAAAAGTACCTGTTTTTGTTTTTTCTAATAACGTTTTTCGCCTTTTCAGAAACAGAAAGCAAAGCCAAGCCGGGTGGGAGCATCAGTGCCTTCTGCGAACCGGTGATGCCAATATCTATATTCCAATCGTCCGTTTTGACATCAATTGCACCGTATGCCGTTATACCATCCACAACAAATACAACGTCCGGGTATTTTTCCTTTAACATCAAACCTATTTCATCGACAGGGTGAAATGTCCCTGTGGATGTTTCAGATGCCTGTATGTATACAGCCTTGACATTTTTGTTGTCCTTTATGGCATTCTCTATGTCTTCGACCCTTGCAAAATCGCCGTATTCGTAGGTTAGCTCAATTGCCTCTGCACCAAACGCTTTAACGATTTTTCCCCATCTTTCACCAAATTTACCTGCATTGACCGTTATTGCCCTATCGCCTTCGTTTAAAACATTGGAAACGGCGGCTTCCATTGCTCCAGATCCGCTTGATGCAAATATAACTACGTCGTTTTCGGTTTGCATGACCATTTTTGCAAGTTCCACTGTCTCTTTAAAAATGCCCTTAAACTCGTCCGTTCTGTGATGGATAATTGGTTTAGACATTGAAAGGGTTACTTCTTCAGGCACAGGTGTTGGGCCAGGTGTCATTAAATATCTCTTCATCTTAACCACCTACCAATTCAAAGTATCCACATTACCCAAACATGTTATATGGAATTTATCTAGATCAATCAGGTCTATTACTTCTTGAATGTCGTCCATTGTAACATTTTTTGTCTTTTCCATGATGGTGTTTTCGTCAATGTAGTCACCATATAAAAGTGTGTCTATGCCTTGCTTTAGCATAACGGAGAAATTTGACTCAAGCCCCAAAGCGTAAGAGCCCAAGAAGTGCGTCTTTGCATCCTCAAATTCCCTTTTCGTTAAGCCGTACTTTTTAAGCTTTATGAATTCATCCTTTATTGCGTCCAATAGCTTCTGTGCCTTGTCGTTTGATGTTGATGCTGAAACCAAGAATAGACCGCCTTTCATGTAGAGCTTTAAACTTGAGTAGATGCTGTAGCACAGTGATTTTTCCTCTCTTATAGCTTGGAAGAGCCTTGAGCTCATTGTTCCGCCGAAGCTGTCGTTAAGCAGAAATGCCGGGTATTTTCTCTCATCATAAACATTGAACAATTCACAGCCGACTATCACATTTGTTTGCGCTATTTCCCTTTTTACAGCATCTATTCCAGGCTTGAAAGAAAATGTAGGCTCTATTTTGCCGTCTTCCTTTCTATATTCGTCAAAGAAAAACCCATTTAACGTAAAGTCAAATCCATCTATATCGCCTCCAACAACAGACACGACCATGTTCTCGGGTCTGTAGTACTTGCCCATGAAGTTCAATAGGTCCTCCCTTGTGTATGACCTTACGTGCTCCTTTGTGCCGAGCGTGGATCTTCCGTAAGTTCCGTCTACGGCATTTTCCATAAAGATCTCATATACAGCCTCATCTGGGTTGTCGTATGTCATGTTTATCTCTTCGATAATAACGTTTTTTTCCTTTTCAAGCTCGTTTTCATCTATCAAAGAGTTTCTTATTATATCCGAAAGCACATCGTAACCCTTATCCAAGAAGTCACTCAAGACCCTTATGTAAAAAACCGTGTATTCTGTTGATGTGAATGCGTTAATAGAACCACCGAGCCTATCAATATCTGCAGCTATTTCTCTATACGTGCGGTTCTTTGTTCCTTTAAAGAGCATATGCTCTATAAAATGGGCAATACCCCTCTCGTTGTCGGGCTCAAAGGCGCTTCCCACAGGCATAAATATGCCCACGGAAACGCTCTTTGTATCCCTACTTTTTATTTTTATTTTCATCTATGTTTTCGTTGAGGAGACTTTTTCTTGAGAGCGCTACCCTGCCGAATTCGTCTATATTTGCAACTTTTACCTTTATCCTATCGCCTATGTGTAGGACGTCGGCAATATTTGAAATTCTGTTGTTTGATATTTGGGATATGTGCAGTAAACCTTCTTTATTTGGCAGTATCTTTACAAATGCGCCGTACTTTTCAATTCTTGTGACAACACCCTCAATTATATCGCCCTCTTTTAGGGACGCTGTAACCTCTTTTATCATGGCAACAGCTTCGTCTAAATCTGAATCTACGCCGCCAAAGACGTTGATCCTTCCATCGGGATTTATATCTATCTTTACATTGGTCTTGTCTATTATGGATTTGATCGTTTTACCACCAGGGCCGATTAGATCCTTGATCTTGTCTGGATCGATAGTTAGGCTTCTAATCTTTGGAGCGTATTTTGACAGTTGAGATCTTGGTGCAGGAAGGGTAGCGAGCATCTTGTCCAATATAAACAACCTTGCCTTTTTGGCTTTCTCTAAAGCTTCTTTTAGTAAGGCTGCGTCGACGCCTGAGATCTTTATGTCCATCTGAAGGGCCGTGATGCCGTCTTTTGTTCCTGCAACCTTAAAGTCCATATCTCCATAATGATCTTCATCACCTAAGATATCTGTTAAGATCACGTAGCCGCCTTCGTATTTTATTAAGCCCATAGCCACACCGCTAACGGGCTTTTTTATGGGTACACCGGCATCCATTAAGGACAACGTTGCGCCGCAAACCGTAGCCATAGAGCTTGAGCCATTTGATTCAAGTATATCCGAAACAACCCTTATAGCGTAGGGGAATTCTTCCTCAGGTGGTAGCATGGGTTCTACAGCCCTTTTTGCCAAATTTCCATGACCGATTTCTCTTCTACCTGGTGGTCCGAGTCTTCTAACCTCACCTGTAGAAAACGGCAGGAAGTTGTAGTGGAGCATAAAGCGTTCATATCCCTCTTCAGACACATCGTCAACGATTTGGGCATCTTCCCTTGAACCCAAAGTTGTTGCAACCAATGCCTGTGTTTCGCCACGCGTAAATACGGCAGAACCATGAGCACGAGGTAGAACGCCAACCTCACACGTGATAGGCCTGATTTCATCCAGACTCCTGCCATCGATCCTTATGCCTGTGTTGATAATCTTTGCTCTGACTATGTTTTTTACAACATCCTCAAATGCAGCCTTTGTCTTTTCTTCGATATATTCTTCATCTTCAAATTCGGATATGATTTTCTCTTTTACGCTGTTGAATATGGCCTCAATTGTTGAGTTTCTCTTCTTTTTTTCCTTTATGTTAACTGCCTCTGTCAGTTCTTCTGAGGCAAGTTCTTCGATTTTGTTGACCAACTCTTCAGATACATCGATGGGTATGTATTCCCTTTTTGGCTTTGCTTCTTTTTTAATGAGTTCTTCCTGTGCTTCAATTAGGGTTTTTAGATGCTCCTTGCCAAACATTATGGCTTCTACCATTTCATCTTCGCTCAATTCCAATGCTCCTGCCTCTATCATGTTGATCGCGTCTTTTGTTCCAGCAAGCACAAGGTTGAGCTTGGATTCCTCCAATTCTTTCATTGATGCAAATACATCCAATCTACCGTTTATCTTGCTTACCCTAACACCCGCTACAGGGCCGTCAAAGGGGATATCGGACAAACACAGAGCACACGATGCAGCCAGTATACTTATAACGGCAGGGTCATTTTCGCCATCCGCACTGATTGTTGTAACGATAACCTGTATCTCTTGTTTATAATCCTTGGGGAATAAGGGTCTTATAGATCTATCGATGAGTCTTGAAACAAGTGTCTCATGTGTAGATGGTTTGCCTTCACGCTTAACAAAACCACCGGGAATTTTGCCTGCGGCGTAAAATCTCTCCTGATAGTTTACGGTTAAAGGAACAAAGTCCAAAAATTCCTTTGGTGGATTTTTATCGGAAACGGCTGTTGCCAAAACAACCGTATCACCCAATCTAACCACGCAGGCACCATCAGCCTGCTTAGCATACCAACCCGTCTCAATTCTTAACTTCTTACCCGCTATAGTCCTTTCAACAAAGGTCATGGTTTAACCCTTTAGGCCCAGTTCTGTGACTACCTTCTTGTACTGTTCAAAGTCGTAGTTGCGCAGGTACTTGAGTAGCTTTCTTCTTCTACCAACGAGTTTGAGAAGCCCCCTTCTTGAGTGAAAATCCTTTGGATGTTCTTTAAAATGCTCTGTTAAATACTTTATCCTTGCTGTTAAAAGGGCAATTTGGACTGCAGGAGACCCTGTGTCATTCTCATTCTTACCAAACTTTTTTATTATCTCTTTCTTCTGCTCTTTATCAAGCGCCATACATAACTCTCCTTCCTTTCATTTTTCAGTGCTTATATTATACAAAAAGCCTATCGTTGTAAAGCATTTTATTAATCCATTTGACTTTGGTGGTATTTTAAGTTAAATTTTAAATAAAATGTGTTAAGAGGAGGTTAAAAATGGGTACGAAAGGTATCGAAATTGTTGGAATGGATGTTAGTGAGTTAATTAAGCTGTTAAATAAGGCTTTTGCAGATGAGTGGCTTGCGTACTATCAGTATTGGCTTGGTGCAAAGGTTGTTAAGGGTCCGATGAAGGAGTCTGTGATTGCAGAGCTGACAGAGCATGCCAATGATGAGTTAAGGCACGCCGATATGGTTGCAAACAGGATCATACAGTTGGGTGGAGAACCCATACTAAACCCAAAGGAGTGGTATGATTTTACAAACTGTGGATACGATGCACCAACCGATCCGGTCGTTTATGAGATTTTAAAACAGAACATAAAGGGAGAACAGTGTGCCATCACGGTTTATCAGAGCATCCTTGAGATAACGCACGGAAAAGACCCCGTAACGTACAACATGGCTCTGCAGATTTTGGAAGATGAAGTGGAGCACGAAGAGGACCTGCAATCTTTGCTTGAAGACATCGAAATAATGATGAAAAAGTAGGGGGTTCTCCCCTTTTTTCTTGCAATAATCTTTGGCTATAAACTATACTTAAGCACGTGTTTGGATATGTTTTTGAAGAAAGGGGAGTTTTATGGCTAAAAAATACATATTTATAACGGGTGGCGTTGTTTCTTCTTTGGGCAAAGGTATTACTTCAGCCTCTCTTGGTTTCCTTTTGATGTCTTACGGTCTGAAAATCTCCATTGTTAAGATAGATCCCTATATAAACGTTGATCCAGGAACTATGAACCCCTATCAGCATGGCGAGGTCTATGTGCTTGACGATGGTGCAGAGACGGACCTCGATCTTGGACATTATGAAAGGTTTACTGGTTTAACGCTTTCAAAAAAGAACAACTTTACAACAGGCCAGGTTTACTACTCCGTTATCAGAAGGGAGAGAAGGGGCGATTATTTGGGTAAGACCGTCCAGGTAATTCCCCATATAACGGATGAGATAAAGAGGCGCATAAAAGAGGCGGGCAAAGATAAGGATGTTTTAATCGTTGAGATAGGTGGAACGATTGGTGATATTGAAGGCTTGCCATTTTTAGAGGCGATCAGGCAGATGAGATACGATGCTGGGCGAGATAACTGTCTATACATTCACTTAACCTTAGTTCCATACATAAAGGTGGCGGGTGAGCTCAAAACAAAGCCCACACAGCACAGTGTAAAAGAATTGCAATCCATAGGCATATCACCGGATATTATTGTGTGCAGGAGCGAGAAGAGGCTTACAAAAGAGGCTAAAGAGAAGATTGCGATGTTTTGTAATGTTGAAAAAGAGGCAGTGATAAACGCGGTTGATGTGGATACTGTGTATGAGATTCCGCTTAGGTTCAGAAAGGAGAGGCTGGATGACCTTGTTATAAAAAAGCTTGGTATAACACCAAAGAAAGAGCCGGATTTTACCGAATGGGAAAAGATGGTAGAAGCCATTAAGAAACCAAAGGATACTGTAAGAATAGCCTTTGTTGGTAAGTATGTGGGATTAAAAGAATCTTACAAGAGTTTGGTTGAATCCTTTGTTCATGCGGGAGCAAGCCTCAATTTGAAGGTAGACCTAAAATGGATTGAAGCTGAAGATTTAGAAAACGACGGTTTTGAAGAGCTACTCAAAGATGTTCACGGTATCTTGGTTCCTGGAGGGTTTGGACCTCGTGGAATAGAGGGTAAAATCAGGGCTATAAAGTATGCCCGAGAGAATAATGTGCCTTTTTTGGGTATCTGTTTGGGAATGCAGGCCGCCGTTGTGGAATTTGCCCGTAATGTGGCAAGGTTAGAGGGTGCTCATTCTGAAGAGTTTGATAAATCATCACCTCACAAAGTAATCCATTTAGCAAAGAAGTGGGAGAAGGATGGTAAAATTATAGAGAGGGACGAGACATCGGATAAAGGCGGCACGATGAGACTTGGGGCCTACCCTTGCGTAATAAAGCTGTCTACGTTGGCCTACGAGGTCTATAAAAGGAAGAAGATTAGCGAAAGACACAGGCATAGGTATGAGTTTAACAATGAATACAGAGATGTACTTGAGAGGCATGGGCTTGTTGTGAGTGGGGAAAGTCCCGATAGAGAGTTTGTCGAGATTGTGGAGCTAAAGGATCATCCGTTTTTCATAGCCGTTCAATTCCATCCTGAGTTCAAGTCAAGACCCCTTTCACCTCACCCCGTAATCAAGATGTTTGTGGAAAAAAGCTATGAATCAAAAGGATCTGAAAAAGCAAATTAAATCGGGAAAACTGTCAAATTTATACGTGTTTTGTGGGGATGATTATTTTTTGAAGCAGTTGTATTTGGAAAGAATTGCAAAGGCTTTTGGTTTAGAGGTTGAAAAAACTAAAGCAGAAGATGAAGAAGCTTTAAAAGAGGCAAACGTAAGGGCTTTGTCCAATGCTCTGTTTGGATCTAAAAGAAGGCTTGTGTACTGTAGCGTTGATTTTAAGCTAAAAAAGGGCATAGCTTTGAGAGAACCTAAAGACAGTGTTTTCATAGTAGATGCTTTAGAGTGTGATCCAAACCTTACAAATGCTGTTGTTTTTGAAAAACCGACAGTTAAGGAAATTCAAGAGTTTTTGCTTTTCAAGGCCCATTCAGAAAAAAAGACAATAGACCCTAAGGCTTTGGATTTTTTAACGGAGTTGTTCGTGGATAAGGACACGACTTTTATCAACAACACGTTTAACGTGATTTTGCTGTACTGTTCGAACAAAGATGTTATAGATGAGGAGGATGTAAAACAATCTGCCTTTGAAAGCTCCAAGTTTTATACGAAAGATCTGTTTAAGTTCTTAAACAGAGGTGATATTAAAGGGATTTTGAATAGGACTGACGAAATTTTGAAGCAGATGCACCCCACGCTTTTTATTCATCTATTGTCGGATAGTTTTATAAAAATCTATATGGCCTGTTGTTGCGATGAGACTTGCTTTTCTTCACTTTTTAAGGGATATTACAGTTCGTTTTATAGGCTCTGTGAAAGGTTTGGCGAGGAAAGGGTTAAAATGATCTTAAATGATCTGTATAATTTGGATAGAATGGTAAAAAGTGCGGGTTTGGATGGTGTTGAAGCACTGATTAAGGCAAAGATGGTTCAATGGGTGGCTTAATGGATTTTGTGGGTGTGGAAGAAAGAGACGGTAATTTTGTTTTAAAAAATAGTGATTTTGAGATAGTGTTGGATCGAATGGGATTTGTAGAGAAATGGAACGTTAGGGATTTTAAGGATATTCTATCTAAACCGTCATTTGTTTTGGATATTGAAGAGAGTTTAGGTGAACCTTATGTCAATCCACTGTCAAACGTGGTCTCTTTTGAATTTGATACAAGTTTTGGAGAGATAAACAGGGTTTTTACCGTAAAGGAAAAGGCCATTGTAATCGACGATATACTAATTTCAAAAAACAGCTGTAAGATCAACTATAAGATTTCACTTTTCTTTGAAGATTTCGATTATTTCATGGTGGTCAAGGATAAATTCGATAAAGGGGATAAGCTTGAGATTAAGGCAAAGGATCTTTTGCTTGTTAATGAGAAAGGCGACACGTACATAGGTTTTATTTTCAAGGAAGAGATGGATTTGGCTTTTAGAAAAGAAAGGGAAGCACTGCAATTTGATCTTTCAAGCAGGGTTGAGCTTGGCGTTTCTGATATGTTTATGTTTTCATTTACGTTTTCGCTTGTCTAGTCGGCTCTGTTTGACACGCCCGCAGAATCAAACGTTGCCATTTCGTTATAGACTTTAATAGCTGCCTCAATAATTGTCATAGCCAGTGCTGAGCCTGTCCCTTCACCAAGTCTCATGTCCAAGTCCAATATGGGTCTCTCTTTAATCCACTGCAAAAGTCTGTAGTGGCCCAATTCCTGGGACTTGTGGCTGAAGAACATGTAATCTTTGACGTTTGGGTTTATTTTGTATGCAACCAAAGCCCCAGCGGATGATATAAAGCCATCAACAACAACAGGGATTTTGTTTGCTGAAGCCCCTAAAATCAGACCACATATTCCAGCAATCTCCAAACCGCCAACGGCAGATAACGTGCTTATGGGATCTGTTAGGAGTTTTTTATTAATTTCAAGCGCGGTTTTTATTACCTTTATCTTGTTCTTTAGCTTGTCTTCGTTGATACCTGTACCCCTGCCCGTTACATTTTCAACCCTTTCTGGCATCAGAGCTGCAAATAGGGCTGAGGACGGTGTTGTGTTACCTATGCCCATATCACCCGTACCTAATATGTCAATACCATCTTTGCTTGCTTCATTTGCAAGCTCTATACCCACTTCGATGGCTTTAATTGCCTCCTCTTTACTCATGGCAGGGCCCTTTGTCATGTTCTTTGTTCCGTAGGAAATCTTTTTCTTAATTAAGTTTTCATGGTCTTCAAAATCATAATCAACGCCAATGTCCACTACCTTTACCTCTGCATTTACATGTTTTGATAGGACATTTATTGCTGCACCGCCGTTTAGCATGTTTAAAACCATCTGTGGCGTAACCTCTTTCGGATACGCTGATACGCCCTCTTCTGTAACACCGTGATCTGCCGCAAATGTGTAAATCCTTTTTTTGTTTAACTTGGGCGACGTTGTGTTCTTTATTAGGCAGTATTTCTTGGCTATTTCTTCAAGCACACCCAAGCTGCCCTGAGGTTTTGTCAGACTGTCTAAGTGATCCTGTATTTTGTATTCCAAAGATATATCCACAGGATTGATCCTTTTTATTGTTTCTTCAAGTAGAGACATCCTAACCCCCTTTTAAAAGTTTACCATACTTTACCACACTGCCC
>JALUBE010000025.1 GCA_027045065.1 Desulfurellales bacterium | reverse complement strand
ATACTCTTCTAAACCGTATTTATTGCAGTAAAGCCTAACGATTTTTAAGTAAACATCCTTATTCAGCTTTCTGAAGCCCAAAACCAAACCAAATCGTCCATAAAGCGACATTTGCTCGTTTATCTCATCCATGTTGTAAATCGAATCTGTTGTTAGAACCTTATCCTTGATGAGGTGCCTTTTGTTCGATGTTGCCACAAACATGACGTTTCCAGGTTTCTCCTCAAGTCCACCCTCAAGCATAGATTTAAACTTCCTGTATTCCTTATCCTGCTCATCGAAGGATATATCGTCGAAAAACACCATAAAGTACTCATGGCGTTTACTTATCAAAATCTCGTATAAATCGTAGAGCCTGTCTATCTGGCTTACCGTCAGCTGCACAACATTTAGATGTCTATCCCTATACTCATTAGCAAAAGCTTTAACAAGCGATGACTTACCGCATCCACGCTCCCCCCACAAAAGCACATCCAAAAAGGGCTTATTATTCATAAAGCTTTCTATATTTTTCCTAAACAAACCTATCTGGTTATCCAGACCAATTAAGTCCTTTGTTGTTATATCAGAAAAGTTTATTATGGGTTTTAAAACTCCTTCACAAAACCGAAAGACGTAATCTTTACCTTTCATGTCAGTACAAAAACAACCTTCTTTGCACCCTGAACGCCACTTATGAGTTGTTTTTCAATGTCGGCAGTTTTACTTTCCGCACCTACAAATAGCAAATAATCTTCACTTTTTGCCTTTTTATAAGCCTCAAGAGAACTATTGCAAATCTTATCCTTATCAACTATCACGTAGAGTTCATCCACATCCACAACACAACCCAACTTAAAATCATCTGACGCATCCACCAGAACATTTCCCTCTTGGGCATTAGCAGATTCAGCCCTAACAACGCTAACTCTATTAAACCTAAAATGATCACTATTATCGTATGAGATCTTTTCAAACAGATTCTTTGCATCCTCAATTTCCAATATCTCAACGCCATTCAACTTGGCAATACTTACAAATCTTTCTAAAACTTCACTCATCCTCTTCGAGCTTTTTTACGAATCTGGAATCCTCATACGTGTAAATTATGGGTTTTCCTGTGGGAATTTCAAACTTGGGTATGTCTTCGTCTGAGATATCCTCTATAAATTTCACAATTGCCCTCAGACTGTTTCCATGTGCACTTACAAGTATGTTCTTTCCACTTTCAAGTTTAGGAATTATAACGCTTTTGAAAAATGGAATTGTCCTCTCGTAATTGTCCTTTAAAGATTCACCGCCAGGCGGATTTATATCATAACTTCGTCTCCATTTGTGCACCGTATCCGCGCCGTATTTTTCAGCCATTTCCTGCTTATTAAGGCCTTGCAGTTGTCCATAATACCTTTCGTTTAGCTCCTCATGTTCGTAAACGGGCAAAACAGGTATGGTGTCAGGCATATTCGCCCATTCCTTCATCTTACCTTCGCTGTGTTGTATTATTGGCATCTTACCGCATTCATTTTTTGAGAGTGCAATCATAGCCGTCTGGATTGAACGAATCAAGGCAGACGTGTAAACCTCATCAAAGCAATAGCTTTTGAGCTTCTCTCCCGCCTTTATCGCTTCTTCAATGCCCTCATATGCAAGCGGCACATCCACCCAACCTGTAAAAAGGTTTAAGGCATTCCACATCGATTTTCCATGTCTAAGCAAAACGAGTATAGCCATACTTCCCCCTCGTTGAATGGATCTTTACACTTGAAAAAAATAAAAATGGAGCCAGCGATAGGACTCGAACCTACGACCTGCTGATTACGAATCAGCTGCTCTACCAACTGAGCTACGCTGGCTCTCTGTAGGATGGATTTTTACAGAAGCAACAGGTTTTGTCAAGGGGGTTATTTTAGCTATTGTAATAGGGATTTCTGAAACCAACACTTTTTTTATACGTTAATATCTTTTAGCAATCAATAAAACCTTCCATACCACCGCTCACACCCATTTTTACACCTTTTGGTGTAAAATAGGTGTAAAAAATTCACTCACTTATATTGCTTTATTATTTATATCTTTTAGGAGGTGGTTTATGGGTAGATTTAAAAGTGTTAAAAAATTCCCCGGTATACTGGTTTATGAAACACAACATAACAAAACATATTACATCCGGTATAAG
>JALUBE010000024.1 GCA_027045065.1 Desulfurellales bacterium | reverse complement strand
TCTAAATCACTGTCTTTGTTTTGTTCTCCTCTTGCATAAGATCCAAAGATTTTTATGCTTTTTACCTTAAAATCATCTTTGAGCTTATCAGAATGCTTGAGTATGATTTGCTCGATATCGCTTAAGGTTTTTGGGCTTTTTGCAGACATACTACTCCTCTAATACTGAGAGTAATAACAAAGAGTAGGTTTGTCAAGCAAGAGTGAAAATATAAAAGAAAGCGGGATTAACCCGCCTTCTCAATTTGTTTTTTGTTATCATCACCGTTGACGACCTTCTCAACGGCTTCTCTTATGTCTGTTAGGATTTTTGCTTCTTCTTCAAAAGTTGCGATTTCTGAAATGTTCTCTATAAACTCCTTTAGCGCTGGTATAACTTCTTTGAAGTTGATATAGGTAATATCGTCTATAAAATCTGAATCAAAGCTTACCAATCTGTCTTCTGAAAGTTTCATGCCATACTCATTGTATACTGTTTCGTATGTTACAAATTTTACATACCCACCTTCTAAGCGGAAAAAGAACCATCCGCCTACGTACTCACGCCAGTTGTTTTTGTAATTGTACCATTTCAACCGCATCGTAAATTTTTCCTGTGTTCTGTATCCAGATACAGCGCAAGGTATAGCGTCTGAAATCATGTCCATGATCTCTCTTAGCTCCTCTCTCGCTTTTTCTGTGTTCCTTTTCCTCTTCTCGATCCTCTCCAAGAACTTTGCAAGCTTCTCTTTCATGTTACACCTCCTTAACAAAGTTTCTCTATCTTCTATACGCAAAGTGCCTGCAAAAGAAGGAAACACACCCTCTAAAAGTATGTTTTTTGAGGGTGTGTAGGGTCATTCGATTAATTAATCGATTATTGAAAACTACCCCCATAAAATAAACGATACAAAGCATGTTTTTTATAAAAGATAAACGATACAAGCACCTATTTTGAGATAGCCTTGCTTTTGTTTTCATGGTACTTTTTTAATGCCTCTTTTCCTCTCTTTATTTGCTCTTCATTTATCTTTTTAAGCTTAAGTACAGGGTGAGCTTTCAGCCATTTTTTTAATTCAGCCTTGAAATCTTTATCAGGATCAAGTCCTTTTATTGCACTTGTCACTTTTATGTGCCTATCAAGCATCTCTACTGTGTAATAGGTGTTGTAATCGTTCGTGCGCTTTACTATCTTCTTTTGGTTTTTGATCCACTCAAGCGATTGATACGCTTTTGCCTTGCATATTCCCTCATCTGGATACCAAATGCCCTGCTCTAAACTTACCTTGTCAAGAGGACACAAAGGAGCTTCACATGTCTCAAAGTGCCTGCATTCCCACTTTTGCATAGTTACACCTCCTAACTAATTGGTTTTTCTCTTTATATACGCAAAGGGTTTGACAAAGGAGCGTTGTGGATTTAGATTTAAGTGTGCCTGCATTCCCAGCTCACCTCCTTAAGAGGTGGGCTGCCTGTTAGAAGACAGCCCTTTTCTTGCGGTTTTCCTCCTTGACCCAGCGGTAAAACTCTTCAACATCGATGAACAATCGGCGGCCCAACTGATAAAAGAAAGGATACTTGTTCCTGTTGTGCAGAGCCCATCGGTAAAGGGTTTTTGAAGAAACAGGGATGCCGTACTCCTGGAGTTTTTCGTCCTTCAATGGACACAAAATCATCGGCGGTTTGAACTGCATTTTTAAGCACCTCCTTCTTGTTTTCTATCTTTTATACGCAAGACATTGTTGCTTGAGTTAAAGACCATCTCGACAGCCTGGCGCTTGGTGTCTGGTGCAAGGTGCGAGTATCTTTCTGTCATTTCAATTGACCTATGCCCCATGAGTTCTTTAATTGTGTATATGGGAACTCCACTCATAGCAAGCCAGCTGGCGAAGGTGTGGCGTAAGGTGTGGAAAACAACCTTGTCTCTGCGATCAGTGATGAAGTCGTTTAAACCAAGAGTGTTAACCGCCCTTTCAAATGTCTTAGAAACACGTGCCAGCTTGTTACCCTTTTCATCAAAAAAGACGAGTTTGTCTTTTGTTGTGTTCTTTCTTCCAAGCCGTTTCTTTCTTGCCTGTAAAAGCTCAACCAGCTCGTCAGTCATATAAGCTACTCTATTCTCTCTGTTTTTAGTATCCTTGATGTGAATAAGCCTGTTTTTGAAGTCAATATCCTGCCATGTTAGGTTAAATATCTCGCCCGCCCTCATGCCTGTGTAG
>JALUBE010000023.1 GCA_027045065.1 Desulfurellales bacterium | reverse complement strand
ATGCTATTTACCGTTGTTAGTTTGGGGCTGATTACAGCGTCGACGTTGAGTTTTTTGGCCATCATGATGTAGTTGGGTTTGTTAAGAAGGGCAATAGCCCTTTTTGTTCCGATGTTTTTTGCGTATAGTGCACTCAATAGGTTAATTTCCTCATTCTCCGTCGTTGTTATCGCCACGTCGAAGTTTCCTATACTCTCTTCCTCAAAGAGTTCTGCATCGTTTGCCTCACCATGAATGACTGTGGCTTTCTTTATTTGGCTTGCCACCTTCTTGCACTGTTCGTAGTCTTTATCTATGATCTTTATGTTTCTCCTGTTTCCCATCAAACCCTTAGCCGCCATGATGCCTATGTTGTTTGCCCCGAAGATAGCTATGTTCTTTATTTTTATGCTCGATTTCCCCGTATATTCCACAACCTCGTTTATCGTATCCTGTTTTGCTGTGACGTAGATGTAGTCGTTTTCCATAACACGTGTTGATCCAGCAGGAATAATAAACTCTCCGTTTTCCCTTTTTATGCCAGAGACTATGAAGTTCTTTTTTAGAGTTTGCTTTATTTCTGCTATGCTTTTATCCTTAAAAGGCGATTTACTGTCTATGTACAAGCCCCGCATTTGTATGTCTATTCCAAAGAGGATTACATCACTTGAAGCACCAAAGTTAACTGTATTTACAATGGACTTTGCCGCTTCTATTTCGGGGTTTATTACGTAGTCTATTCCGATGTTTTTTAACGTAAAATACCGTGTATAGTGGGCATTTCTGAGTCTTACAATCTTTTTCGGTATGTCAAAATTCTGGGCCACGATAAGACAGCTGATCATATTGACCTCGTCAGAGTTTGTGACTGCTATGAACATGTCTGCCTTATCGCAGCCCGCCTCTTTTAGCACCTTTAAATCTGTTGCCTCTCCATGAACCACAAGACAATCCAAGTTTTCATGGGCAAATGTCGCTTTGTCTATGTCCTTTTCTATTACCGATATGTTCTTTTTCTCTTCACTCAGCTGTTTGGCCAAATGGTAACCGACACCACCTGCTCCCGCTATAACGATGTTCATTAGCCGTACTTTTCCCTAAACTCTAAATATTTCTCTACCTCATATTTTGAGCCAATGATCAATGGCACCCTTTGATGCAGGTTTTCTGGCTCAATATCCAAGATCCTCTTTTTTCCATTAGTGGCCATTCCGCCAGCGTTTTCCACAATGAAGGCCATTGGGTTTGCTTCATAGACCAGTCTCAGTTTGCCATTTTTGTTCTTTGAATCCTCAGGATACAAGAATACGCCACCTTTAAGCAAATTCCTGTGGAAATCAGCAACAAGAGTACCAATCCATCTCAGGGTATATTGCCTTTCTGGATGCTGTTTTATGAAATTTACGTATTCTTGTATGCCCTTTGGCCATCTAAAGTAGTTTGATTCATTGATGCTATAGATCTTGCCATGTTCAGGTATCTTTATGTTTGGGTGGGACAATAGGAATTCACCAACGCTTGGGTCTAAGGTGAAACCATTTACACCGTGACCTGTGGTATAAACAAACATCGTACTTGATCCATAGATTACATAGCCCGCACATACAAGCTTATTTCCAGGTTGCAGTAAACTCTTTTTGCAGTCTGGGTCATCCAATCTTTTGTATATACCGAAGATCGTACCTACGCTGACATTTACGTCTATATTACTTGAGCCGTCTAACGGATCAAAAACAACGGCGTATTTTCCCTCTAAACTCTTATCACTTACAGATAACATATCCTCGATTTCTTCTGAAGCCAAAGCACACACTTTGCCTGTAGGGTCTAAAGCGTTTACCAGCTTCTCATTTGCATAAAGGTCCAACTTTTGCTGTGTTTCGCCGTGAACGTTTGTTGTGTCAGTGCTTCCTATGATATTTACCAAACCGGCCTTGTTGACCTCTCTTGAGACAATTTTTGCCGCGAAGGCTATTTGCTCTAAAATCAGCGTAAAGTCGCCCACAGCTTCAGGGTATTTCCTCTGTTCTTCTAAGATAAACCTACTTAAACTAATTGGTTCACTGTGCATCTTCAACCCCCTTAAGTTTTTCCATAAATATAGCACCTGTTCGTTGTTTAATCAAAAGAAAATGAGTGTGGGCCCCAACCTCAAGAAGCGGGTTTTTTAAGAAGTGGGCAGAAGAGGAGGCTAATTGAGAGGCTACAAGTAGGCGAGAAATTGGCC
>JALUBE010000022.1 GCA_027045065.1 Desulfurellales bacterium | reverse complement strand
CTTTAGGACTTCTTCAACCAATTCATCGACATCGTAGAACTTTCCAACCATCTTCAGTGCCGTTGTTGGGCAATTATCCGTGCAATCGCCGCACAGTGTGCATTTTTTCGTATCGATTGAAATCTTGTTTTTCTTTATTTCTATTGCATCAAATTTACAGACGTGTTTGCAGGTTAAACAAAGTATGCACTTGTCCTCGTAGTACATTATCTCCTGTAAGGTTTTTTGGCTTTCCGGGTTGTGGCACCACAGACACCTCAGCGGGCAACCTTTAAAGAATACCGTTGTCCTTAAACCTGGGCCATCGTGAATAGAGTATCGCTTTATATCAAATATTAAACCCTTCATGGCTCAATCTCTAATATGTAATATATCACAGATACAATAAAAGTCAATAATTTTACATTAAGCGTAGTTTTCTTGGATAAACCGTTTTAATCCTTGAACCGTTTTTACGAGCAGTTCTTTTTCGATATCGTAAAAAAGCAGTTGAACATATATAATGTTGTTCTCTGTTGTTATAGCGAGGTGGTTGAAGTGTTTTGTTGGTATGATGTCAGCTATTTTTTTAAACCTATTATCGTAATTCTTGCTTTCGTATAGCATTTCAAATGTAGTGCCATTGATATTACATATCTCGCTTCTTAATTTTTCTCTGTTGTAAATTCTTGGTTTTGTTAAATTGAGGGGGCTTTTTCTGATTAGGTGAAACTCACATTTGAGTGGCTTTTTTGTGTAAAAAAGTAACTGAAGATTGTCTTTTCCGCTTGTTAAGAACATAAACGGTAGATACAGTACGCTTTGTCTTGGTATGAGTCTTAAATTTGCTAAGACTTTCTTTGTTCCTTCAACCTGGTATTCTACACTGAAACCCAACACGCCGCCCAAATACGTGTATAGTTTGTCTTTTGGTTTTAGTGCATCTTCTAAAGCTTCGGCTACTTTTTTCATGATTTTGACATTTTTTCTATACCCTATGTAGTAAACAACGCTTATAATTAAACTTACGGCTATAAAAAGAGCAATTAATCTACTCGACAATTTTTACTAACCTCTGGCCCATATTTGCAAGTGTATTTGTATCCATTGCGTTTTTGAGGTAGGGCATGCGTATGATTGGCAAATCAAAGATTTTCTCTATGTTATTCGAAGCAGTTCCAAGACCTTCTTTGTTTAGGATTGCAAAATCCAAACCCAAGCCCAGATCGTTGAGTCCAGATTTTATTTTTAGACTTTCGCTTAAAGACATGGTATCTTCGTTTAGCACGACAACCATTCTGCACTTTGATTTGTCGGATAATAGGTCAACCAAAAACGTTACATACTCGGATTGGTAACCCAACTCCTTTAAAACCTTGTCGTCTTCTTCTGTTATGGCTAAAGATTCGTCTATTTTCTTTGGGTTTATGTTAGCGATAGCAGCTCTGTGGCTAATAATTCTCTTTCTCCACCTTGTTAGTTTTTCAATCCACATCTTTGAACTAAACGGCAGGGATAGGATTTTTAACATCAAACCTGTGGGTGGCGTATCAACAATTATATATTCGAAATCCTGATTTTCTTCTATTTTTTCCTTCATTGCATACATCAAGGCATACTCTTCCATGCCCGGAGAGTGTTTTAAAAGATCAAACATGTTTTCCAAGTTGACAATCTGCAAATATTTGTACATCTCCTTCATTCTATTGGTTGTTTCATGCAAGAAATTTTTTAGGTAACCCTCTACATCAACCTCTTCTGCAAAAAGGAAATCGTCAATCTGGGTTTTTATGTGCAGGTCTTTGTGAACAATATCCGATAGGTTGTGAGCAGGGTCTATTGAGACCCAATAGGTAGTTTTTTTATTTCTCGATAGATAGAACGATAGTGCTGCCGATGATGTGGTTTTGCCAACCCCACCTTTTCCTAAGAAAAATACAATTCTTTTCATATATCACTCAAGTCAAAGAAATTGGCCAGTTTATCATCTAAGTCTTCGGATTTAAATATCATTGTCTTTATTTCGTGCTCCATATATGGCAAAAGGGCCATCCCCAAAAACGTTGGCGGGGATGGCAAACCCATAAGGGAACTAAATACAATCAATGCAAACGCATTCTCCATCTCGGAGAGCTCCATTTCCAACGCTGAAGTGCTCTCGTCCTTGAAGCCCTCCCAGAAGTATCCAAAGTTTTTAAAAAGACTTTTAAGCGTTTTCTTGAGCGACATCGATGTTTTTATCCGGTCTTGAGAAGTCAAATATGAGCATGAAGTTGAGCAATATCATTATAACCATGATAGCAGTCAAGAGCCCACCTTGAAGTGGGTTTTTGTGGATAGCAGCCGGAGATACGACAACCAAGTACCATATCATAGCCGCTGTAACTGTAATCCATAAGAACAAGGCGGCCGAGAATATGGACCATGATGGTTTCTTTTGTACTCTCATTACCCATGAACTTACCGTAAACAATGCGATGGAAGCAAGCATCTGGTTTGCTGCACCAAACGCTGGCCAGATGAGTTTCCACTCTCCGCTCCAAGCCAGAGCGATACCGATCGCAGCAGGAATGAACGATGCCACCCATTTGTTTGTAAAGAAATCGTAAAGACCTCTTGCCTTGTCTTTTATAGGTTCCATAATTTCCGCAAATGTATACCTTGCAAGCCTGTTTGTTGTGTCAAGAGTTGTCATAGCAAAAGACGCTACCCACATAGCAGCTAAAAGAACCATGAATTTCTTTGGTATACCAAGAACCATATAAACAACAGCTGCGTAGGACTTAGCAAACAATCCCACAGGACCACCAGAGGATTTCATTATGTGTATATAATTGTTGCCAAAAGCCGTTGGATTGCTAAGGATCGAGCTTTTTGCCGAGCCAAGCAGACCAGCACCTGCTATTCCTATGGAAAGGACAACAAGTGTTGACAAGAATCCCTCGGTTAACATACCACCGTATCCTATGAATAGACCCTCAACCTCTTCAGAAAGCTGTTTTGAACTTGTTCCACTACCCACTAAAGCATGGAAACCACTCAAAGAGCCGCAAGCAATGATTAATGGAATGGTTGGCCAGAATGGTGATGGTTTACCACCGATAATCGGGGCTGAGAACATGGTAGTTGAAGGAATGGACATGGGTTTTCCAGCCAACAAAACTGCTATACCGCCTATTACAAGACCAAACACCAAAAGCCATGCGTTCATATAGTCCCTTGGCTGCAAAAGGATGTTAACCGGAAGTGCTGCAGCTATAATGATGTAAATCAAAAAGACAATCATCCATGTTTGGTAAGATGCGTGGAATGGATATTTTACGGCTGCCCAGATGGATATAGCAAGCATGATTACGGCTATTGCGCTTGAAATAGAAAAGTTCCATTTCAGCTTGTACATGATATATCCAAGAATTAAAGCAAAGAAAATTTGCAAGAAGTACGCTGTTGGAACAGCTGCTTTTTTAACAAAGATAATTCCTAAAACAGCACCAAATGCAGCTACGACCAAGATGAGAACAAAGAAGATGAACCATGCGAAAATGTACGATGTGCGTTTTTTGATGACCTTACCTGCAACCCATTGAATTGAGTGGCCATCGTACCTTACAGAGCTCATTAAGGATAGATAATCGTGAACCGCACCAATAAACACATTTCCAAACCAAATCCACAATAATGCAGGCAACCATCCCCAAGCAAGTGCGATAACAGGACCTACAATTGGAGCTGCACCGGCTATGGATGCAAAGTGGTGACCAAACAGCACGTACTTGTTTGCAGGAACATAATCAACGCCGTCGTATAGCCTTTTTGCCGGCGTTTCCTTGTCTGTTTTGCCCACAATTGAGCGTTGCAAGTACTTGCCATAGAGATGGTAAAAGACGAGATAAATACCAAGACCGATGATTATGAGAACGGTCGAATTCATACAACACCTCCCCCATACTTAAGTTAAGAATTATTTTAGACTTTATTTATGTTGTGTCAAATGTTAATGGCATTTAGCCTAAGTGTTTTGCACTCAAAATGTGCTTTTGTACCTTTCCCATAGCGTTTTTAGGGAGTTCTTCAACAATATGGATTTTCTTTGGACACTTGTAATGGGCGAGGTGTTGCTTCGTAAATTCGATCAACTCATTCCCTTTATTATTCGCATTTTCCTTTAAAACTACAGCGGCCTCTACACGCTCACCGTATTCTTCGTCCTTTACACCAAAAACAGCAGATTCCTTTACAGCTGGATGAGCATCTAAAACATTTTCCACTTCCTTAGGATAAACGTTCAAGCCACCAGTGATTATTAGCTCTTTCGATCTTCCCACAAGAAACAGTCGTCCCGTCTCATCTAAATAGCCCATATCACCTGTTTTAAACCATCCGTCTTCGAAACTTTCTTTAGTTTTGTCTGGCATCTGCCAGTAACCCTTAAAGACGTTTGTGCCTTTTATGTAAACTTCACCCACCTCGAATGGTTTTGCGATTTTACCTTCTTTTACTATCTTAAGCTCACAACCCTCAAGCGGATAGCCTACGCTCAAAGGAACTCTTTTTTCCTTATCGTATGGATTTGACGTTATCATACCCGCTTCGCTCATACCGTACCGTTCTAAAATTCTGTGTCCTGTTATCTTTTCGAACTTCTCAAACAGTGTCTTTGTTAAAGGTGCAGAGCCAGAGATAAAGAGCCTCATAGACGATATATCGGGTTTTCTATCCAACCTTTCATAAGCGTCGATAAGTCTCATGTATATTGTTGGAACGGCCATGAATAGGGTAATTTTCTCTTCTTCTATAGTCTTCCAAGTTCTAAACGGGTCAAATTTCTCATGCATAACTATATCCATCTGAGCGTTTAGTCCACCCTGCAATGCCACAACCAAACCATGAACATGGAATATGGGAAGAACGTGCAACAGTTTGTCTTTGTCCGACATTCTCCACAGTTTCCTTAATGCCTCCATGTTCGTTATCAGGTTTTTATGCGTTATCATAGCGCCTTTGCTTCTACCTGTAGTGCCAGATGTGTATGCGATTATAGCCACATCGTCAGGTTGAGTATTAAATGCAGGCTCAATGGGTGTTTCTTTAAATACCACATCCATTTCCTTGTCAATCAAGAACGTCTTTATCTTGAGCTTCTCTATAACATTTTTTAATCTTTTGGCATTCTCAGATGTTGTTATAAACAACAAACTCTGTGAGTCGCTTAAAAAATACTCGGTCTCCTGCTCTGAATAAGCAGGGTTTAAAGGCAGCGTTATTGCTCCAATCCACAAATTGGCAAAATGGAAGTATATAAACTCCATCGACTTAGGAAGCTGTATGGCAACCCTGTCTTGGAATTTAACACCGAGCTTTTTTAGGAATGATGCTGCTTTCCTGATGTTTTCTAAGATCTCTTCATACGTAAACGTTCTTTCTTCGAACTTGAGGGTCTTACTGGGTGACTGCATCATGGAATTGTATGTCTTTTCAGCCAAGTTCATCTTTATCACCTTGTTACGTATTCTAAGTTTTCTGCTTTCTCTTCTTGCCTGTAAGCTATAGCATCTAAAGCCACTTTGGCTCCAGCTGGCATGTCTTTTTGCACAACCAAAGACCTTGCCGGTTTGTGTGTAAAGTACTTTGCATAGATCTCGTTTACGGTCTGAAAGTCGTTTAGGTCCAGGATGTAAAGTGTGGTTCTGACAACATCGCTTAAACTAAAACCGCCTTCAACCAATATGGCTTCGACATTCTTTATTACCCTTTCTGTTTGCTTAGCCACATCCTCGCTTGTGATTTTGCCTGTATTCGGATTAATGCCAAGCTGCATGGAAACAAAGCAAAAGTTGTCTGCAACTATACCCTGACTATATGGACCTAAGGCTTTTGGTGCACTGATTGTTTCAATACTTTTCATTTCTCCCCCTAATTGCTAATGTTTATTTTTAATATGGAATAAATAGGCTTATTCTGTATCCTTTGTATAATATCGCCAACGGTTAAAGCTTCGGGATTGTATATTTCGATCTTTAATTCGTTGTTTTCGCCCTTTGCAAAGCCCATTATTGGGTCTAAGTAGTCTTTAAAAGGTGTTGTTTTGATATACATTGCAAGTTGTTTTAATAGATCTTCTTTTGTTGTTTTGTTCTCTTTTGCTATAAAATCCTCTAACCTCTCCACCAACCCTTTGTCTTTTATTTCGAACTTTAGTTTTATCGGTTTTATCTCATATACCTTTGATAGGTAGTTTAAAATCGCAAGTGGATTGGGGTTTTTGCTGTTTAGCTCCTTTGATGCGTTCCTCAAGCCATTTAAATCTATGTTTTTAAGTTTTAGGGCATAATTGGCCTCAAAGTTGCTTTCCCATTCAACTTTGTACTGCTTTATGTTAAATGTGTTTTTGTTGTCATTTGCATAGGTTTTTATTCTCACATCTATGGGTTTGTCTAATTTAAAAACATTAAATAGAACCGTTTTTAACTGTTTATCGTTTTTTATGTCGAATATCTTCTTATTTATCAAAATGTTTTTTGCTGAAAAGGAGCTTTCTGTTTCACCATCTTCCCTTTTTAGGCTGAAGGAACCCTTTTCTATTGTTAGTACGGGCTCGTTTTTGGGCGTTTTGAAAGTTCCTAAGTTTGGATTTATGAGTGCGACTTCAAAGAACTTTACCTTGACGTCCTTTTTGGGATTGCCGCTTAATACGGTCTTTTTTATGTTCAATTGACCCACCTGCTCACCGCGTTTTTCTATGTTCCACTTTACGTTGTCCAGCTCTATACTTTTTGAGAATATATCTGTCTTTAGGGATTGGTATGTGACATCCTTTTCTAAATGTGCCTTTTTCAGGATTTTTTCCGCTTCTGCTTTGGCTTTTTTCTGAGCATAGGTGTTTGCAAAATTGTAACCTATAAATGCCAAAACAACTACCACTAAAAATACTACCAAAATCGTTAAACCCTTTTTCATCCTTGCCTCCTAAATTTTCTTTAATTTTATTTTATATGCCGTTTTATAGCAAGTTTTTCTGCTTTTTTGGTTGTTTTATCATGTTGAATAGGACGGGAGTTAGTATGCATGTTGTTGCTGCCAAGACAATGATAGCCGAGTTTATGTCTTCATCCACTATGCCCAACTTTAACCCAATTATGCCTGCTGCAATTATTAAGCTCAATCTTCCACTTAAAAGAATGCCGCCTGCCAGTGTGTCTTTAAAGGAAAACCTCAAGCCCAAAGGGGAGCTTGCAATGACCTTTATCAGTATGCCGCCCAAAACCGTTATAACCAAGAATTCTAAAGATGAAAAGTTCATGGGTATGGACGATGCTGCGCCTTGATAGATGAAAAATATGGGTATGAAGAAACCGTAGCCGATAGCGTCGAGTTTCATCCTCAGCAACCTGCTTTCCTCAATGTCAACGTTTGAGATGATAAGACCGGCTATGAAGCTACCAAGTATTACTTCAATGCCCAATTTTTCTGCCAAGAACATGAACAGTAAAAGGATTGCAAACGATCCCCTTATACCAATCTGTATATGGGATTTGTGCCTTAACATCTGTAGGGCTTCAACGATTTTTGATTGTGATGGTATCTTTTTGATGAATCTGTTTATAACTATAGCTATACCGAAGATGAGGAAAATCAAAAGGATTTCTGATGTAACCTTGTTTTTTTCTTTATACATGGAAAAGATCGTTATGAATATGAGCGTTAAAAAATCTGCTATGAATGCGCTGTAAAGGAGGGTTTGTTTGTATACGAGTTTTAAGTCTTCCCTCGATTTTAGGGTGGGAAAAACGATGGCTAAGGAGGTTGTAGAAAAAATGAGCGTTAGGTAGAAAACACTCTTTGAGCAATTGAACAGTTTCACTAACACGTATGAGAAAACCCAAGAAAGGATCAGTGTTAAAACAAAGATAAGGACTGCAATGAAAAGCGGGGATCTTAAGAAATCCTTGCTAATGTGCTTCTTTATGTCTATGTCACTTTCCAAACCGCCCAAGAACATAAGAAACGCAAGTCCGAAGAGCGACAGAAAGGAGAGTATCTGGGAGTCTATGTCTACTACATTTAAACCGCTTTTTCCTATAACGAAACCAGTGAATATTTCGAAGGCCACAGATGGTATGATGCCTTTAAATAGTTTTACAGTCGCTACTGGTATTAGAAAGCTTAGTATGACAATTAAGGCAATTGAGTCTATCATTTCTTAAAAAGTGGTATGAGATTGTTTAATATCCTTGCCGTTGCTCCCCAGATGATTTCACCTTTGTATTCTATGATCATTGTTAGCCTTTCCTTGCCTTTGTACATGTAGGTCTGATACGGGAATGGGTGTTTATCGATTAAGTACTGTAGTGGTACAAAAATGAGCTTTTCCACTTCAGATTTATTTATTTTGTAGGGTGGCGGTTTTTTGACTATTGCTGCAAATGGGTATATGACAAAATTTGTTGTTAGGGTAACCGTTGGTTCTACCTCTCCCAATATCTCCAAATCATCTTTGCATACGCCTATTTCTTCGCATGTTTCCCTTATGGCAGTTTCGAGGAAGTTTTTGTCTTGTTTATCTTTTGAGCCCCCTGGAAAAGCTATTTGTCCTGCGTGTTTTGAATTGTCGTTGACCTTTTTCTCAAATATTAAATGCCAGACACCGTCTAATTCGATAAAAGGGATAATTACAGCTGATTCTTTTGAGTCTTTAGGTGGCTTAAAGTTAAAGTTTCTTTTTGTTTTAAACACATACTTGATCGTTTTTAATGTGACCATAACTAATTATACAAAAAAATCTATGGTTTTAGTAGATATTTTGGTGCGTTTTTGTGTAAAATAAAAGTATGAAGGTATTTTTGATTGATCTGGATAACACCCTATACCCTGCAGAATTGGGCGTTTTTGATTTGGTTGATAAGCGCATCAATGAATATATGATAAAATTTTTAGGTATGAAGCCAGAAGAGGTACCAAGAAAACGTATAGAATACTGGCATACCTACGGCACAACAATGGCCGGTCTTATGAGACACTATAAAATCGACCCATATCATTTTTTGGAATTCACCCATGATATAGAGCTTGAAAACATAATTAAGCCCAATCCAAAACTCAGGGAGAAGTTGCAAAGAATAGATGCTGTTAAAATTGTGTTTACCAATGCGCCGAAGAAACATGCCGAAAGGATTTTGGAGTTGCTTGGTGTCATAGATCAGTTTGTTGACATTTTTGATATCATTTCGGCTGATTTTATAGGTAAACCCCACCGGTATCCGTATCAGAAGATTGCCAATTTGACAAAAGCACGTGGTTATGTGATGGCCGATGATGTGGATAAGAACGTAAAGACTGCAAAAGAGTTAGGTATGTTCACTATACAAATTGGAAAAAAGGACGGCTTAGGCCATTTAAACGTAGAACTCTTTGAAGAAATACCCGAGAGTATTATCAATCGCCTATGATGAGCAAAAGCTCCCTTACGATTTTTGACGCTGTAATGCTTGAGATACCCGATGTATCGTAGTGAGGCGATAGTTCAACTACATCCACACCAACGATCCTTGATCCTTTTAGAGACAGGATAAAATCAAGTAGTTCATTGAACGTTATGCCGCCGGGTTCTGGCGTTCCCGTACCCGGAAAGTAAGCAGGGTCTAAAACGTCCAAGTCTATTGTTAAGTAAATCGGTCTGTCACCGATTTCTTTTAGGTACTCATCCTTTTTTGACAGGTTGAATATGCACATGTTTTCTTTTCTTTTGGGTAGGAGCCTGTCTTCCCTGACCATGCTTCTTATACCCAACTGATACAGATTTTCAAACCCAACAACCTCTGCTGCACGCCTCATCACCGTTGCATGAGAGAACTTCTCGCCCCTGAATGAATCTGCCAAGTCACTGTGCGCATCTAATTGAATGACAACCAGATCCTTATGTTTCCTTTTGTAGGCTTTGATGATGGGATAGCTTATCAGATGCTCGCCACCCATGCATATTGTTCTTTTGCCTTTTATAAGTAATTTGAAGATAAAGGATTCGATGATCTTTAAGTTTAGCTGGACATCAGAGTAGGATAGGGGAATGTCTCCCATATCGAAGAACTTTATTTCCCTCAAGTCTTTATCTTGATAAGGGCTGTATGATTCTAAACCATAAGAG
>JALUBE010000021.1 GCA_027045065.1 Desulfurellales bacterium | reverse complement strand
GCCCGCTTATATGGGTAAGCAAAAGGGGGCATATTTAGATCCAATAAACCCTTGAGACGACGAACAGCAAAATTTAAGATTCTAAATACCCAATCTCAATATACAAAATTCACTTTAACTTTTCAACATCTTTTAACCCAATTCCTACACACACGCATAAAATCAGCCTAATTACTGTGAGAAGCCTAATTATTTATTTAAATACTTGACATTTACGTAAAATGATGATAGAAAATAAATACAAGGAAACACAGGGGGGTAGGAAATGAAATGGCAGTACAGTTCTTTACCTGATATGCTAAGGCAAAGCGCAAAAAAATACAAGGACAGGGTGGCTATCTCATACAAAAAGAACGGTCAAATAGTGGATATCACCTATGAAAAGTTCTATGAGCTTACGTTAATGGTCGCGAGAGGATTAAAAAAATTAGGAGTGAAAAAAGGGGATAAGGTAGCAATTCTTTCTGAAACCCGACCAATGTGGTCTTTAGCTGATTTTGGTATAATGAACCTTGGTGCTTGGGTAATACCTATTTACCATACAAACACTCCTGATCAGGTATCGTACATTCTAAATCACTCACAGGCAAAAATTGTGATAGTTTCCGACAGATCCCAGTATTTCAAAATACTTCAAATAAAGGATGAAGTGCCATCTGTAGAAATTGTTGTGGCTCATGACAGATTCATCCCAGACAAAAAACTACCCGTATTAACATTCTACCAGTTAACGGAAATGTCCGTACCTTTAGAAGAAAAGGAGAGACAGGAAATAGAAAAAAGTATAGATGACATTGACATAGAAGATACGTTTACAGTCATCTATACTTCTGGAACAACCGGCGTACCAAAGGGTGTGGAACTGTGTCACAGAAACATAATATCAAACATTTACTATATTAATAAAAAAGCTGAAAATCTGGTTAATGAAAACGATGTATTTCTATCCTTTTTGCCATACAGTCATATCTTAGGAAGAGCCGACAGCCACTACCTACCCATAGCCCATGGGTCAAAAATAGCATACGCAGAAAGCATAGAAAAGATAGCCGATAATATACTGGAATTTAAACCTACAATTATTGTAACAGTTCCCAGATTGTTAGAAAAGATACACTCAAGAATATTTGATGCTGTACATGAGGCAAGCGATTTTAAGAAAAACCTGTTTCACAAAGCTATAGAAACAGGAAAGGAATATGTAGAAACGGTTTACGAAAAAAAGGAAAAACCTTCTGCGTCTCTAAGCTTTAAATACAAGCTCTTTGACAACCTTGTTTTTTCTAAATTGAGGGAAAAATTAGGATTAACACAGCTAAAAACATTCGTATCTGGCGGTGCTCCACTCAATCAAGACATAAACAAGTTCTTCTGGTCGATAGGCCTACCAGTTTTAGAGGGTTATGGATTAACTGAAACATCACCTGTGTTGTGTGTCAACACATTTGACAAATTGAAATTTGGGTCGGTAGGTACTTTACTCGAGGAAACGAAATTAAAGATAGACGAAGATGGGGAACTGTTGTTCAAAGGACCTCAGGTTATGAAGGGATATTATAAAGACGAAGAGAAAACCAAAGAAGCCTTTGATGAAGAAGGATACTTTAGAACCGGTGACATAGGAAAACAAGACGAAGATGGTTTTATATTTATAACGGATAGAAAGAAGGAGTTAATTGTAACTGCCGGTGGTAAAAATATAGCACCTGCACCTATTGAGAACCTACTCAAAAATACAAAGTACATATCCAACGCTTTTGTTTATGGCGATAAAAAACCGTATCTTGTGGCTATACTAACTATGAATTTAGAAAGAGTTCTGGAATATGCTAAAGAACATAATCTTAAATACTTCGATGTATCAGATTTAGCAAAGAATGAAAAAATTATAGAACTATTTAAGAGAGAAGTAGAAAAGGTAAACAAACAGCTTGCAAGGTACGAAACCATAAAGAAATTTGTTATAGTGCCACAAGATTTCTCAATTGAAGGTGGAGAACTTACACCCACGTTAAAACTCAAAAGAAGGGTAATTTATAAAAAATACGCAGATAAAATAGAGTGTTTGTACAACGAAGATGGATCTTGCTACACGTGTAGTCAATGAAATAGAAAATAAAATTAGGAGGTTAGTGTATGAGGGAAATTAACAAAGTGGCGGTCTTGGGCGCCGGCGTCATGGGATCAACAATTGCAGCACATTTGGCAAACGCTGGCATCGAAGTACTTCTGCTCGACTTACCAAGCGAGGACGACCCAAACAAAATTGCTAAAAAGGGTCTGGAGGCAGCTATTAAGGCAAAACCAGCGGCTTTCTACTTAAAAGATTACGCTTCTTTTATCACAGTAGGAAACTTCAGAGATGACATGCCTAAGATCAAAGATTGCGACTGGGTTATAGAGGTTGTTGTCGAAAACATGGACATAAAGAAAAAGCTATTGGATCAAGTGGTGCAACATTTAAATCCTAAAAGCGTGTTGTCATCAAACACCAGTGGATTGTCCATTAATGAAATGGCAGATCATGTGCCAGAAGAATTTAGAAAGAACTTCTTAGTTACGCATTTCTTCAACCCACCAAGGTACATGAGGCTCGTTGAAATCGTGCCATCTAAGTACACAGATCCACAAGTTGTTAAAGATATGGCGGAGTTCATTGCTCATAGGTTGGGTAAAGGTATAGTTTACGGAAAGGATACACCCAACTTCGTGGCAAACAGGATTGGCGTCTACTCTATGCTCAACGGTATGAAATACATGATGGAAATGGGCTTAACAATAGAAGAAGTCGACAAGATCGCGGGTCCTGCTACAGCAAGGGCTGGCTCTGCTGCATTCAAAACAGGTGATTTAGTAGGCATCGATACACTTGTTCATGTTGCAGAAAATACTTATGAGTTACTAAAAGACGACGATGAGAGAGATATATTTAAGGTTCCTGAGTTTATCAAAAAGATGGTTGAACAAGGTTTACTGGGTAACAAAACCAAACAGGGATTTTACAAAAAAGAAAAAACACCAGAGGGAACTAAAAGGTACTATTTCGATTACAACAAGCTTGAATACGTTCCCCTTCAAAAACCAAAATTTGCATCCATTGAAACAGCCAAACAGATAGATGATCCAAAAAAGCGACTAAAAGCTGTGATAACAGCAAAAGATAAGGCCGCTGAATTTGCATGGAAAAACACAAGAGACACAATCATCTACTCGATAAAGAGAATCCCAGAGATCGCAGATGATGTTGTTAACATCGACAACGCAATGAAATGGGGTTTTGGCTGGGAGTTAGGCCCATTTGAAATGCTGGATGCAATCGGTGTCAAATACTTTGTTGAAAGGTGCGAGAAGGAAGGCGTAAAAATTCCTGAAGCAATAAAGGGCATAGACTACATCTACAAGTTAGAGAATGGCAAAAAATACTACTACGACTTCTTGGACAAAACTTACAAGCAGATTGAGTACCCAAAGACGTACGCAAGCATTGAACTTTTGAAATCTGAAAATAGGGTTGTTGAGAGCAACTCTGGAGCAGATATTATTGACCTTGGAGATGGTGTATTCTTGGTAGAATTCCACACAAAGATGAATGCAATTGGCGCAGAAATCATAACAATGCTTAATAAAGCAATAAAGAGGGCAGAAAAGGAAGGTGTAGGAGTAGTTATCGCCAATGAGGATAGGAAAGCATTTTCAGCCGGTGCAAATTTAATGTTCATAGCAAGCCTCATCGCAGAAGGTGACTTCGATATGTTAGCTGAGGCAGTTAGAACCTTCCAAAAAGCAACTATGACCATTAAGTACTCAAAAGTACCCGTTGTAGCAGCTCCACATGCATTGACTCTGGGTGGAGGTTGTGAGATCTGTTTGCATGCTGATGCCGTTTGTGCCCATGCAGAGACATATATGGGTCTTGTTGAAGTTGGCGTAGGCCTGATTCCTGGGGGCGGTGGTACAAAAGAGGTGGCATTAAGGGCTATAGAGTTAGCCGAAAACAACGGCATAGATGTAGCTCCCCTAATCTTCAAAGGATTCCAGAACATAGGCATGGCTAAAGTTTCAACGAGTGCAGATGAACTGTTCAAGATGGGCTACTTAAGAAATGGAGACTCCATAACTATGAACATAGACAACCTAATTCACGACGCAAAGCAAAAGGTTCTTGCACTTGCAACCAACTACAGACCAAGAAAACCAAGAGAAAACATTCCTGCACCAGGTAGGGATGTTGCAGCGAGCATAAAATCCCAGTTGTGGAACATGAAGTTGGGTAATCAAATAACAGAGTATGAGGAGTACTTAGGCGGATTAATTGCCAACGTAATGTGCGGTGGCGATGTATTACCAGGAACGCCAATAACGGAAGAGTATATGCTTGACCTTGAACGGGAAGCATTCCTGAAGGCTTGTGGAAACAAGAAAACTATTGAAAGAATCCAACACATGTTAAAAACCGGTAAACCATTAAGGAATTAAAGGAGGTAATATAAATGAGAACCGCATACATTTTAGCGGCTTATAGAACACCAGGCTGCAAAGCAAAGAAGGGTAAATTTAAAAACACAAGGCCAGATTACTTGGCAGCTGTGGCAATTAAGGGGTTAATAGAAAGAACCGGGGTAAATGTAAATGACGTAGAAGATGTTATTTTAGGATGTGCTTTTCCTGAAGCAGAACAAGGAATGAATGTAGCAAGGATTGCTTGCCACATAGCTGGACTGCCATATGATATACCTGCTATGACTGTAAACAGATTTTGTTCTTCCGGTTTGCAGTCAATTGCAATAGCGGCTGAGCGTGTAATGGCTGGTTTTGCAGACTGCATCATAGCAGGCGGAACGGAAAGCATGACAATGGTGCCAATGGGCGGCAACAAGTTCTCTGCAAATCCAGACCTCGTCAATGAATGGCCAGAGGCTTATGCATCAATGGGAATTACTGCAGAGTTGGTCGCAGAAAAATTCAACATCACAAGAGAAGAGCAGGATGAGTTCGGATACAAAAGCCACATGAAAGCTGCAAAAGCCATTGAAGAGGGAAAATTCAAGGATGAAATCATACCTGTTGAAATCGAACATACAAGGCTTGTAAACGGAAAGATTGTAAAAGAAAAGGAGATCGTGGATATTGACGATGGTGTAAGGCCAGACACAACACTTGAGGCATTGGCAAAGCTGAAACCAGCTTTCAGGATCGGTGGAACCGTAACTGCAGGCAATGCATCACAAATGACAGATGGAGCTGCAGCGGCATTGGTTGTATCTGAGGATTTCTTAAAGAAAATCGGCAAAGATCCAATGGCAAGGTTTGTAGGTTTTGCTGTTAAAGGCGTACCACCTGAGATTATGGGTATAGGACCATCTGTAGCTATACCAGAAGTATTGAAAAAAACTGGACTAACTTTGAATGACATAGGTCTAATCGAGATCAATGAGGCATTCGCATCTCAGTCTATATACTGCATTAGAAAATTGGATTTGGATGAATCGATCGTAAATGTAAATGGTGGTGCAATAGCATTGGGTCACCCATTGGGTTGTACAGGTGCAAAACTCACTGCAACCTTGCTCCACGAGATGAAACGCAGGGGTAACGTAAGATACGGTATTGTGTCCATGTGTATTGGTGGTGGAATGGGCGCAGCCGCAGTATTTGAAAGAACCTAATTTTTAATAAATAAAAGCAGGAGGAGTTTAAATGAAAGGCGGAGAGTTCATAATTAAGGACATCGAAAGCAAGGATATAGCAATCCCCGAGGAAATGAATGAAGAGCAAAGGCAAATGGCCGAAATGGTGGAACAGTTCGTAATGAACGAAATCATCCCAAATATACCAGAGATAGACAAACACAACTTGGATCTTCTCAAAGAAAAGCTTAAACAAGCTGCTGAATTGGGGCTTTTGGGCGTTTATGCACCTGAAGAGTACGGTGGTGTCGATTTAGACACGAAAACCGTCGTTGCTGTTGCAGACAAAATGGGCGGGGCTGGCTCCTTTGCCGTGGCATTTGCCGCTCACATAGGAATCGGAAGCCTACCTTTGATATATTACGGCACAAAAGAGCAAAAGGATAAATATTTAGAAAAAATCGCCACCGGAGAATGGATTGCTGCATACTGTTTAACAGAGCCAGACGCTGGAAGCGACGCAATGAGTATATCCACGAATGCAACACCAACAGAAGATGGCAAATATTATGTGTTAAACGGTTCAAAGATATTTATTACAAATGGAGCCATAGCAAATCTTTACACAGTTTTCGCCAAAATCAATAAAACAGACTATGCAGCATTTCTTGTAGAGAGAAGCTTTGAAGGTGTAGAAATCGGTAGGGAAGAGGAAAAAATGGGCATCAGGGGATCGTCAACTACACCGGTAATGTTTGATAACGTAAAGGTACCTGCTGAAAACCTACTTGGAACACCTGGAAAGGGCTACAAAATTGCTTTCAGCGTTTTGGATGAGGGTAGATTCTTACTATCCGTTGCTGCAATAGGTGGTGCAAAGTATGCTCTAAGGGATGCAATCCAATACGCAAACCAGAGAAAACAGTTTAAGACGCCTATTTCACAATTCGGAGCAATAAAAGAGAAATTCGCAAACATGATAACAAAAATCTACATGGGCGAGTCATTGAACTATAGGCTTGCAGACCTGTATGATAAGGAAATAGAGAAATTGGATCCAAACGATCCTGAATACTACGTAAAAAGACAAAAGGCTATGGAAGAATTTGGAACAGAGTGCTCAATCTCTAAAGTATTTGGTAGCGAAGCCTTAGACTACGTTGTTGACGAGGTAGTTCAAATACACGGTGGATACGGATTTACATGCGATTATCCGGCAGAGAGATACTATAGAGACGCAAGGATCAATAGGATCTTCGAAGGAACAAACGAGATCAACAGATACCTCATACCTGGATTAATGCTTAAAAAATCACTGAAAGGAGAACTACCTCTCCAACAGGCCGCTATGCAAGCATTCGAAAAGCTAATTACACCATCATTTGAGGAATTGGATGAGTCTGTAAAATTTGCAAAAGAGAAAAAACTGATATCTGACCTTAAGACTCTATTCCTTGCATTGAGCGGCATGGCTGTTCAAAAATACATGGACAAGATCAAACAAGAGGAAGAAATACTGTTCTCCTTAGCTGACATCGCCATGTACATATTCGCATTGGAGAGTGCTGTTTTGAGAGCCGAAAAGGCACAAAGTAAGGTAAGTGAGAAAAAGGCTCCACTCTACGACGCAGTAGTTGTCACATCGGCATTTGAAGCGGCGACAAAGATTGAGGAAGCAGCAAAGAAATGCGCATACTACGTTGGTGGTGATGCCTTGCAGTCTATACTTAGCGGCATAAGAAGATTCACAAGATATGATGCTTACGGCTTGCTTGACGCTAAGAGAAAATTGGCCGATGCATTAATAGAGCAAGAAAAGTACATCTTCTAAAAGGAGCACGAGAGGCCTTTGGCCTCTCTTTTACCATGAAATACTCAAGGCATACGTTAAACACACCATATCCAGTTGGACCGGTTCATTTGTACGTATTTGAAGTTGAAGATTATATTGTAATGTTCGACACAGGGCCATTTACCATAGCGGCTCTGAACTATGTCAAAGAAAAGATAGACCTGAATAGGCTCAGGTACGTTTTCATAACCCACTGTCATGCAGATCACTACGGCCTTGAAAACTTTTTGGCACAAAACACAAAAGCAACCATCTTTCTACCTTATATGGATTATTTAAAATTTACAAACATCAACAAGAGAATAGCTGTATCAAGAAGGTTGCTTGAAAGATATGGTTTTGGTAGGGAACTCATTAAAGATATGGAAATCATGCTTTACAATTTCATACACAGTATCCCACTTCCAATAAATTACAAAATCTTGGAGGAATCATCGTGGGATGCTCCCGTTGAATACATACTTTGCCCAGGACATTCAAAATCCGATGCCGTGTACTTAATCGGCGACTACGCAGTAACGGGAGATGTGTTACTAAACAACATATACCAAACACCCCTGTTTGACATAGACTACGACAAGATGGACAGATTTAACAACTACGAGGCCTACTGTGAAACAATCAAAAAAATGCCCATTTTGAAAAATTATACAATCCTACCCGGTCACAGAGAGCACACATCCATAGAAGAAATAGTTACTTTCTACGTTACGAAGACTATAGAAAGGGCAAGTAAAATTAAGCAGTACAAGGAACTTCCTGTTTATCAAATTTTAAAAACAATACTACCGCACGTTTTAGAAGATCCATTTACAACCTATATAAAAACCTCTGAAATCCTATTCTTTTTGGATTTTTTGAATAACCCCAGCCTATTGATCTCAAGTTTAAAAGAGGCAGGCCTGCTCAACGAAAAGATAGAGCAAGCCATAAAAAGCATCATTTAAATTTGCGGCATCCTATCAAACCACGGCTTAGCCTTCTCAAGCTGAGCTGCAAGCTTGAGCAGTGTTACCTCATCTCCAAATTTTGCCAAAAAGTGAACGCCAATAGGAAGGTTGGTATCTTTTGTCATAAACAAAGGAACACTCATAGCCGGTTGGCCTGTCTGGTTTGCAAGCTGAGTAAATGGCATCCTTGAAAGCTGTCTATAAGCAAGTTTCTCAAAGTTTTTTATAACAAACGACAATTTCTCTGCCTTCAAAGATTCAATCAACGATACAACCCTTTTTTCAAATGCAGATGGTGTCAATTCTCCTATTTTGGCTGGCGGATAGGACATCGTTGGTGTCATGTAAAGGTCATACTTTTTGTGAAATTCACCCATAATCCGTGCAGCAGAATCCCAAACAAACTTTGCCCAACTCGCTTTCCAAATTGGTACAGCCTCACCTATCCTTGCAATAAGCCAAGTTGTATCCTCAACGTCTCCTCTTTTTACCCTTCTATTCAACAGCTTCTCAGTTCTCTTCAAAAAGAAATTCACCTCTCCAAACATGGCCACTATGTAACTTTGTGCCAACTCCTCAAAATCGAGAGCTGGCTTTGCCTCTTCAACCACATGGCCCATATCCTCTAAAATCTCGGCGGTCTTTAGCACTGCCTTCTTGCACGCAGGGTGTAATTTACCACCCAAAGGCATATCCACGCTAAAAGCTATTTTTAGTCTCCTTGGAGGTGTTTGAATGGCCTCGAAATACGAGTAGTTGGGCTCTCTTATCTCATAAGGGGATCCAGCCTCAGCGCCTTGTGTAAGATCCAAAGCCAAAGCAGAATCCCTCACCGTTCTCGTTATAACATGTTGCACAACAAGGCCCATCCACACCTCTCCCTCTGTTGGTCCGTTCGGCGTCCTACCTCTCGACGGCTTCAATCCAAACAAACCGCAGCATGATGACGGTATCCTTATTGAACCACCGCCATCGTTTCCTGTGGCAAGTGGAACCAAGCCTGCTGAAACCGCAGCCGCTGAACCACCACTCGAACCACCGGGTGTATGTTCCAAGTTCCAAGGATTCCTTGTAGGTCCGAAATATTCAGGTTCTGTCACACCCATTAAGCCAAACTCAGGCACATTTGTCTTACCCATTATCACAAAACCTGCGTTTTTTAACCTTTTCACATACTCAGAATCTATGTCAGGTACATAATCTTTGAATAACTTTGAGCCCAAAGTATAGCGAACACCTTTGTAGAGTTGCAAAATATCCTTAAGCATTATCGGAACACCCTTGAAAGGCCCTTCAGGGAGCCCTTGTTCAATAGACCTTTTAGCTTCATCGTACATTTTCGTTATAACAGCATTAATCTTAGGATTCACCCTTTCCGTTCTCGTAATGGCCTCTTCCAAAACCTCCAAAGGTGAAATTTCTCCCTTCTTAATAAGATCTGCAAGACCAACACCATCAAACTGTGTGTATTCTTTAAAAGACATGGCTACCCTCCTTTTTAGATAAGTATAAAACAATTTTTCACGAATTGGCAACATAATTTAAAATAAAAATTTTTTATCTTTAAAAATTTAATAAAAAATGGTAGATTAATTTTTGTATGAAAGAAAGCAAGAAGATCTGGCTTAACTTTTACGATAACGAAACACCGAAAAGTATTGATTATCCTAGATACCCCATTTATGAACTGTTAGAT
>JALUBE010000020.1 GCA_027045065.1 Desulfurellales bacterium | reverse complement strand
GTTATTCTCAATCCAGCATCCATAATTCAAAATTTCTTATTCTAACCCTTCACTACCCTATCAACGTCTACACGCTAACACTCAAGCAAAAGGCAGTTCTGCTTTCCAAACTGAAACCCTTTAAGGATAAAAAACTCTATATTGAGGGCTATACAGACTGTATTGGCACAAAGAAATACAACGACAGGCTTGCAAGGGAAAGAGCAAAAGCGGTAGTGGTCTTTTTGAAAAAGCACGGCTACAAAGCGGTAGAGCTCCCATCCTTCGGCAAATATCACACTCTAAAGACCGCAGAGGAAAGCAGGAGAGTGGAGATTTATGTGGAAAAGTAAAAAAGGCATAATAACTGTTCTTATAGTTGTCGTTTCACTGGTCTTACTGCATTTTTTGTTCAACCATTTGTCTCTTTCAGCCACCGACAGCGTAGGGTATCACCTGTTTTACATCACAAAGCACTTTAAGAAGATAAAAAGGTGGGATTATGTATTATTCCCTATGCCAAAGTCAAACATCAAAGAGATCCAAAAAGAAACAAGAACTTTCAAAACAAGAATACTGGTTAAGCAGGTAGCCTGCCTGCCTGGAGACAGGCTGACCGTTAAAGGCCGCAAATTTTACTGCAACGGTAGGTATCTCTGCACTGCCAAGATAAAGGCTTTGGACGGCGAAAAAATCAAGCACTTCAAGTTCAACGGTGTAATCCCTAAGGGCTATTTTTTTGCCTACGGCAAAGACAAAAATTCATACGACAGTAGGTATTATGGGTTAGTGCCTATAAAGGATATTACAGCCGTGGCGGAGCCAATTCTGTAACACAACTCCCTATATATAGGGAATGTTGGATTTTGAATGTTGAATGTCGGATTTTGGATTGGGTGATTGTCACCTACCCCGTCCTAAAGGGCAGAGCTTGAGCTCTGTGGGTGACAAGCCTTAGCCCTTCGAGGGCTACGTTAAGCGGTTCATGACACCCTGGGGTGTTCCGCAAGCTCCAGGCTCTGTCGTCGGCGGTTAAACAGCCCTGTCGGGGTAGGGGCAGTGCTGTCGGCATGACAAGCCCGCTTAACATTGGCGATGCGGCTCTAACCCACCTTTGGGTGGAGAAAACCCCTTTGTATTAGGGGAGGTGAAAAAGTGGTAGCGTATGTGTTGAACAAACACGGTAAACCTTTGATGCCGTGCCACCCTGCGAAGGCACGAATACTGTTAAAACAAGGCAAGGCGAAAGTGGTGCAGAGAACACCTTTTACAATCCAATTACTGCACGGCAGTTCTGGCTATAAACAACACATCACGCTTGGCGTTAGCAGTGGATACAAACACATAGGGCTATCTGCTGTATCAGGCAAGAGAGAACTGTACGCTTCAGAAATTGAGCTAAGGGACGACATATCCAAACTTCTCACGGAACGCAGAGAATACCGCAGGTTCAGAAGATACAGAAAAACGCCTTATAGAAAGCCACGCTTTCTTAACAGACGCAGACCAGAGGGCTGGCTTCCGCCGTCAGTTAGGGCAAGGTTTGAACACACGCTTAAGTGGATAGAGAGGTTAACTAAATTCTTGCCTGATCCTGAGATTATTGTTGAGATAGCTCGTTTTGATACTCAAAAGCTGCAAAACCCTGATGTTGAAGGAGAAGAATATCAAAAAGGCAACCTCTACGGTTATGCAAATGTATTGGAGTATCTTCTTGCACGGGAGAATGGGAAATGCCAGTTGTGTGGAAAAGGATACGGTGGAAACGGTAACGGGTGGCAAATACACCACATTATCCCAAGAAGCAAGGGTGGAACAGACAGACCCGACAACCTTGCCCTTCTGCATAGAAAGTGCCATGAGAAAATCCACCGCAATCCCAAATTAATGGCTAAACTGAAAAAGCCTAAACTCTACAAAGAGCCTGCTTATCTAAACTCATTCAGGTTGCAACTTATTGAGGAACTTAAGGCGTTGCTCAAGGATAGAGTGAAATTCACCTATGGCTATTTGACTAAGATTCACCGCAACAAGATAGGATTACCCAAAACTCATGCCAACGATGCTGTAGCGATGACAGGTTTCACCAACCCGAAAGACATAGACATCATAACAATCATCAGACAGGTTAGGAAGAAAAAACGCAGTCTTCACGAAGCTACCCCCAGAAAAGGAAGAACAAAGCCAAACACAGAAGCCAAGAGAAATTCAAAGAACACAAAACAGATTAGAACTAAAGACGGAAAGCTTTGGTGCTTATGGGATAAGGTAAAAGTAGACGGGCAGGTTGGGTTTATTTCTGGATTTACCAGCGGAAGCTATGCTTACATCCAAGACATAAACGGCAACTACATACGGTTGGCAGGTAAGAACTATAAGCAAGTTCCTTTGAAACAAACCATACTTATAAGGAGGAATAACAATTGGGTAGAACGGGTAATGATGGCATGAACAAACGGAATAAACGCCCGCCTTTCATCTCCTCCCTTACGGAAGGAGACTTCTCGGCGGGGGAGTTAAAGGAGGGAGAAATGGCTGAGATGGTGCTTTTTACTTCAACATTCTGTCCATCCTGTAAGCCCATGAAGAAAAAAATTGAGAAAATCTCAAAGAAAACGGGTGTTGCTTGTAAAATTCTCAACATTGACGAAAGTGAGGAGAATTTTAACCTTGCGATGAGATACTACGTGTCTTCAACTCCCACTTTGATCATTCTCAAAAACAATACAGTCATGGACACAATCATTGGCAATGTACCGGAAGACAGGATCTTGGAAAGCTTAAGACTGTACAGGTGTGCTTAGCAAAAAGAGGAGAAAATGACGCTTAAAAACCACCTTGCGGTAGGCGCTCTTTTCGGCCTCGGAGCTGTGGGCATAGATCCAACTTATCTCGCAATAACGCATTCTCAGATCTTAATGCTCGCAGCTGTAATTGTGGGCAGTATTGTCCCCGATATAGACTTAGCTCTGACGGGATTCAGGCACGAAAGGTTCATAGACCGCACGCTTCTATCTCACAGGGGCATTACCCACCATGTACTGCTGCCCGTTTTTCTTGCGGTGCTGGGTTTAGTTTCAGCAGAACCAGTTCTGGTGGCCTTTGCCGTCGGAACGGCTGTTCACATTGTTACGGACATATTCAGCCCGCTTGGTGTCCCGTATGGGTTAAAGTATCAGAAAAGAGTAAGGATCCCTCTGTATACGACAGGTGAGTGGTCTGAGAAAGCCTTTGCGGTTTTTGTATCTCTGTTAATCACTGCCGCGTTTTTCGGCAGAAAACTTATTTAAGGAGGTTTTGCCATGCTGTCCTTTAAGCTGAAAACAGAGCAAGGAGAAGAGAAGGTTATTTCTTCTCCTGACGACTTGAGAAGCGTTCAGCTGGTTATTAATCCGACGGAAAGAATTATTCAGAAAGCCGTGTTCATGGAGACGCACGAGTTTACAAACAGAGAACTGTTGAGATTTTACACACTTTTGGATTTGGTTAAGCACAAGCAGGACTTAGGCGGCGATGTTTTCAGCATCAGCAAAGCGTATTCACAAGTAAGTGTAGTCTACAGCAGCAAAAGTGGTACGCTTTACTTCTTTAAAGATGACGGCTTTTCAGGAAAGCTGACGGGGAGAGTGAAAGACTTGTTTTTCTTCAGGCAGACGGTGGAAATACCTGCCGGTAAAAAGCCTTTAATTGAACCATTTAGAAGAAACTTTGAGAATGCGCTGGAGAAAATCAAAAATCAAAACGCCCAAAGAAGAGCCCGAAATCTGTTAGAGGATGAAGAATTTTTAGACGCTTACGACAGGTTTTGGGACAACGTAATAACCGTGTATTCAAGGGTTCAGAACGACATGGTTTACAATTTCCTGCTCAATGTTTTCAGGAAATATGCTCTTTATTAAGTTGGAGTGAGGAGGTGTGCAGTGGAAAAGGCTTTTAAAGTGATAGACGGCCGTGCGGACACCATTGAAGAGGAGCTTAACGACCTGCTCGACGAGTGGGACGAAGTGAAAGTATATGAAACGCATTTCTACATTGACGCGCTTGATCACCTGTGGGTGTCGGTTCTTGTTTATTTGGAGAGAAACGAAGACGGTGAAGATCTATGACTACTCTTTTCATTGCTGAAAAGCCTTCCCTTGGCAGGGCTATTGCCGAGGTTATAGGGATAAAATCAAAGAAGAACGGCTATATAGAATGCAAAAATGACACCGTTGTTACGTGGTGCTTCGGGCATATTTTAGAGCTTGCAAAACCAGACAAATACTTAAACACTGATGAGAAAAAACCAAAATGGAAGCTTGAGGATCTGCCCATTATCCCAGATAAGTGGGTGAAGTTTGTAAAAAAGGACGCCAGGCAGCAGTTTAACACAATCAAGTCCTTAGTGGCTAAAGCTGACACCATAGTCAATGCAGGGGATCCCGACAGGGAAGGACAGCTGCTTGTTGACGAGGTTTTAGAGTATCTGCGCGTGAAAAAGCCAGTTAAAAGGATCTGGCTTCAGGCCCTGGACAGAGAAAACATTTTGAAAGCCTTGAAGAACATAGAGGACAATAAAAGATACCTGCCGTATAAGCTCTCAGCGGAGGCAAGGAGCTATGCCGACTGGCTTGTGGGCATGAACTTCACCCGTTACTTCTCTCTCAAGGCTGGAACACTCATAACGGTTGGCAGGGTGCAGACGCCCACCCTTGCCCTTGTCGTGAAGAGGGATGAGCAGATAGAGAACTTCAAGCCTCATGATTACTTTGTTCTATACGCTAACCTTGATAGGGGTTTCAGGGCGGTGTTCAAGCCCGACGACAGCATAGGCGGTCTTGACGAGGAAGGCAGGTTAATAGACAAAAACACCGCCTTAAAGATAGTCGAGGATACTTCAAAGCAGAAAGCAAAGGTGGTGCTTTTCAAAAAGACCAAGAAAATGGAACAGCCACCCCTGCCTTTTATGCTCTCATCCCTACAGAAGTATTTGAGCAGTAAAATGAACCTCACAGCCCAGCAGGTGCTTTCTATAGCCCAGGAGCTTTATGAGAAGAAACTGACTACCTATCCAAGAACGGACTGTCCTTATTTGGCTGAGGAACAGTACAAGGACGCAAAGAAGATACTATCCAGCATAGCGAAGCTGGGCATACTGCCCGACCTGATAAGCGGTGCCGACTTTTCAATCAAGCACAGGGCTTTTGACAACAGTAAGCTGGGGGCTCACACGGCCATAGTTCCAACAGGGGATATAAGCAATTACTCAAAGCTAAACAGTCTGCAGCAGAAGGTCTATCAGGAAATAGTGAAGGCCTATGCCTGCCTGTTTCAAAAACCATACACATACTACACCGCAAATATCGAGCTTGATATTAGGGGCTATAAATTTACTGCAAACCTCACTCAAACAATCGATGAGGGTTTCAGGAAGTTCTGCGGGGATAGGCCGAAGAGCGTGGATATACCAAACCTAAAGAAAGGCGATGAGCTTTTTAACAGGCAAACCACAATTGACATAAAGCAGACGACACCGCCACCAAGATTTACTGACGGTACTCTGATTGACGCAATGAGCCATATTTACCGCTACATAGATGACCCGCAGGCAAAGAAAATTCTCAAGGAAAACGACGGCATAGGCACGGAAGCCACAAGGGCGGCCATAATAGAGCAGCTTGTCAAAAGAGGGTATCTGCAGAGAAAGGGCAAACAGATAATCTCAACGCCCCTTGCTCGGCAGTTTATCCAGCAGCTTCCCGACTTTATCAAAGATCCAGTTCTGACTGCAAAATGGGAGAGAGGGCTCAACGGCATACTTCAGGGAAAAGTTACATTCAAAGACTTCTACAATGCGCAGGTTGATTTTGTGAAGAAGCAGCTAAACAACAACGTTGATATAAAGGTCGACAAACAAACGGCATCAACAAACTCAGAAACCCCAACAAAAAGAAAAAGAGGCAAAAAATGCCCTAACTGCGGCAATGCCATGAAAAAACTGAAAACAAAAACAGGCAAAAGCTACTACTGGTGCGGGAAGTGCAAGTCAGCCTACTGGGCGGAGAAGGGCGGGAAGATTGGGAAGAAGTGGCAGTTTAAATAAAATGCTAAATTTTGAATGTTGAATGTTGGATTTTGGATTGGAGTGAGTCATGCAAGCCCGGTGCAAATTTTATGATAGGTGTTCAGCACCGATTTGTCCACTCTTTTCTAACCTTGAGAGTGTTGTTTGGTATCCAGACGAGAAGATTTGCAGAAACCCGGATTTCAGAGAAGCCCAGTGGAGAAAAACGCAACTGAAGATCAAAAAAAGAGCAAACAATGCCGATACCTTTTACACTTTCAAAATGCTTAACAGAAATATTGTAGTTGCTAAAGCGATTAAAGGCCTAAATCCTGACTTTGAGAGCTGGCAGGAAAGAGAAAATAATTGGTTAAAGCGTCATAAACACCACGAAAAGAAACAACTATCACAAAGAGTGATTGACAATCTCAAGAAGGGTCAGAAACACCTAAAATTGCAATTGACCCCTCAAAGTATCAAGGAAAATCTGAGCGACTTTTCTGAATTCGATAAAAACATCGAATAAAAGAAAGTAGGTCAATTTTTTAAGGGAGAATTGAGGGGTGATTTTCTCACATACTATACAAGCAGATTGTTTTCAAAGTGAGTCTGACTCCACTTCTCAGATACCCAAAATTGGGGGTCAACCCCCCATTAACAAAATCTTGAGAGAGCAGGTCGGAAAAATTCGACTAATTGATCGAATAACCGAGACCATATAAAAATCACGGACAATTTTGAATGTGTGGATTTTAATGATAACTTGATAAGCAAAATCAAGAGTCTATCCTATTTAGTTCACCTTCGCATTTGGATGCAAAAAATGTGTAATCTCTTTCAAGGTTTCAACAAATGAAATCGGTGTAGGACTGCAAAGGCTGTTCTCATTTAAAACTAAAATCTTTTGATTCTTAACAGCGTCAAGAAATTTAAACCTTTCCCATCTCTTTTTCTCTAAATGACCATTAAATCCCATTTGACCTATAATGATGGCTTCTGGATCCTTTCTTAAAACTTCTTCTACTGAATACAAACCACTCTTTGAATCAGCTGCAATATTGATTCCTCCTGCAAACTTTATGAAATCATTAATAAAAGAATTTTTAGTGACAGTAAACAAAGGGCGCACGCCAATCTCAACAAAAACCCTCACTTTTGCTAAGCCTTTTGTTGCATTATAAATATGCATTACTTCTGTCTTAGCCTTTTTAACAATTCTCAATGCTTCTGTTTTTTTGCCGAGATAACTTCCAAGTTTAATAAACTGATTGCAGATCTCCTTAAAGCTTTTAGGATAATCAAAAACAACAACGTCTATCCCAAAATTTCTCATTTTGTCAACAGTTATGGGGTTCATCATGCTGCTTACAAATACATAATCCGGCTTTAGCCTAATAATATTTTCCACATCAATGTTTAGTACGCTGCCAAAGAGTTTTACTTTAAATCCAGATGGCAGCACTACATACCTGCTGCAGCCGACAAGATATTTCTGTGCTCCTAAAAGGAATATACCTTTGGTAACCATGGGGGACAGGGATATGATCCTTAAAGCTTTGGCGTTACTATTGAAAGAAAATAAAACTAAAGTAATTAAAATTATCCTTCTTATAAGTAGGAAGTTGCTGTATCTTACCAGGACATTTCTCACATTTTTCACTTAAATTAGCAGTTGCTCCTTCTGAGTACTTAAATTTAGATCTAAGTTTAACAACAGTTTGACAAAAATCAAAATTTTAGAATAATATGACCAGATTTGAGTGAGCAAGCTAATAGGGGAAGATTGTGTACACTTTAATAATTTCTTTTCTTCTGTTATGAGTAAGAAGGCATTTCTAATAGCCTCAGATAAATCAAACAGCGGTAAAACAACAATAACGACAGGAATTATCTCTGCCTTAAAGAAAAGAGGTTTTTCCATTGCGCCTTTTAAGTGTGGACCTGATTATATTGATACCTTTCACTTAAGCAGGGCAGCCGGTTGCCCTGCATACAACTTAGATACTATTTTTGAGAATGAGATAGAGCTAAGAGAAACCTTTACACATGCACTAAGAGACAAATCTATTGGTGTAGTTGAAGGAGTTATGGGCTATTTCGACGGGGTTCATTATAAAAACTTCAAAGGGAGTAGCTACGAAGTTGCATCTATTTTAGGATTGCCCGTGCTTTTGGTTGTTGATGTTTGGTCAAGTTCTTTCTCTGCAGCGGCTTTAATTAAAGGAATAGTTGATTTATCAAAAAACGCGCAAATTAAGGGTGTAATCCTTAACAATGTGGCATCTGAGGCTCACGGTGAAATGGTATCGAAGGCCGTTGAGTACCATACAGGAACAAAGGTTTTGGGAGTTGTAAAAAGGAATGAACTTTTAGCTCTCCCTTCCCGTCATCTTGGTGTTTACACAGCTATTGAAGTAGAAGATTCTTTCTATCAAAGGTTGGGCGAGGCTGTATCTCGCAGTATTGACTTAGATACTATTTTGGAACTTTCGGATGTGGATATTAAAGAGACGCAAATTAAGATTCCACCGAAACCTTTTAAGAGTGCTTTTATTGCATTTGATAAAGCTTTCAACTTTTACTATCAACACAATATAGATGTGCTGGCCAAACTGGGCTTTGAGATTAAGTATTTTTCTCCTTTAAACAATGAAACTGTTGATAATGCGGATTTTGTTTACTTAGGTGGTGGGTACCCAGAGTTGTTTGCGGAAAGGCTATCCAATTCAAAATCCACAATGGAGAGCATAAGGGATCATATAAATGAGGGGAAACCCCTTTTAGCGGAGTGCGGTGGAATGATATATCTTACAAAAGGGCTATTTAAGGAAGGTAAATTCTTTGACCTTGGCGGAATTTTTGATGCAAAATGTGAAATGACAGATCACATAGAGGCTTTAGGGTATGTTTTTGCAGAGGGATTAGAATTTGAGATAGAAGGCGTAGGTCATCAATTCCGTTATTCCCGTTTAATAGATGTTAGAGAGCCGTTTGCTTTAAGGATAAAAAGGGTGGATAGTAATAAGGAGTTTTTTGATGGCTTTATAAAAAATAAGGCCGTTGCAGGTTATACTCACTTTTACTTTTCCAGTAAGAGCAACACTTTAATAAAATTTCTTTTTGGAAACGATTTATAGGACGCTTCTTTCCAATATTTCGTAGTTTTCCTGGTAATTTATAATAAAGCTCACTTAATAACCGTTATACCCTTTTTGCCCTTATTTTTCGTTTCATAAAGAGCCTTATCAACCCTTTCAAGAAGGGTTTCTACTGTATCCCCTTCTTTTATATGGGTTATACCGACAGAAATTGTACATTTGAAAGTTAGACCGTTTTTCTCAAATTTTATCGATTGTATCTTGTTAGCTATTTTCTCAGCCACTGAAACAGCATCCTCTAACATTGTATCGGGTAATATGACTATAAACTCATCTCCTCCATACCTAATTGGTATATCGCTTCTCCTAATAATTCTCTGAACAACAGAAGCAACGGTTCTTAGGACGGCATCCCCAGCTAAATGGCCGTACACATCGTTTATCTTTTTGAAATCATCTATATCAAACATGATAATACTGCAAGGCCTTGAGTATCTGTTGAAGTTATATAGTACAGTGTTTAGAGCTTCTTCCATATACTTTCTTGCATACAATCCTGTGAGTTGATCCTTGAAAGAGAACTCTTTTAATTTCTTCAACTCTTCTCTTTGCTTTTCTAATGTTTTCCTTGCAGCGTCAAGCTCTGCCTTAAGTGTGGCGCTAATATATAGTATCTTTTCTATCTCGTTGCTTATTTCGTCGGCCACGGAATCTTTATATCCCGTTAAGTTCACCATAACCTCTCTATAAGCACCGTCGCTTTTTTCTACACTCTTTTGAAGGCTTTCTGTTGTGTTTTCTACGTTCTTTGCTATCTCTAATGTCTTTTTCTTCATCTGTTCTATTTCTTCAGAAGACACATAAAGGTCGGTCCCGTAAACATACCTGTGAATCTCTGCCTCACTTAAGCCGTATTCAAGAGCAACCTCTATGAACGTTTTGTAATAATTGAAAGGCGTTAGAGTTATATTTTCTTTAGTAGCTCTGAAGAGAGTTTCTCTTATAATG
>JALUBE010000019.1 GCA_027045065.1 Desulfurellales bacterium | reverse complement strand
TCTTATATTAGAATGCAGTTGACAATTAAAAAATATCATAGCAGAAGGAGGTGAGAGGAGTGATAGCTTATCCAAAAGCCTTTCGAGAGAAAATGAAACGGTCTGCACCTAAGTCAGAGGTTCAACAGCAACTGAAGAAAGAGTCTAAAGAGAAGTTAGAGACGTGGAAATCTTTGACGGCTCAGGTCTGGGAGCTTGCCATGTCCAATTATTATTTTGAAACGTGGATGTGGCAGTTCAAGAAGGTTCCTGCAGCTATTACTAAATTGGGTAAACTCGTAGATGAATTAAGAGAGAAAAAGACAGCAGAGATTATGGAGAATGAATTAAGGCTAAAACTGGATTACATCAAGAATGCAAAAGAAATGCTTGAGTACACAGAGGGTAAGATTGAAGATGTATTAAGAACACTCTGGGCAAAAAAGAGGGAGTTAGAGTAGATGTCTGGAGATTTCACGGTTTTACCGGGCAGGATAATAGGTGGTGGTGAGCTTATAACTTTTGAAGAGATTTTAGAAAAAGTCAAAAGTCTCGGTAAAATCGTAAAGACAGCTGGATCAAGTTTTAGGCTTGTTCCTTACAATATCAGTGGCGAGGATATTTTGGATTTCGACGATATGTACCCTACTGTTTACTTTAACTCAGACTACTCCATTGATGTCTACATAACAGGTTTGAAGTACGAAAGGGTTGTGGAATTTATCGAAAAATTGTCGGATGTGCTGGGTGTTCCTATTGAATGCGCAGATATGGGTAATGAGGCACCCGATCCTGAGGAAGAATTAAAACAATTAGAAAAATTTTTAGAGGAGTTTGGAGGTAGGTATGGCAGTGCCAAAGGGCGAAAACAAGATAATGTCAGTACAAGAAGTCGTTAAGAAGTTTATCAAACCGAAAAGAGCTTGGTGTGTAGGTGGCTTCGGTTATACAAGAACTAACGTTGCAATTCCAAGAGAAGTTATTAGGCAGAACATCAAGGATCTTTATGTTCAGACGAACGCTGGTGCTACACCTATCATGATGATGGGTGGTGCTCTGCAGCTTGCATGGGTCGAGATGACTTACCTTGGTCTTGAGACGATCCAGCCCGTTTCCTACGAAGTTAGGAAAGGTCTTGAGGATGGACAGATTGAAGCTGTTATGGACTTTACGAACTACTCCTGGGCATTGAGAACACTTGCTGGTAGAATGGGATTCCAGTTTGTAGCTGGTATGTCAGACCTTGGAACAGACTTGCTTGAGTATGACACTTTTGGTGAAGCTGGCTTGAGGGGTAAAGATGAAAATGGATACTGGATACATCCAGATATCCCTCCAAAGAGACATGCAATTATAAAAGATCCATTCGATGGTTGGGGTTTGAGACCACACCAATATGATCCAAACAACAAATACTCAAAAGGTGATGAACCTGATACAACCATGAACCAGACTGCAGCAATTGAAGATGGTATTTTATATGAGGCTTTGAGAAGGAGAACGAATAAATACACAGGAGAGAAAGGAGTAATTGCAATTTTGTTCCCACCTGATATACCATATGTAACAACAACACATGTTCAAAGAGTTGGTGAAATGGGGACAGCAAGGATAGAGGGATTGCTTGTTCCAGATGTTGAGCAATCCTTAAGTGCAAAATATCTGGTAATATCTGCTGAGAAAATTGTACCTGAAGAAGAGCTGAGGTTGAGACCATCTGAGAACCAAATTCCATACGTACATGTAGATGCTATTGTTGAAACGCCATTTGGATGCTATCCAACAGGTTCAACGTATTACTATGACTACGACTGGATGTGGTGGATGTTCTACATCAAGGCTAATAGGGCTGCAGCAACAAATGACGGAAAGAAAGCATTGGCCGATTACTGGCATAATATAGTTGGCAAAGATGAGTGGGATTTTTTGGAGAACAAGGTTGGAACAGACTACTTTAAGTTTGGAAACATCGAGGCAAAATACGAGTCTCCAAATGGAACGACAGGATTTGCAAGGCTCTTTGAGTTGAGGGCTGACGCAAAATACGGATATAAACCAGATCTCTATAGACCTATTGGTAAGTAAGGAGGTAAAAATGGGTGTATATGTACCAGTAAAAATATCGACTGTAGATGAAATTAATGAATTAGTTAAAAGTTTTAATTCTGGAATAAGTGATGCAGAGTATGAGGCGTACTGCAAAGAGTACGATCTTCCCCCGGATGAGTTTACAACTATAGAGCTTCTTGCTATAGCCGGTTCAACAATGATTCCAAACGGAGCTTCTATGTTTGTTGGAACAGGATTACCTGTTTTGACAATGGCTGAGGCTCAACATACAATTAATCCGACCGCAACAATTGTTATGGAAGCTGGAATGTTAGACCCGAAATTTGAGCATATCCCTATTTCTGTTGCCGACATCAGGGGAACGTACATGGCTTCTACTGCTCTTTCCATGATAGATGCTTTTGGAACATATGAACAGAGGGGCTATGTTACGGGTGGTGTTTTAGGCGGTGCTGAGTATGACGAGTATGGTAACATAAACTCAACGGCTATTTGGAACAAAACCAAAGATGGCAGAATGGGATACTTCCCATCCATCATAAAGAAAGGTGAAAGAAGTCAAGATGAGAGAATGGACGACCAGAAATTGGGTCCTTCCGTAAGATTTACAGGTTCTGGCGGCGCTAACCCAATTGGCCAACAGTCCGACTTTACATTGGCTATTATGGTTCAGGAGAAGAGGAGATTCCCACCGAACGTGTGCTACTTGACCACCATGGCAGGTTCGAGAGGCCCTGAGGGTGAGACAAGATGGGATTACGGTGCCCCAAGGGGTGGTAAAGGTATTATGACCTCTGATATATGCGTCATGGAGAGCTATCCAAATGACGGAATCTATGACATGAGGTTGAGAAGTGTTCACCCAGGCGTTAGCTTGAAGGATGTAATTGAGAATGTGGGTTGGGAGTTGAAAGACAAGAGTGGCAAGGTGTTAAAACCAACAGACGATGTTCCTGAAACACCAACACCTACAATTGAGCAGCTAAAAGTATTGAGAATGATCGTTGACCCAACGAGGATCTACTTGAGCAGGAAGACATTGAGGGAGATTGAGTACGAGAAAGAGACAGGTAAACCTTGGAGGGTTAAGGTTAAAGGCTAAAAAGTCAGAGGGGCGTTTAGCCCCTCATTTTTATTTTATAAAAGGAGGTGTTTAAGGTAATGATTTGCAAGTACTGTGGGAGACAGATGAAAAGGATTGTTACACCATTTAGGAGACCTGTTAAAGGTGAAATGTTGGAAGTTAAGGATATAGAAATATACTTCTGTCCGTCTTGCGGCGCACTTTTGATACCTCATGAGACTGCAAAATTCATAGGTAGAAAGACGGGCGAAAGGTTATTAGAGGTTGCAAAAGAGAGGGGCAGGATTAGTGATATAAAGGCTCATTTGAAGGAAATGGTTGAGAAGAGGATGAAAGCATTTGAGCAAGAAATCAGGGAAGGCAAAATAAAGAAGAAACCAGATGCTCCTTTGAAGGTGTTTACCTGATATAGAGATCTCCCAGAAATTCTACAGAGTCTTTTAGAGAGGTAAGCTTTTCTCTGACCTCTTTTGTTTTTTCTAAGTTTATTGTTTGAATTGTCAATCCTTCTTTGGTTTCGATTCGATTTTCTACTTCACCCCAAGGGTCATAAATGGTAGAGTGTCCGCACAGTTCCCACTTACCACTTAAACCAACGCCGTTTGAGGTTAACAAAAAGAATTGGTTTTCTATGGCTCTTGCTCTTGTAAGGGTTAGCCAATGTTCTAACCTATTTTCTGGCCATATTGCTGGGTGTAAATGTATTAAAGCTCCCTTAAAACTTGTTCTCCTAAAGAACTCAGGAAACCTCAACTCATAGCATACACTAACTCCAAATGTTGTGCCGAGTGCATTGAAGGTGCAATTTTGATCCAAATCTCCCCTTTCAAAGTATTTATCTTCACCCGTCAAGCCAAAAAGCATTGTTTTTTTATAGGAGAACGCGATTTTTCCTTCTAATAATGCGTAAAAGATATTGAAAACTTTATTGGATGAAGGGTTGTCCACAACATACGTTCCACAAATCATAATGTCTTTGGATAGCTTTTTAATCTCCTCTAAAATAGACGGTGTTGTTTTTGATAGATCTTTCAATTTTTTAAAAAGAAAACCCGTAGTCCACACTTCGGGTAAGAGTACTAAATCGCAGCTTTCATTTATTGCTTGCTTTATCAATTCTGTTCCCTTTTTAAAGTTTTTATCAACCTCACCGGGTAATATTTGAAACTGTCCAACTGCAACCTTCATAGCTCACCCCACATTTATATAGCTTAGTCTTTTTTCCCATTTATACTGCATAACCTTTAACAGTCCTTCGTTGAAAGGATAGTTCTTTTCAATAAGCATTTCAACGTCATTTTTAACATCCTTTATTAAATCTTTGTCCTTTATGATGTCTGTGTATGTAAGATCCCTTCCGTGTTGTCTGGTTCCCAATATCTCGCCTGATCCCCTGAGTTTAAAATCCATCTCTGCTATCTCAAATCCGTCGTTTGTTCTTAGTAGAGTTTCAATCCTTTTGCGGGCATTTTCGGTGAGATCGTTACTGGTTATGAGGATTGCGAAACTATCCAAATTTCCCCTTCCCACGCGGCCCCGCAATTGATGGAGCTGGGATAGTCCAAATCTTTCCGCGTTTTCTACAATGATAACCGTTGCGTTAGGTGAATCTATGCCTACTTCTATCACAGTTGTACTTACAAGACAGTCTATTTTGCCTTCACGGAATTCGCTGATGATCCTTTCCTTTTCCTCACTTTTTAGTTTTCCATGCATGAGTTCTATTTTGTAATTCTTAAAATACGATTTTTTTAAGAAATCAAACAGTTCCTTTGCCGCTTTTACATCCTCAAAATAATCTGATTCCTCAATTAGAGGTGCAATTACGTATACCTGATGGTTCTTTTTTATCTCTTCAATCGCTATTTTGTATGCTTTATCAGAATCCTTTTTATAGAAGTGCAGTGTTGTGATCTTACCTCTATTTTTGGGTTTTTCTTTTATGGTGCTCAATGATGTTTTTGAGTATAAAACCATTGATAAACTTCTTGGTATGGGTGTTGCACTCATAATTAAGACATGTGGAAATTTTCCTTTTTTAGATAGTGTTTTTCTCTGTTCAACGCCGAATCTGTGTTGCTCATCTATTACAATTAAGCCCAAATTTCTAAATTCTACATTTTCCTGTAAAAGTGCATGCGTACCAACCACGCAATCTATTTTCCCATTTTTTAGCTGGTCGTATATTCTTTCCTTGTCTTTGGTTGAGCTGATCAGGAGTTCAAGGGCATAGCCAAATTTTTCAAGTAACAACCTTGCCTGACCGAAGAATTGTGCGGCAAGTGGTTGAGTAGGTGTCATTATTGCCACTTGATATCCATCTCTTACAACGAACAGGGCAGCTATTAGGCTAACGATCGTTTTTCCACATCCCACATCACCTTGCAATAATCTCAACATGGGCCTGTCCTTTTTTAGATCGCTCAGTATCTCTTTTAGCGCCTTTTTCTGATCTGTAGTTAGTTCAAAGGGCAGCACACTTTTGACGTCTTCTAATAAACTATCATCAATGCTTATTGTGGGTGCAGTTTGGCTTTCTAAGTTCTTTTCTTGAAGTTTCAACGCAAGAATCAGCATGAACAGTTCTTCGTATTTTAGTCTTTTATCGATACCTTTTGTTTCCCCCAACACGTGCATCTTTTTTAAGAAGTCACTGAAGAAATCAAGTTTGTTTCTTACAATTGAAGAGTACGGTAACCATTCGTAGGGTTCTTTTGGTGCCACTTCAAAACACTTTTCTATCGATTTTTGCACAGTTGCATTGCGCAAGCTACCAATAGAAGGATATACGATTTTCTTGTGTTCTTTAAAACCATCTACCCTTTCTATCTTTGGATGGTTGATTTGCTTTATAAATCCATCAACGTTGATTTTCCCTAAGAACACAAGTTCATCACCTAATTTTATGGAATCCAATAACTTCTTTATGTAAGGCGTTATATTGAACCAGTTACATCTGATATGTGTTCCTTGAGCGTTTACAATAAGACTAAAAACCCTGTTTCCTTTGTTTTTAGACAGAACCGTTCCTTTTATGGCTGCATATTCACCGTCTTTTAGTTTTTTTGGATCTTTAAACGTGTAATCTTCGACTCTCAGGGGCAATGTGTAGACAAGGTCTATAATTTTAGTAATGTTTTTGGCTTTTAGTTTTTCCTTTATGTTTTTTGAAATGTCTAAAGCGTCAATGTCTTTGAGTAGCCAGTCGGCGACACGGTTAAATTTTAGAATAGATTCCTGTTTTCTTACGGTTTTTCGAGCTTTGTCGTAATTCTTTAAAAAAAGTTCCCTAAATAGGGAGCTTTCCAGTTTGTTTAGTGTTTTTCGGGCTACATCTGTATTCATTTATTCGTAGAATGTTGCGAATTTTTCTACCTCGTCCCTCGGCATTCTCAGTTTGTTAATGTGGGCGTCCATATCAGGATAGCCGAGAACAATTGTGTAAACTATCATTTTGTTTTCTGGAATTCCCAGCACTTCCCTGATTATGTACGGATATGCTGCAACGGATGTCTGTGGGCATGTTGCAAGGCCAAATTCCAGTGCGGTGAGCATAATTGTCTGTCCAAATAAGCCCAAATCAATAAAGGATGGCTCTCCCAATTCTTTTTCTCTCATGATTATCAAAACAACGGGGGCTCCAAAGAACCTGAAGTTTTCGAGTATGTGATCCATGAGCTTATCCTTGTCCTTCTTTGGATCAATGCCCTTGTGTTCAAAGACAAGTGTGTTGCACTGATTCCTTCTTGCCTTTATATGTTCGGGCAACTCCTTTGGCCCGTAGTAGTAGTCGTATTTTCTTTCGGCTCTGTTTTTTACTGCCTCAACAAGTTTTGCCGATAACTCATCCTTCTTTTTCCCCATTAATACGGCTACTTCCCATGGTTGCATGTTGTGACCCGACGGTGACCACCTTGCAATATCAAGAATTTTGTAAACCAGCTCTTTATCTACAGGTTTGTCCAAGAACTTTCTCACTGAAAATCTCGTTTTTACAGCATCAATTACGTTCATTTTAAACCTCCTTCCAGTATTTTTTAAGCAATTTGTCCATTTTTAGCTTAACATCTTCGCTCATCTCGATATCATCTGGCCACTCCCTTTTAAACCCTTCGCTTTTCCACTTCTTCGTTGCATCAATACCCATTTTTGAGCCAAAGAATGGCAGATCGGATGCATGTTCTAAAACGTCCAAAGGGCCTTTTGTGAATATTATGTCTCTTTGCGGGTCGATGTTATTGCCCAGTCGCCAGATCACCTCACTTATATCCTGCACGTTTACGTTTTTATCAAACACGGCTATGATTTTTGTTAAACTCATCATACCCAATCCCCATAGAGTGTTTATAACCTTAAAAGCGTGACCCGGATACTGTTTGTCAATGGAGACGAAGGCGAAGTTGTGAAATATGCCTTCAATGGGCAGATTTATGTCGACAATCTCTGGCAGTATCTTTTTTATGATTGGAAGAAATAGCCTCTCTGTGGCTTTGCCCAAAAAACAGTCTTCCATCGGTGGCTTTCCAACGATCGTTGCCGGATATATGGCATCTTTTCTCATGGTTATGCGCTCTACGTGGAATGCAGGGTAGTAGTCCTCGAGTGAATAGTAGCCCGTGTGATCTCCAAATGGACCTTCTAAGCGCAACGGTTCCTTTGGATCTACGTATCCCTCTAAGACGATTTCCGCTTCAGCTGGAATTAATATATCCGAAAGTGTTGCTTTAACAAGTTTTATCGGTTTTCTTCTCAAAAACGATGCAAAGAGCATCTCATCAATATCTTCAGGAAGCGGTGCTGTGGCAGTGTATATCGTTATAGGGTCTGCACCTATTGCCACGCATACTGGCATTATTTCGTTCTCTTCTTTGTACCACCTGAAGTGATGTGCTCCATCTTTGTGTATGTGCCAATGCATGCCCGTTGTGTTTTTGTCAAATACCTGCATTCGATACATGCCGCAGTTTTGCTTGCCCGTTAAAGGGTTTTTTGTGAACACAAGGGGTAGTGTTATAAATCTACCACCATCCTTTGGCCATGTTTTCAAAATGGGAAGTTTGAACAGGTCAACGTCGTCAGTTATCACCTCTTGGCACGGTGCTTCCTTTACGATTTTCGGTATAAACTTGCTGAACTCTTTGAGTTTAACTATGTTTCTCAGCTTGTCCCAGAAGTTATAAGGAATCTCGGCATTGACCAACTCTTCCACGCGTTTGCCGAGGTCATCCAAGCTTTCAACGTTTAGTGCGAATTCTGTGCGCTCTTTAGTCCCAAATAAATTCATTGCGACGGGCATGTTGCTACCCTTTGGGTTTTTAAACAAAACTGCGGGGCCTTTACCCTTAATGAGCCTGTCTGCGATATGCCCCATTTCGTACACAGGGTCTACTTCGTCTTTTATTATGATGAGCTCGCCTCTCTTTTTTAGCGCATCCAAGTACTCGTGCAAGTTTTCAAAAACCATACAGTCACCTACAACATCTTGTCTATTTTTTTTATATCAGATTTTATTTGTTTAATTAGATCATCAATCCTTTTAAAAGTCCTTTCTTCCCTTATGAAGTCCACAAACTCAATTGTTATCTTTTTGTCGTAGATATCGCCTGAAAATCCCAAAAGATGGGCTTCTACATGCTTGACTGTTCCTTTAAATGTTGGGTTTGTTCCCACATTCACGGCGGCTTTGTACTTTTTTGAATCCACATATGCATAAGCGGCATAAACGCCATTCAAAAGGATTATGTCGTTCTTTGGATATATGTTTGCCGTTGGAAAGCCCAGTGATGCACCGCGCCTGTCTCCCTCTTTAACAATTCCAGAGATTGTGTATCTTCTGCCCAAAAACTCGTTTGCCTTTGAAATAAAACCGTTTTTTAAAAACTCTCGGATCTTTGTTGAGCTGACTATGATACCTTCGATTTTAACGGGCGGTATAACGACCACATCGAAACCGTACTTTATGGAAAATTCCTTAAGCGTTTTTGTCGTTCCTGCACCCATTTTGCCGAATGTGTAATCATGGCCTACACAGACCACCTTTACATTCAGGTTGTCCACGAGTATGTGCTTTATGAAGTATTCGGGCTCCAAACTTGCAAATTCCTTTGTAAACCGAGCGCAGATTATTGTTTCTATACCCAAGCTTTCTACTATTTTGGCTTTTTCCTTGAACGTTTGTATTAAAAATGGCTCGTTGAAATTCTTTATAACTTTAATTGGGTGGGGGTAGAAAGTAAAAAGCACAGGTGTCCCATTTATTTCATTGGCACGCCTCACGGTTTCTTTAATTAGCGCTTGATGGCCTAAGTGAATGCCGTCAAAGTTTCCTAACGCGACAACGGGGTCTTTTATATCGCACGGATTGTATACGTCCCTTATTATCCTCATACGTTGAACCTAAAATACACTACATCGCCATCTTGCATTATGTAGTCTTTGCCTTCCAAGTGCATCAAGCCCTTTTCTTTTGCCTCTTTTTCACCACCGAAAGCTATGTAGTCCTCATACTTTATGATCTCTGCCCGTATGAAACCCCCTTCGATATCGCTGTGTATGACGCCAGCTGCTTCCTTTGCCGTTGTACCTTGTTTTATGGTCCATCCCCTAACTTCCTTAGGACCTGCCGTGAAGAACGTGATAAGCCCAAGCATCTTGTATCCAATCTTTGCCAACCTGTCGAGCCCCGACTCTTTTATACCCAGCATTTCCATGAACTCTCGTTTTTCCTCGTCGTCCAATTTGCTGATCTGCTCCTCTACTTTGCTTGATAAAACGATGACCGGTGCATTTTCTTTCTTTGCTATTTCCTCAACTATTTTAGAGTATTCGTTTCCCGATATATCATCTTCGGACACATTTGCCACATAAATTACAGGCTTCGCGCTGAGCAGTCTGAGTTCTTTAATCACACCTTTTTCCCTTTCGTCTAACGTTTGCTGCCTCAGTGGCTTTCCCTCTTCCAAAAACTTTTTAAACTTCTCCAATATTTCAAGTTCCTCTTTGGCCTTTTTATCCCCCGTTTTTGCCTGTTTTATGAGTTTGTTCGTCCTGTTCTCTATTGTTTGAAGATCGGCAAGCATCAACTCCAGATCTATAAC
>JALUBE010000018.1 GCA_027045065.1 Desulfurellales bacterium | reverse complement strand
TGTAGGCTCCTGTCCAATAAGGGCTTGAGCGTTGCACCGTTTAAGGCCCAAAATATGTCTTTAAATAGCATTGCCTTACCCAAAGGCGGAGAGATCAGCGTAGCGCAGGCTTTACAGGCCTTTGCCTGCAGGGTAAAGCCCGATGTTAGAATGAATCCTATACTTTTAAAGCCCGATAGCGGCAGGTCTTATCTTGTTAGATTAGGAAAACCCGTGGGTGTATGTTCGTATGAGGACTACTACAGGCTAAATGCTGAAAATAGGAGGATTGCCTTTGAAGCCTTTGATAGCTTAAAAAGTGAATACGATGTTGTTGTTCTTGAGGGTGCAGGCTCTCCAGCTGAAATTAACCTCTATGAGCACGATTTTGTCAATATGTCGATGGCCGAGTATGCCAATGCTGTGGTCTATATCGTTGGCGACATAGACAGAGGCGGTGTATTTGCATCCTTTAAAGGCACAATTGAGCTTTTGCATCCAAGGCATAAGAATCTGGTTAAGGGGTTCATTATCAACAAATTTAGGGGAAGTTATGAGATCTTAAAACCTGCATTTGACATGTTTAAAAACTACTGTTCTAAGCCCATAGTGGGCGTTGTGCCGTATTTGAGTTTGAGACTTGATGAAGAGGATTCTGTTTTTGAGCCCGCTAAAAAAGACGGCAAAGTAAGGATTGGTGTAATTAGGCTGCCGCATATGTCAAATTTCAACGAGTTTGATGTATTTAGGTTTTTGGATGTGGGCTTTAGGTTTGTTAGAAAGCCCATAGAATTAGACGATTGCGATCTTGTGATTTTACCGGGTAGCAAAAATCCTGTATTTGACCTTGGGTTTTTGGTTCAATCGGGTTTTGATGCTTATCTAAAGGGTATTTTGGGCAAAAAACCTATTATTGGGATATGCGGCGGCTATCAGATGCTTGGCAAAAGTATTAACGGCAAGAAGTCTTTAGGTTTGTTGGATGTTGAAACGGAGCTTTTGGATGACAAAGTTGTCGTATATAGAGAGTATGAGGGGGCTTCTGATTTCGAAGGGAAGCGCCTGATTGGATATGAGATCCATCACGGCAGGACAAGATCTAATGGAAGGCTTAAGCAACTGCTTAAGGATGAGGATTTGCTTGTTTTTGATGAGGATAATTTTATCATTGGGACATACTTACACGGCATATTCAACAACAACGATTTTTTGAAGTGGTTGTTTGGGTTGTTAGGTGTGGATATAGAGCTTAGCATCAATATTTTTAAAGAAAAGGACGAACAGCTGAATGAACTCTCTAAAGTTTTAGAACATTCACTCGATTTGGAGATTATGCTTGATGGACTTGATCTGTGAGTTTGTCTATTTTAACGGCATAGCCTTTTTTGTGGGCATTGTCTTGGATTTTGTGTTTGCAGAGCCCCCAACTGCTTTGCATCCCGTTGTCTGGATAGGAAAGCTCATAGGTTCTCTTGAGGGTTATTTTTACCGTATTGAAAACAGGCTTTTAGGCGGGGCTTTGTTTGTTTTGAGCGTTTTGGGTATTGTTGTTATTCTTACTCTCGGAATCATGCATATCTTTGTCGCAGGTAGCTTCTTTGGAAGGCTAATTTACGTAGTGGTTGCAAGCTATCTTGTTTTCTCATCAATCAGCATAAAATCTTTATCTCAACATGCACAAAGGGTTCTTGATGCTTTAGAGGAAGGTGATCTGGATAAAGCAAGGAAGTTTTTATCGTTCATGGTTAGTAGGGATACAGAGGGCATGGAAAAGGAGAAGATCATAACCTCAACAGTTGAGTCTGTTTCTGAGAATTTTGTCGATGGTGTGTTGTCGCCTATGATTTACTATGCGGTCTTTGGCATTGTGGGTGTTGCTGTTTTTAAAACCGTAAGCACATTTGACTCGATGATTGGCTATGAAAACGAAAGGTATGAGTTTTTCGGCAGATTTGCAGCCAGATTTGACGATGTATTGAATTTTATACCAGCTCGATTGAGTATTGTGTTTATCGGTCTATCTTGCCTGATTTTGGGTTTTAACTTTTTTGAGACGGTTAGTGTCTTTGGTAAATACAGAAGAGCGCATCCAAGCCCAAACTCGGCCCATCCGATGAGCGCTTTTGCCGGTGCTCTAAACTTAAGACTGGGCGGAAAAACGAAATACGATGGCGTTTTGGTGAACAAACCTTACATAGGCGATTCTAAAAAAGTTCCAAAGATAAGCGATATAAAAAATGCTATCCGTCTACTTGAGGCTTCGTCTTATATGGCAT
>JALUBE010000017.1 GCA_027045065.1 Desulfurellales bacterium | reverse complement strand
TTAATACTAATTGGGCGTTTTTCCAACAATTATTTTAAATTCAGAGGCGTTAAACCAAAAGAGTTTTATGAAGATGTTTTGAAGGATAATGTAGAATTTATTAATGCAAGCAAAATAATGGATAAAGTTATTGCTGATTTTTTAAATGGCGATTCGGATGAAGTTTATGTGGTGTTCAATAGGTTTGTTAATGTATTAGTCCAGAAGGTTACTGTTAAAAAGCTTTTGCCGATAATGATAGGTGATAAAGTTCCTAGCGAACATAATTTAGCAGAAAAATTTACGTTTGAACCTGACAAGGAAACGGTTTTGAAGGAATTGCTTCCGAAATTTGTAAAGATGGAATTATACGATGCTATGCTCGAATCCTTGGCAGGTGAGCATGCAGCTAGGATGACAGCTATGGACGCAGCGACAACTAATGCAGGTGAGATGATAAAGAATTTAACTCTTGAATTTAATAAGGCCAGACAAGCCACAATAACTAGGGAATTGGTAGAAATAACGACAAGTATAGAGGCTATGAAACAATAAAATAATAAGGGGAGTTAGCTTATGGCAGAAAAAGGAAAAATTGTTCAGGTAATAGGACCGGTTGTTGATGTGGAGTTCGTAGAGGGCGATTTACCGCCTATATATACTGCTTTAAAGGTAAAGAAGGAAGATATTGAAGGTGCTACAAGTGATTTAATTTTAGAGGTTCAACAGCATTTAGGGGAAAGAAGGGTTAGGACTGTTGCTATGGATTCAACAGATGGATTGGTTAGAGGCACAGAGGTTGAGAATACAGGCAATTATATTACAACGCCCGTAGGAGAGGGTGTTTTAGGAAGGATAATGAACGTAGTTGGTGAGCCTGTTGATGAATTAGGTCCTTTAAAATACGATGTTAGGTGGCCTATACACAGGGATGCTCCACTCCTTGAAGAACAGTCAACGACAAGTGAGATGTTTGAGACTGGTATCAAGGTCATAGATTTGCTTTGTCCGTATGCAAAAGGTGGTAAAACAGGGTTGTTTGGTGGTGCTGGAGTTGGAAAGACTGTTCTCATTATGGAATTGATTCATAACGTTGCAATGCATCACGGTGGATATTCGGTTTTCTGCGGAGTTGGTGAAAGGACAAGGGAGGGAAATGACCTGTGGAATGAGATGAAAGAGTCTGGAGTTTTAGATAAGGCTGCCCTGATATACGGTCAGATGAATGAGCCTCCAGGAGCAAGGGCAAGGGTTGGTCTAACTGGCCTTACCGTTGCTGAATATTTTAGAGATGAGAAAAACTTGGACGTTCTTGTGTTTATAGATAACATTTTTAGGTTTACGCAAGCCGGTTCTGAGGTTTCGGCATTGTTGGGTAGAATTCCGTCTGCCGTTGGTTATCAGCCGACGTTGGGAACGGATATGGGGGAATTGCAGGAAAGAATTACATCTACAAAGAAAGGTTCTATTACTTCTGTACAAGCAATCTATGTTCCTGCGGACGACCTAACAGATCCTGCTCCTGCAACAACGTTTTCTCACTTGGATGCTACCACAGTCCTTTCGAGAAAACTTACGGAGTTGGGAATTTATCCTGCTGTTGACCCTCTTGATTCAACTTCAAGAATTCTTGATCCAGCCGTTGTTGGTAATGAGCATTATGAAGTAGCAAGAAATGTTCAAGAAATACTACAGAGATACAAGGAACTACAGGATATTATTGCCATCTTGGGAATGGAAGAGCTAAGCGAAGAAGACAAGGTGATAGTTAATAGAGCAAGAAAAATACAGAGATTCCTATCTCAACCGTTCTTTGTAGCAGAACAATTTACGGGTATGAGTGGTAAATATGTGAATATCCAAGATACTATAAAGGGTTTCAAAGAAATAATAGATGGAAAATATGACGATATACCGGAGCAGGCTTTTTATATGGTTGGGACAATAGAAGAGGCTTTAGAGAAGGCAAAAACACTTGCTCAGTAGTAGGAGGTTATAGTGCCTGAGTTAAATGTTAGTTTTGTGACACCATCAAAAAAGGTGTTTGAAGGTAAGGTTGAATATATAAGCGCTCCGGGTGCATTAGGAGAATTTGGCGTTTTGCCGGGGCACGAGAGTTTTATGACTATACTTGATGTAGGACTGCTGGATATTCAACCGAAAGGTGAAGATAAATTTAAGATACTTATAGTTGGCGGATACTTTGAAGTTGATAATGACAATGTGTTTGTGATTGCCGATGAAGTTGTAACAAAAGAAGATGTGGATTTGGAAAAGGCGCAG
>JALUBE010000016.1 GCA_027045065.1 Desulfurellales bacterium | reverse complement strand
GCCCCAGACGGTTGAAGCCATAAACCATGCAAAGGCCGCTAATGTTCCAATAGTAGTCGCAATTAATAAAATAGATAAGCCAAATGCAAATCCAGAAAGGGTTAAACAAGAACTCTCAAACTACGGCATTGTACCAGAAGAGTGGGGCGGTAACAACCTGTTTGTCAACGTTAGTGCAAAAAAGAGGATAGGTATAGAAGATCTACTTGAGTCCATACTGCTACAAGCAGAAATGATGGAGCTCAAGGCCAATCCAAACAAAAGGGCCAAAGCGGTTGTCATCGAAGCAAAACTCGACAAAAATAGAGGCCCTGTTGCAACTGTGGTTGTAAAAGAAGGAACATTGAGGCAGGGCGATGCGTTTATCGTTGGCGTACAGTATGGAAAGGTCAGGGCTTTGATAGATGACAGGGGTAGAAAAGTAAAAGAGGTAAAGCCATCCTTTGCAGCGGAGATTTTAGGTCTTCACGGCGTACCCGAACCAGGCGATACGCTAATTGTTGTAAGTGACGAGAAGAAGGCCAAAGAAATAGCAGAAAAACGCCAAGAGGAACTGAAGCAAGCAACATTGACCCAGAAAACCATCAATCTTGAGAATATATTTGAACAGATAGAGGGTGGCGAGCTCAAAGAGCTGCCGATAATCTTGAAAGCCGATGTATATGGTTCTATAGAGGCTATATCAAATGCACTGGCAAAACTGTCAACAGAAGAGGTCACAGTAAAGGTCATACATTCGGCTGTAGGAGCCATATCCAAAACTGATGTGAACTTGGCAAAGGCAAGCGGTGCCATCATAATAGGTTTTAACGTAAGACCGACACAGGAGGCGTTGAAACTTGCTAAAGACCTCAAAGTAGACATTAGGACGTATAAGGTGATTTACGACATTATAGACGATGTCAAAAAGTCACTATCGGGTCTCTTGGCACCGGAAGAAAAGGAAGAGGTGCTTGGCAGGGTTGAGGTAAGACAAACATTCAAAGTGCCGCGCGTGGGTGTCGTTGCAGGATGTTATGTAACCTATGGAAAGATAGAGAGAAATGCGAATGTGAGGGTATTAAGGGACGGTGTTATAATTCACGAAGGTAGTATAGCCTCTTTAAAGAGGTTTAAGGACGATGTAAGCGAGGTTCAACAGGGTTACGAGTGCGGTGTTAGAATTGAGGGATTTAACGATATCAAGGAAGGCGACGTCATTGAGGTTTACAAAATCGTCAAAATCCAAAGAGAGCTGTGATTGTAGGTGTAATGAAAGTAGACTTAAAAATAGAAGATAGCTTTTCTATAAAAGACAAAAGAAGGGTGTTGAAGAGCTTGATAGATAAAACCAAAAGAAGCTTTAATGTCTCCATTGCTGAAGTGGAAAACAACGACATTTTAAACCTTGCAACGATTGGTGTATCTTTTGTCACAAATAGTTCAAGGTTCATAGATGAGACATTTGATAAAATAGTAAGGTTCTGGGAAGACAACTTTAACATAGAAATAATCGACTTAAGAAGGGATCTGCTATGAGAAAAAACAGCGGTTTTAAGAGAAAGGATAGGGTGGCAAGTGAGATCAAGAAGGCTGTTTCCCAGATATTGGAAATCGAAAGTGGAAACGAGCAACTAAAGAGTATAACGCTAACAGACGTGGAAATGACACAGGACTTACGGATAGCCAAAATTTACGTTAGTTCAAGTTTGGGAGAATTGAGCCATGAAGCAACACTAAACACACTGAGAAACGCCACGGGGTTTATAAAAAAGAGCCTTGCAAAGAAAGTAAGGCTAAAGTACATGCCCAAGCTCATCTTTGAATACGATGAATCCATAGATTATGGTTTCAAAATAGACGAGATTTTAAAGGAGATTAAAAAAGAAGATGAAGAAAAAAGTAGCTGAAATTTTAAAGGACAAAAGCTCATTTCTTATTGCAACACACAGACATCCAGATGGGGACGCCATTGGTTCATCACTTGCCTTGTACAACGTCTTGAAAGAATTGGGAAAAACGGCATTTGTGGAGATACCAACACATCCCGCTTACATTTATGATTTCTTAGACGACTATTCAAATATCGAACTCACAAGCAATTCAAAGGATGTGGAAGTAATAATTGCCCTTGATAGTGCAAGCATGGATCGTTGCGGTCTTGACCCAGAATACGCAAAAAACAAACTCCTAATAAATATAGATCACCACAAGACCAACCCATTTTATGGGGACATAAACATCGTTGAGCCAGAAGCAGCAGCCGTTGGATGTATCATTTGGGAGATTATTAAACAGGGTGATCTACCCTTAAGCAAAAAAACGGCTGAATACCTGTATTTGAGTATTCTCACAGATACAGGCTCATTTAGATACTCATCAACAAGCCCAAAGACCTTTATGGTGGCTGCTGACCTTTTGGAAAAGGGTGTCGAGCCTTGGCACATAGCATCAAACGTCTACGAAAGGGAGAAGCCAGAAACCTACAAACTACTATCATTGGTTCTCAACACTCTTGAGTTTCACTACGATAGAAAATTGGCAATAGAGTACGTTACAATCGACATGTTCAAAAAAACAAACACATCGGCAGATAATACGGAAAGCTTCGTAAACTATGCAAGGAGCATAAGGGGTGTAGAGGTCGGCGTTTTCTTAAGAGAAGATGAGCCTGACGTATTCAAGATAAGCATAAGGAGTAAAGGGAGCATAGATGTAAGCGAAGTTGCTGTGCAATTTGAAGGTGGCGGACACAAAAATGCAGCTGGAGGCACAGTCAGAGCACCACTTGAAGAGGCAAAGAGGAAAATCGTCGAAGCGTTTAGCTTTTTAAATAGATGACAAACGGAATAATACTGATAGACAAGCCTTCTGGTATAACCACATTTGACATAATCAGAAAACTAAGGAAAAAACTGGGCATAAAGAAGATGGGCCATGCGGGTGTATTGGACAAAATGGCAACGGGTCTTGTCATTATTGCAACAAACAAAGCAACAAAGCTGTTAAGCATATTTGAAGACGGATACAAGGTATACGAAGCGGAATTTACGTTTGGCATAGTCACTGACACATACGACTTGGAAGGTAAAGTCTTGGATAAAAGGGATGTCGATAATATCGATAAGAACAAATTACTCGAGATTTTAAAGCTATACACAGGCGAAATTGAACAAATACCACCACCATATTCCAACATAAAAATCAACGGAAAAAGACTTTACAAGTACACCCTAAACAACGAAAAGGTAGAGCTACCAAAGAGAAAAGTAACGATTTTCAAATTTGAACTTTTGAGTGTTAATGAAAACAAGGCAAGGTTTAAAATAAAGTGCTCTAAAGGCACGTACATTAGATCTTTAGCACACTCAATAGGCAAAGAAATGGGTTTCGGGGCCATAGTGAGTTATCTAAGAAGAATAGCGGTATATCCATATACCATAGAACAGGCCTCAACCATAGAAAATCCAAAGATTATGCCATTGGAAGAGGCCTTAAAGTTCATGGATGAAATCGTTGTAGATACACCCTTAACAAATAACATAAAAAATGGCGTTGGTATCTGCAAGCTATTGAGCTGCTCAAAACTGACAGAGAAATACTATAGACTCATAGACACAAACTACAATATCCTTGCTGTAATAGAGAAAAAGGGAGCAAATTACTCATATAAAACCATTTTCCAATAACTGCCATATTCATCTACAAAAATTCATTAAGCTATTGACTTTAAATCATTAAGGGAGTATTTTATATAAAAAATAAAGGGGGTGAGAGCGATGGGGGAAATTGACGTAAAGATCAAGGGTTGGTGCAAGAACTATCCAGGAGACAGACCACCAAGATTTTTAAGGGCTTTTTTGCTGTTGTTCTTGGCTGAAGGAGAAACACATGGTTATGAGCTAATTGAAAAACTAAAAAACATTGGCGTAAAATATGAAACATATGAGTTTGGATACGTTTATAAAACGTTGAGGAACATGGAGAAAGAAGGTTTGTTAAGTTCAAGGTGGAATGTAAAAGAAAAGGGCGCAGCAAAGAGGATTTATAGGATAACGGATAAAGGGAAACAAAACTTGGACGAATGGGCTCAAGTTTTGACCAATATAAGAGACAGCCTAAATTCGTTTTTAGAGGCTTACGAAAAAATCAAGGAAAAACAATCTAAATAGATGTATAGAGTCAGTGTAGACTATCTAAAGCCCGGAATGATTCTGGGTAAGGCAATAATCAGCGACACAGGTACGGTTTTACTAAACAAAGGGGTAAAACTTACAGAGTTCTATATTGATAAACTGAAGAAATTGGGCTATGACGCGGTTTTCATCGAAGATCCAGAAACAACTGACATCGTTGTTGAAGATGACATAAAAGAACAGACAAGAAGAAGAGCAATTCAACACATAAGGGCTTTATTCAGCATACCTGTCCAAGAATTGAAAGATGTAAAGAAAGCTACGATTAACGAGATAAAAAAGAACATAGAAACGGGAAGAATTAAAGAAAAACTGGCAAACTCCAAAGTGTTAAAAAACATTGGCGCTATATCCTATCAAATTGTGGATGAAGTCCTGGATAACAAGATGCTCAGTGGACTTGTTAGTTTTAAGCGTTACAGCGATTTTACGTACAAACACTGTGTTGATGTAACTGTTCTTTCTGTAGCACTGGCAGATAAGTTTCTGTATGACAAAAACAAATTGGTTGAGCTTGCAAAGGGTTGTCTCTTGCATGATATCGGTAGGGTTTTGATAGATAAAAGCCTTTATGAAGAACCAAGAAAGCTGTCAAAAGAGGAGTTTGAAATTATCAAAACCCATCCCACTTTGGGTTATATTACCCTGAAAGATATTGCAGACATTGGTATAATTGCGGCTCATATCGTTTACCAACACCACGAACAGCAAAACGGCGATGGCTATCCAAGGGGATTAAAAGGTGACAACACAATGCCCTTACCAAGAAAGGAAATTAGGAAAGGCTACATAATGCCACTGGCAGAAATAGTATACGCTGCCAACGTATACGACGCTTTGGTTTCTCCAAGGGTATACAGAAGTGCATACACCCCTGACCAAGCGTTCTTCATAATGAAGCGCATGGCAGGAACGCACATAAACAGAGAAGTTCTAAAGATGATGTTTGAGGTCATACCAGCCTATCCCCTTGGAACTACGGTGATTATATCCACTGGAAAGTTTAAAAATTACATAGCCGTTGTATCAAAAATTAACAGGGAAAACCTATCAAGACCTGTGATTAGGGTTTTATACAACGATAGAAAGAAAAGGATAGAGCCGTTTGAAATAGACTTAGCGGCAAATCCGCACATAAACATAAGCGGCATAATCATCTAAAGTTTCTTCTCAGCATCTATAATGCCAATAGCCAATATAACCAAAACAACAATACAGATAACAAGAACAATGGGTATAGAATGAACCTTTGGGCCGACGTTGTATGCCAACATTATAGACATGCCAACAATCACGGCACTCATAATCAGGCTTATGCCAATTTGACGAGCAACGTACCTGAACGTATCTATCATGCGAGAGAACTCATCGACCTCAGCTGTAATCTTGATAGATCCCTTCTGCAGGGAACCTACAAAGTGTTTTGTGGCGGACGGCAATTTACGTGCGGCAATTAGATAGTCTGGACTGGGCTTGAACAGTATCCTTAAAACGTTAAGAGGAGAGTAATACTTTTTTGCAAATCTCTTAAAGTAGGGAGCCGCCACATCGACAAAGTTAAAGTCGGGATGAAAATCCCTTCCCACACCATCAGCGATCATAATAGCGCGCAAAAGCCGAGACGAACTGCGCTTAATTACAATCCTGTGTTTCCTCAAAACTGCAAAAACATCCCTCAATATCTTTGTCAAATTCATCCTTTTTAAAGGTAAAGAATGGTACATCTCTATCAACTCGTCAATATCCGACATCAGTTCATCTTCCTTTACATCCTCACCCACGCTGGCAAAATTCTCAATGGAATACATAATCCTAATGGCGTCCTTCTCAATGAACCCCGAAATCATCTCAATGAGATTAACCTTATCTTCATCTGTTATCTTTCCAACCATGCCGTAATCTATGTAACAAATCCGACCGTCTTCCATTATAATTATATTGCCTGGATGGGGATCTGCATGAAACAGACCAGCGTCGAATATCTGATACCAAAATACCTTTGCACCCTTTGTTGCAAGCTCCTTTAAATCAAAACCGGCATCAACGATGGATTTCTTATTTGTGGCTTTAAACCCGAAAATGTACTCCATTGTGATAATTTTCCTTGTTGTATACTCCCAATAAACAGATGGCACGTACACATAGTCAAACCTTGAGAAGTTCTTTTTAAAGACCTCGATGAAGTGTGCCTCTATCTCATAGTCCATTTCGCGTCTTATGGTTTTATCAAACTCATCAATTAACGGCATTATGTCAAAATGAAAAAATTGCTTTACCCTTTTTGAAATAAGCATGCCTAACCGTTTTAACAAAAACATGTCGGATGCAATTACATCCTCAATGCCCGGTCTCTGAATCTTTACGGCTACATAATCACCATTTTTAAGCTTTGCTTTGTGAACCTGACCCAAAGAAGCAGAAGCCTCGGGTTGCTCATCAAATTCTTCGAAGGTATCCTCCATCCTCTTGCCAAGTTCAGATTCAATGATCTTCTTTACTTTTTCAAAGTCAAACGGCTCAACGTTATCCTGCAGCTGTTTAAGTTCTTCTATAAACGACTCAGGAAGGATACCCTCTTGTGTACTCAAAAGTTGACCAAATTTAACAAACGTAGGCCCCAACTCCTCAAGCATCCTCTTAAAACGCTTTGCAACCGTTGATTCATCCAAAGAGTGTTTCTTTAGTTTTGTGAATTCGGCTAACTCAGAAAGGCCGTACTTCGTTACAATATAGGCAATCTGATTAAAACGCTTAAAGCCCGAAACAGCTCCTATTCTCTTCACGTCCACCTTTTGTAAATTGAATTTTCTATGCCTATCACATCCAAAATCTTGCCCACAATAAAATCGACAATATCGTCAATTGTTCGGGGCTTATTGTAAAACGCAGGAATTGGTGGAAGAATTGTAACCCCGATACGCGCGAGTTTTAGCATGTTTTCAAGGTGAATGGGAGATAGCGGCGTTTCTCTCACAACCAATACAAGTTTTCTGTGTTCCTTTATACAAACATCGGCAAAGCGATAGATCAAGTTCTCAGAAAAACCATTGGCAATAGCAGATAAGCTCTTAACAGAACACGGCACTACAACGCCCGCATCAACCTTAAACGAACCAGAGGCAAGGGGTGAGTAGAAATCGTTGTTTTCGTAATATTTAACATCCTTGTCATTTAAAAAGTTATCTATGCTAATGCCCGTCTCGTCTTTAAAGATCTTCTTTGCCTCATCAGAAGCCACAACAAACAGCTCAACTTTGCCATTTAAAAACTCTATCAGCCTCTTGGCATAAACCGCGCCTGATGCACCGCTTATACAAACACCGACCCTCATTGAACAACCACTAATCTATTACCAATAATTTCTGCCGGCCTAATCTTGTTTGAACTCAAATACATTATTGGAATTATATCCCCATCGTATCCGCCCCGCAAGGCCTTTGCCACCGTGTATATCACAATGTTCCCTTGAACAACCTTGACCTTTACTATGTCGCCCATCTTTACGGGCTTAAACCTTCGGGTATTGAATTGGGTAAAAGCCATTCCTTTTCTTATAAACGAAACAGCCACACGCCCAATGATGACGGATTTACTCAAAATAGCGTTTGGTGGTATGGATTTGAGCCTTATAAATTTAATATCCCCGGCCGTAACCCTCGAACCCCTGCTTATATCGTGACTTGCAACAGGAGCCAAAATGCAATTTTCATTTACCTTGACCACTACAGGAATAGTTCTGAATAGCAGCTTTCCCTTATACACATTGATATCGTAGAATTTTAGACCATTAACCGACCTTTTAAGCTCAAATGAAAAGGAGTAATTCTCATAAAAAGGCAGAATAATGGGGCTTTTTGAAATCAGTTTACCACCTTTTATACGTAAAATGGAAAGTATCCTATCGCTCGACAAAACGTATCCCTTCCGCGTAACCTTAACAAAAGAACCGCATATAGAGTAGTTAAAACCCTGTTGATAAAGTAGCGATTGAATATAGTCTTTACTGAGAGTAATGGAGTTGTTTATATAGGGCGATGCACACAAAACAACATGAGCTAATTTTTTTGGATACGAATAAGCTATATCACTGATTTCAACGTTTTCACTACTTACAATAACGTTCTTTTTTAAAACTATATCGCAGCCAAAGGCATTAACCCAAAGAAAAAGGCTAACGCTTAAGGTTATTAGCAGTTTGTAGCATTTCATCGGATGTCTGAATTGCCTTTGCATTGGTCTCGTAAGCCCTCTGTGCAGCTATCATCTCAACCATCTCTTGAACAACGCTAACGTTTGACATCTCCAAAACGCCCTGTTCAAGCGTCCCCAAACCATTTGTGCCCGGATTGCCGATTGTGGCCGTACCAGAGGATTGTGTTTCCTGATAAAGGTTATGACCTATTGCCTTAAGTCCAGCAGGATTGATGAAATAAGCAAGCTGTATCTGACCAATTTGTGTCGGTGTTGTTTGACCTGCTTCCAAAACAGAAACCGTTCCGTCATTACCAATATTTATAGCAACCGCGTCATTGGGGATTGTTATTTGTGGCGTTAATGGATAACCCTCAGAATTAACAATCCTTCCATTGTTATCAATCTTAAACGCACCGCTTCTTGTGTATGCAATTGTTCCATCGGGCATCAAAATTTGGAAAAACCCGTGACCCGCTATTGCCACATCCAAGGGATTACCCGTTTCTTTGAAATTGCCCTGAGAGAAGTTTTTAACAACTGCAGCGGGCTTTACACCTAAACCAATTTGAATACCCGTAGGTTCAACTGTGTTTGAGGTTGATGCCACACCCGGCTGTCTAACCATCTGATAAAGCAGATCTTCAAAATCAGCCCTACTGCGCTTAAAACCCACCGTATTAACGTTTGCCAAGTTATTTGCTATTGTGTCAACATTTAGCTGTTGCGCTTCCATTCCTGTTGCAGCCGTCCACAAAGATCTAATCATCTTTTACCTCCACATTACACTTTGGATAAGTTTCTTACCGTATCACCCAAAAGCTCATTTCCGAGTGAATCTATGACCCTTTGATAGCGTTCAAAATTCCTTTGTGCTTCGATCAGTTCAACCATCTCCTTAACCACACTAACGTTACTCAACTCTACATAGCCCTCCTTTAAGTACGTACCCTTTGGCGGTAAAACAGGCGTCTCACCATTTATGGGAACAAAACTCGCATCCCCCGCCTTTCTTAAATTCATGTAATTTCTAAAGTCTCTAACGGCAATCGTATCAACCTTTGCCCCATCTACATAAACTTCGCCGTCCGACCTAATGAGCAGGTGTTTGCCCGTTATCTTTATCAACTTATGTGTTCTAAAGTAATTTTCGCCCACAATCGGGTAACCTGTATCCCTTTGAACCAAAATCCCATTGGCATTGATGTCAAATTGGCCATTTCGTGTGTACCTTATGCCTTGAGGCGTCAATACAAGGAAAAACCCCTTTCCCGATAAAGCAAAATCCAAATCGTTGCCCGTGTATTTGAGCGGACCCTGTGAAAAATCCACATAGTCCACGTCAAGATGGGGCACAGAATCAACGGTTTCGTTTATAAAATCTGCTGCTAACTTAGTATCCGGTGGTATGGGAAGGTTTGCATTAGCCTCACCCCAAATACGAGACCACGTCTGAACATTGATCCTTTCCTTTTTAAAACCCGGAGTATTCAAGTTTGCAATGTTATTCGATATATTGTTCACCCTTTGCATCTCAATAATCATACCACCCGCAGCATCGTAAACACCGCTAAACATAACTTCACCTCCCAATGGCTTTATAGCAAAATACGTTCCTATATATAAGTTGAAAATTAACCATTTTTTGTATAAAATTTAGTAATGGATAAAGTCACAAAGTTTTTGCTAAATATATTAGGCCCATATTCGCCTTCTGTATTTTATGGTACAAAACAACGCTTTTTAAACCTACTACTCTTAATCCTTTTCATAACATTTTCCTTCTCACTGTTTGAAAATCTCTTATTGGGAAATTTAGAATACGCAATAATCTCTGCTTCAAGCTCACTTTTTGCCGGTTTTATGTACTATCTATCACGATTCAAAAGAATCTTCCAACCCGTTGCTATAGCGGTCTTTGTATATTTGCTGTTTCTTCTATCACCTATACTC
>JALUBE010000015.1 GCA_027045065.1 Desulfurellales bacterium | reverse complement strand
TGGTTCTATCTTTCATAACTTCAATACTTACGCCGTTTTTCTCTATCAAGCCCTTTTCCTTTAGGTGGCTTCTTATTTTTTCATTGAGTGTGTCCACCATTTTATTCGTCTGGGCAAGTACCATTACCTTTGAAGGGTCATTGTTTACACTTTTTAGTAAGTTTTCGTACTTTTCCTTAACGCCGCTGATTACGCCTTCCCACTTTTTATACTCGTGTATCCAGTTCTTTTGTTCGAGTAAGTTTTGCAGTTTCTTTATGTTACCGTTTGCAAACTCTTTCAAAGCTTCCCTGACCTGCTTGTCTTTCTGCCTTCGTATGCCTGTTACGTGTGCCGTATCCATGTCCTTGCGTTGCATCATCTCAAAAGCCTTGCCTGCACCGACGCTCTGAAACTGATTAATGTCTCCCGAAAGCACCAACTTCGCGCCCGCCTTGTCTGCTGCTTGAACAACGTTGGCAAGAAGACGGCTGTCTGCCATGCCTGCTTCATCCATGACAAAAACCGTCCTGCCGTGTTTTTGAACGTTTTGGAAGTTCCAATCTTTTTTCACGCCCTGTTGCACAGCTTTTTGCATCTGCTTCTGTTTGTCTATTTGGTCGAGGCGTTCGTACCCTTTTCGTATTCGTTCCGCTTGTCTGCTCCATTCGCGGAGTTTCACATATGTTTTTGCAAAGTCAGTGTCTTTGGTGGTGTTCCATTTCCATTTTTCCCACGCATTTTCAACCGATTCTTTTGCCTTAATCTTGCCACCTTCGGTTATCGTCCTTTTTAGCTCATTAGCAATCTCTTTTATTTCTTGCTTTGTTGCTTGTTTTAGTGAACCTTCATCCTGCTCGTTCTGTTTTGTATGTTCCTGCTTTTGTTCCCTAGTCTCAATTTTGCCATTTTTCTCAAGTTGGTTGAGAGTAGAGTGTATTGTTGCACTCTTTATGCCGCTTGACTCTTCCAAAACCTTCGCTGCCTGCCCTGTTGGTGCCATACCAACAAAATGTACCGCCTTGTCTGCTCCGTATTTCTCGCCAAGCCACTGTCCATATCCTCTCGCAGCCTTAAAAAGAGCTGACTTGCCGACTCCAGCGTAACCCTGTATACCGTTGATTGCCTTCTCACTCGTGTATATTTTTTGCAACGCTGCTTCCTGCTCGTTTGAAAGCCAAAAACCGTTTTGTTGTTTAAAAACTTCTCTAAACTCTTGCATGTCCTTTTTAAACTGCTTTTCACTCACAAAGCCTTTACCATTCTCAAGGGTTTTATAAACGCTTTCGGCAAGGTGCTTTTCTGCCTCTATAAACTCTTTTGTAGCGAACATTTCTTGTCCCGACACCTGCCCGAGAGACAGCACTTCGCCTCTTTCCATGATTTTTTGCAACTCTCGCTCTGATTGTTTTAAATCAAATTCTCTGCCGACTTGGTGCGCTATCTGTGCCGCCTGGGCAAGAAACTCTGTCTTTGTAAAGACACCGTTCATCTCGCCCTGCACCTGCTTTGCAACGTCGCTTTCAGCCTTGAGCTCAAGCTCCTGTATCTTCTTTTCGACTTCCTCTTTAGAAAGTTTGTTTTCCTCGGTGAGTTTATTGATATCAAGACCAAGTCTGCTTGCTCGCTCTTGCCATTCCTGTTTGAGTTCTTCAAAAGAGAGTTTTTCCTTTGCTTCACGGGTGTTTAGGTTGGCGTGTTGTCTATGTTTATCGTTGTCCATATTAAGATTATTTTCCTTCACATAGTTTTCTATCTCCTGCCGTCTTTGAGAAAAAGCCTCGCGCTGTTGGTCTGTTATGCCGACAACATGAAAATCCCTGCCGTCTTTATCCCACTCAATTTTTATGCCGCGCTCGGTTAAGTGCCTTGCTATTTCCGATTTGTAAAGAATATCGAGCTGTTTTCTCTCTGCTCCTGTGAGCGTTGCCTTAAAATCGATTGCCCTTGTTTCGCCATCCGTTGAACGCTCTGTCTGGTTTAGAATGACAACGTGGGTGTGCAGTTGTGGGTCTTTATCCCTCGAGGTGCCGTGATCAAAGGCAACGGCCGTCATGCCTCGGCCTTGCACATGCACCGTCTCGCCGTTGTGAGTCTCTCTTGTTTTTATCAAGTTTTCGTCTATATGCTTTAGGACTTTTTCAACTGCCTGACGGTGAGCTTGGTAGGTAATCTCTCTTAGCTTGCCATCGCCAAGACTCCAAAGAAGGCTAACGTCCTTGTTAGCTGAAAATGTCATGTCTTGGCCAACCATTTCCTTTGAACCGACGCCTGCTTTTACAAGATTTTCAAACATATTCTTCACGCCGAGCTGGGTAATATCAACACCTGTTCTGTCCTTAAGAACGTCAGCGTTATAAGCCCAGTAGCCTGACTGAACGGATTGTTCTTGAGAGTAATACTCACTCTTGCCAGCATCTTTCATGAGCTCGTCTTTCTCAAAGTAATGGCTGTCAGCTGACACGGATTGAATACTTATCATGCTTCACCTCCTTTCAGCGCTTTCTTAAATTCACTAACAGTTTCTTGCGCAAGCTCTTTGACTTTCATAATCTTTTCGTCAGTCATCACTTTTGTTAAATAAATATGATTTGCTACAAGCTTCTGTGTGTAAACTGCATGAAAGAGTGTTTCATCTAAAATGATAGAGAGTTTGTCAATTTCGTTAAATTTGCTTTGTATCTCATCGAGTTGGTCTTGCAGTTTCTCAAGCTTATAAGAAAAATCCAATGAGAGCTCGTTTTTGGTTTGACTAAGATTGCTTGTAAAGTCGTCCCTGAGTTTGAGTTCGAGCTTGTCAAGCCTTGTGTCCTGCGCGAGGTCAATAGCCTGTTGTTTCTGAATGCCGAGTTCAAGAAGAGTGTTAGCAAGCTGACTTTTAGAAATATTCTTCTCTCTTGAAAGTTCGTCGAGTTTCTTTGAAAGTTTCTCACTCAAATTAAGCGAAACAATCTTGCTCATAAATCACCTCCTGTTTCAGTTTTCCTCTTATCTTATATACGCACGATTGAGTTAATAGAGTTATTAAGAGTTAATAACGCATAGAAACGCCATTTGCAAACACGAATTATTAAAACCTTAATAAAACTTAATAACGGAACAAATCTTAATCTAACGGGAATAACAACAGCTACGGCGATAGCCGCAAGGGCGAAGCCGTTGCTGTTGTGTGAGGGTAATAAGAAAAGAATTAAAAGCTCTTAATATCCTCTCTGTCTTGTTTATCTGTTTCACTCTTTTTCACGAACTGTTCGATATTCAAATGCTCTATAGGTTCAAACTCTCTCACGTCCGCTCTTGCTTTGACAAACTTTTTCTCTATACTTCCATTAGCGAACTGTCCCTCAGTTAGTTTACAATACGCCTCGAATTTCTTGAGACTCGCAAGCTCACTCGCAAGAACTACTCGTTTGATTTTGCGTTCCTTGCGCAAATTCATGCCGTCCCTCATATCTTCGGGTCCGAAAGAGTAATGCACGTTTGTTTCAGTTGTCTCCTCTTCGCCGAAGAGTCTACTCACTATTTCCGCGCTCTCACCCTCAATACTAAACGACAAAATGCTCGTAAAGTTCACCAAGAGTGTATCCAAAAGGTCGCGCCCATAAGTCTTTCGCAGGCGGCCTAAGTCTTGTGTTCCCGCAACCAACGAACCGCCTTTTGAGCGTGCCTCAGTGAGAAAGTCGATTAAGCTCGGAAGGTATTGGAGTGTACCAACCTCGTCTATAAAGAAAAAAATTCTTCTGTTAATGTCGTCGGGTAGTGATAAAACTGAGCGGGTAAGAAAATCGACACTTAGAGAAAGCATAGGCCTTAGTAAATCCTTCACCTGCTCATGGCCAACGATGAACAACAAGCCGTTCTCGGCTTCATTGTATAGCCACTTTCGCAATGAAAAATCACCGTCAAGGTGTTTCATTTTCTCGAATATCTGCGTGTGCTGTATGAGCGTTGCAAGCACGCCTGCGGTTTGGCCTTTTGCGCCCGGTTCAATGAATTTACACGCTGCGCCTTCGTTGTGTTCATCTAACTTGTTATAAAGAGACTCGCTATCCATCGATAGCATTTCCCAAATAGCAGCATTAGTTTTCTTGTTCTCTCTCATGCAAGTTCTCAATATTGCAAGAAAGACTGTGCGTGCGCCTGTATACCAAAACTCTTTTTCGCCTAAAGCAGGTGGTATAAGAGAGGTAGCTACTGCGGTTGCGTCGAGTTCGGTTTGAATGTCGTTAAAGATATTCCAAGCGACACTTCGTTTGTCGAGCGGGTTTAAGAGTTTGTCATGTTCAGGATCAAAAAACTTCCTGATATAATCACCTTTGAAATCGTAAACGATTGCCTTTAACCCTTCGTTCCTAACGACCTGCATCTGCTGTGAAAGAAGTGTCGTTTTACCCATGCCTGTTTTACCTAAGACAAGTAAGTGCTGAGTTTCGTACTCAATGGGAAGTTTTACTTTCCTTAAGAGAGGCAAGCGTCTTGGTTTTGGGAGTTCGCTTGCAAGTTCCTTCTCGGTGAGTATCTTTCGGCCTCGTAAGTGCTCCGCACGGGCAACTTCTTGAGCTTTCCGTTTAAAAATCTTGAGGATTAAAAAAATACCGATTGGAGACAGGAGGGCAAAAAGAAAGGCAAAAACTAAGACATTCCGTAAAACACCAGCAGCCCAGTTCCCATATACCTGTTCGACTACACTTGCCGGGTAGTATCCTGTCTTTGTGCAAGCTGCGTTTTGGCAAAGCAAAAAATACTTTTTCAGCCCGATAAAAGTGTACCATTTGGCTTCAAAATATATATTCAAGCTGTGTAGAAGAGTTCCAAGTCCGTACTGAAGTTGTAGATACAATATCAACAAAACCAACCATACAAGAATAACATATACTCCTGCGTCAATAAGCATTTTGAAATTCATTTTGAGCTGTGACTGTGCTATCTCCGAGCCCCAATAACCCTTGGGCTTCTCCAAACTTCCTTGTCTCTCTTTTTTCCCAAACATGTTCTCACCTCCTCATTAGTGTTTTTTTCGCAAGGCTTTGTAAAAAGTTTTTCACCACTGGTAATGCGTGGTTGAAAAGATTGATAAAATCGCGCCGCGCCTGCTGGGAATTCATAACAAAGTGAAGCAGCGCTAACGTTGTGAATAATGAAAACACCGTTCTCATATTCCACCTCCCACAAAAGTTTTTTTCGCCTCTCATACTGTTACGCAAAAGCTTGCCCTTGCGTATATAAGTAGAAAAACAAAGAAGGAGGTGTAAAAATGACGAACTTTTTCAAATTCCTCGTGGTGCTCGCACCCGTGACAGTGCTTGTGCTGTATTTGGCGATACTGCACTCCCAAGAAGTATCAACACGAATGAACATCGCCAACAAGCAGTTCAATCAGGCAGTCAACTGCTTCGAAAAGGACTGGGCAAATTTTGACAACCCAAAATATTGGAAAAAGAAGCAAAAGCACCCGTGCACTTTTGGGGGGTTGCCCTGCACAACAAAAGCAACTAAAAGAGATAGAGAAAGAAGAATACGCGGTTGCAAACGGTCTTGCGAATGCGATGTCAAGCGTGAAGGTTAAAAGGGATAATAAAACAAAAACTGAAAAACTCTATATGCCAAAGTAGGATGTATGTTATGAAAAACGCAATGCTTTATCTCAATTTGATAGCGCTGGCTTTCATATCACCGTTACCGTGCTTATTTCTACTGTCATTGTGCCTGCGGTGGTGGATTTAGAGCAACACGGCAAGCTGGCTCTGTTCCACGAGTGTAAGATATTCTCACGACAACGGACGTTAGCAAACTTTCTCAAGTTCGAGCAGGACGGCGTTGTTGATTTGTTAGTCAAACAATACTACGAAAATACAGCAGCTCAGGGCGGGAAAGTGCAGTGTGCCTCATGCGTGGCTTATGCAAGGTGTTTGGTGGACTATGGCGCGGTGTTTGCCCAGGCAACCGTAAACCTTGTGAACGACCTGAATGGGCTTGAACAATCAGGAATTGTGAAGGTTAAAAAGATAACAAATAAGAACGGTAAAACTACGCTTGTTGTTAAGGGTATAAGTTTTGAAACGCTCAAGAATATGTTTGAGGCCGAAATCGTCAGAACTTCAAAAACTCGTGCTGGTTATTTTTTCGGCTTAATAAAGGGCGTAAGGCTGTCTGGTGATACCGTAAGACTTCAGCACAATATGTAGGGCTTTCTCATTGAAAACAACGGTCATTCTGTTTATATAGCCGTGCCTCCTGAGTGCAAAATCGACGGTATGCCATGGGTATTAGAAGAGGTTTACGGCGGTATAGCTTTTAATGTGCAAATATCAAGAGAATGGAGCTACAAGGACGCCATAAATCAAATGAAGGCAAGTTCGAGATTGAAGGAGAAAGTGGAACATGTTGAGAAGTTCGCTGAATACCTAAAATCAAAAGGCATGGCTAAAGAGTATGTGATTCTGCTCAAGAACGCACTTGAGCTTCTCGAGAGCGGCAACGATAACTTCGACCATCAAGGGTTGTTGCACTGAAGATTGTTACAGAATTGACAAAGTTAACAGTTGTTACAGTTGTTATAGTTGTTACATTTGTCAATTCTGTTAACTTTGTTAACTCTGTTGTGGAAAAAATTCCGTAAGCTATACTTTCTGACATAGAGGCTCAGAGCTTTGTTTTTTTCGCACAAAATACCCTCAAGAAACGGTGTTTTCTGGGCAAGTCGGGTTAATTCGATTATATTAGTCAAATTTAAAAAAGTTGCTCAGATTTTTTAAGGCTATTTTGATAGATAACTTTCTCATATAACACTATGCTCAAACAACTATGTATGCCACAGGTGGTTTTCTTCAAACAATTTCTCCACCGCTTCCCTTTTGGCATCAGGTATTAAATGGGCGTACCTTTCTGTCATTGCAAGTGTTTTGTGCCCCATAAGCTCTTTTATCGTATATATCGGCGTTCCTTGAATGGCAAGCCAGCTTGCGAAGGTATGCCTCAGTGTGTGGAAGACGACTTTATCACGTGGGTCGGTGATACCGTCGTTTAGGCTGAGTTTGTTGACTGCCCTATCAAAGGTTTTTGAAACCCTTATCAGCTTATTTCCGTTTTTATCTTTGAAAGCCAGTTCGCTGAGGCTTTTAGGATGTTCCCTTTTATGCTTTTCAATTAAAAGCTTTTTTAGACTCTCGGTCATATAAGCTACTCTGCCTGTACTGTTTTTCGGGTCTTTAATTGTGATTATATCGTTTTTGAAATCTATATCCTGCCAGGTGAGGTTGAAAATCTCACCAGCTCTCATACCTGTATAAAGGCTTATATATGCTATCTCGTATATTTGTCGGGAGCGCTTTTTTAGTTCATTAAGTAGCTTTTCCGCCTCTTCCCTTGTAAGAAACCTTATACACCTGTTGTCTTTTTTAGGCCTTTTAACGCCTATAGCTGGGTTTTTATCAGCATAGCCCCATTTATTAGCCATATTAAACGCCATTCTTATTACATCAATGGCGTAATTGATTGTTTTAGGAGCTTTATTAGCATCTTTCATCGTTTTTTTAAGCTTTTCTATATCAATTTGGGTAATCTTGCCCATTTTTTTATTACCCACTACAGGCTCAATCCACAACCTAAACAACATCTCTTCTTTCTTCCAGCTTTTTTTGTTCTCCTTAGCATAAGGTAAGTACTTATCTTTTATAAATTCTCCAAATTGTATCTCCTGTTTTGCCTTTAAGCGCCTGTCGTAATATTCGCCAGACACGAGTTCCGCTTTAAGTTTTGCCTCTATCTCCCTTGCGCCCTGAAGGTTGCTGCCCGTTATGGTCTGTCTTACCCTTTTGCCGTGGAAGCTTACCGAAACCCTGAACGTTTTATTTTGTTTGACAACATACCCGCACTTGGGGCATGCTTTCTTCTTGATGGAGTATTCAGTCTTGCATTTGGGACACACAATGTATATAGCCATATTTTCCGCCTCTCAAAAGCGTCCGCCACATGTCTTTCGGACATATTTCGGACAAATTTTTCTAAAAGATAGCACAAAATGATAGAAAAATAAATAAAGAAATAAAGATAATAAAGTGAAAGAAATTGTTATTATAATAGCAGTTTATTTGAAAAATATTAAAAAAACAGAAATTAAAAAATTGATATTATCCTTGGCTGTTAACCACCGGGTCGGGGGTTCGAGTCCCTCCGGGGGAGCCAATTTAAAGCCTGTAATGAAGCCAATCAGGGCAGCTAGCCTTGGTTGGCTTTTTTATTTCCTTTCCTTTTATTTTTTTGTGACAAACGAATTACCATGTTTTTAATATAAATGTTATTGTTTGTTTAATTATACTAAAAAAAGTTCTTGAAAAAAATGTATTTAGCGTTTATTGTTTAAAATATGGATACATTTTTAAGTTGGATCCCCCAATGGTTTTCTTACCTTTTTTTAAGCCTTCTAATAGGAGGCCTAGTGGGTTTGGAGCAAGAATCGTATCATAGAGAAATAGAGGAAAAACACTTTGGAGGCATAAGGACTTTTCCTTTAATATCTGTTATGGGCTTTTCTGTTCAATATTTTATAAAAACTCCCATTATCACGGCCGTTGTCTTTTTCGGCTTCGCCTTGATAATCGTTGGTGAATATATATACGAGGCAGTTTACTTCAACAGAAAAGGTATAACAACAGAAGTCGCTGGTCTTTTGACTTTTGTAATGGGAGCCATTTTGGCTAAAGGATATGTGATAGAGTCTGTTGTGTTGAGCATATTTATGACTCTGATATTGTCTATGAGAGAATTCTTACATGGATTTGTGGAAAAATATGTTTACAGGAGGGATATATCGGCTATCCTTAAATTTCTTATAGTTACGGCAATACTCTATCCTCTGTTACCCAACAAAAATTTTACATTCTTAAAATTAAATCCTCACTCCATCTGGGTTATGGTGATACTAATATCTACAATTTCTTTTACGGCCTATTTTGCCACTAAATTGTTTGGCTCAAAAAAAGGTATCTTAATTACGGCTCTATTTGGCGGTTTAATGAGCTCAACTGCTGTTACCCTTGCCTTTTCCAAAAGGTCTCAAGAGGCACCTGAATTATCTGGTGAGTTGGCTATGGGTATAATCTTGGCAAGCTCTATAATGTTCGTGAGACAGTGGATAATTATGTTTATTATTTACCCTAAAATATCATACGGTTTTTTCTTATTTAGTGTTACCATGTTTGCTGTTGGCATTTCCTTTGTTTTAAAGAAGCCTAAAAGTGGAACAACCGTTGATGTGGAGTTTTCTAATCCATATGATATTGCCCATGCCTTGATGTTTGGCGCGTTTTATACATTTATTCTGATTCTTTCGAAGATTGCCCATATGTATTTAGGATCTAATGGAATGTATATACTCGGGTTCGTTTCTGGACTTGCGGATGTAGATCCGTTGACTATATCTATGACACAGTTGTCAAAAACAGGTGTAATAAGTTTAAATGTAGCTTTAATTAGTATAATCATATCAAGTGTAACAAACACTTTAATAAAGGCTGTGTATGCTCACATTTTTGGACATAGTAAGCTAAGGAATATTATTTGGAAAGCCTTTGGAGCAATGACTGTAGCAAGTTTTTTGTATGCACTATTGTTTATAAGGGCATTTTAGACTATGGGAGATAAATTTAGTAGCTATTGTTTTGGGAGTTCATGTATAAATAATTAAAGTTTTTAAAGGAGGATTTATGATTATTGGTGTTCCAAAGGAAATTAAGCCTAACGAAAACAGGGTAGGCATGACGCCAGCTGGAGTGATGGAGTTTGTGCATCATGGCCATGAAGTAATAGTTGAAAAGAATGCAGGTGTAGGTAGTGGCATTGAAGATAGTGAATTTGTAAAAGCCGGGGCAAAGATAGTAGATTCAGCCAAGGAAGTTTTTGATAATGCCGAAATGATAGTAAAGGTTAAAGAACCACAGTCTGTTGAAATTGAGATGATTAAAGAAGGACAGATTGTTTACACATATTTTCATCTTGCCCCAGACAGGCCACAAACGGTTGGATTGATGGATAGGAAAGCTGTTGCTATAGCTTACGAAACCATAGAGGTTGATGGTAAATTGCCATTACTCGAACCAATGAGTGAAGTTGCAGGTAAAATGGCATCTATAATGGCAGCTTATTACCTTGCAAAACCTTACGGTGGGCGGGGTGTTTTAGCTGGCGGTGTAACAGGTGTTCACTCTGCTAAATTTGTGGTTTTGGGTGGTGGAACAGCCGGATTAAACGCTGCTAAAGTTGCGAGTGGTATGGGTGCTAATGTATACATTTTAGATATAAACGTTGAAAGGCTACGCTATCTTGAAGATGTTTTGCCTAAAAATTGCCAAA
>JALUBE010000014.1 GCA_027045065.1 Desulfurellales bacterium | reverse complement strand
CCTTTGCAACGGGTATGGGTTCAACCGATTTGGGTTTTGCTTTTGCAACAGGAAAAAGCTGGTTTAGGGTTCCAGAAAGCATTAAATTTGTTTATAAGGGCAAGAGGGGCAAATGGGTTGTAGGCAAAGATTTAATCATTTATACAATTGGCAAAATTGGTGTTGCAGGTGCACTTTATAAATCGATGGAGTTTACCGGTGATGCCATACGTGAGCTTCCTATGGAAGATAGACTTACAATGTGTAATATGGCTGTTGAAGCTGGTGCCAAAAACGGTATTGTTGAGCCGGATGGAATTACTGTTGAGTATCTAAAAGAGCGTGGCATAGAGAATGACCAATATGAAATTTTAAAGAGTGATGACGATGCCGAATACTCTAATATGATTGAGATAGATGTTTCAGATATAGAGCCTCAGGTGGCTTTTCCACATTTGCCTTCAAATGCTAAAGGTATTTCTGAAATCAAAGATGATATAAAAATCAATCAGGCGTTCATTGGTTCCTGTACAAATGGTAGAATTTCTGATTTAAGGGAAGCTGCAAAGGTTTTAAAGGGTAAAAAAGTGGCTAAGTATGTTAGGTTGATAATTATACCTGCCACTGTCCAAGTTTATAAGCAAGCACTTAAAGAAGGACTGTTCGATATATTTTTGGATGCTGGAGCGGTTATATCAACACCAACTTGTGGACCGTGTCTTGGTGGATATATGGGTATTCTAGCTGATGGTGAGGTTTGCATTTCTACGTCAAACAGAAATTTTGTAGGAAGGATGGGTTCTAAAAAGGCTTTTGTTTATCTTTCATCACCAGCCGTTGTAGCGGCGAGTGCTATAGCTGGAAAAATTATTCATCCTGACGAGGTGCTAAAATGATAATTAAAGGTAGAGTTTGGGTTTATTCAGACAACGTAGATACGGATGTAATCATACCTGCGAGGTATTTAAATACATCTAACCCAAAAGAGCTTGCAAAACACTGTATGGAGGATATAGACGAGAGCTTTGCAAAAGAGGTAAAAAGAGGCGATATAATAGTGGCAGGTTATAACTTCGGTAGTGGCTCGAGTAGGGAGCACGCGCCAATCGCCATCAAAGCAAGCGGTGTAGCTTGCGTGATTGCAAAGTCATTCTCTCGCATATTTTATAGGAATGCTTTCAATATTGGTTTGCCTATACTTGAAAGTAATGTTTTGGATGAACTTGAAAAGTTTGATGAGATTGAAGTTGATACGAAAAAAGGTCAAATCAAGATATTGAAAAATGGAAAAGTGTTTGAATCGAGCGTTATACCAGAGTTTATGCAGAAACTGATTGAGAGCGGTGGTTTGTTTAATTATGCTAAAGAGATTTTGGAAGTTTGAGGTGAGTTGTGGGGAGATATAAAATTGCCGTTATGGAAGGTGACGGTATAGGACCTGAGATTGTCGCCGAAGGAATAAAGGTTTTAGATGAAATTGCAACCAGATTTAACCATGAATTTGAGTACGTTAAGGTTTATGTTGGGGGTTGTGCTATAGACAAGTTTGGAGAACCTTTGCCTCAAAGTGAAGTGGATAAGATTTTAAAATGTGATTCGCTGTTCTTTGGTTCTGTTGGTGGTCCAAAATGGGATAATTTGCCTCAAGATAAAAAGCCTGAGGCAGGGCTTTTGGGTATCAGAAAAGCGTTGGGTGCTTTTGCCAATTTGAGGCCGGCAAAGGTTTTTGATGAATTGATTGATGCAAGTACGCTAAAACCAGACGTAATCAGAGGTATTGATATTTTAGTTGTCAGAGAGCTTACGGGCGGTATCTACTTTGGTGAGCCAAGAGGCGTATTAGATGATAACGGTGTTAAAAAGGCTCTTAATACAATGGTTTATACAGAAAATGAGATAGAGCGTATAGTTAGATTAGCGTTTGAACTTGCAAGACAGAGAGGAAAAAAGGTTACAAGCGTTGATAAGGCGAATGTGCTGGACGTTTCACAGTTTTGGAGGGATACTGTAGAACGCGTTGCAAAAGATTATCCAGATGTTGAATATAGCCATCTGCTCGTTGATAATGCAGCTATGCAGCTTGTGAGGAATCCAAAGCAATTTGATGTGATTGTTACAGGCAATATATTTGGTGATATTTTGTCAGATGAAGCTAGCATGTTGACAGGCTCCATAGGAATGTTGGCTTCAGCATCGGTTGGAGGCAGAGTTGGCATGTTTGAGCCAATTCACGGTTCTGCCCCTGATATTGCTGGTTTGGGTGTTGCGAACCCTATTGCTCAGATAGAATCTGCAGCTA
>JALUBE010000013.1 GCA_027045065.1 Desulfurellales bacterium | reverse complement strand
GTTCAACTTCCCAAAAAGGTCAACCTCATAAGATACAGTGCCTTGAGCCGTATATGAGTTTAAAATGCCGTTTGGGTAAGTATTTTCAGGATAAGACGTTCGTGTTGCATTGAAATTTCCTTGAACCCGCGGAAATAGTTTTGCCTTTGAAAAACCGTACCTTGCTCTCGCCTCTTTAATCTTCTCATAAGCCAAAAGTAGCTTGTCGTTATTTTTCAAAGCCTCATTTACAATACTGTTTAACCGTTTATCACCAAAGGATTTCCACCACTGCTTCGCTATTTGAACGCCTTTGGTAGTGTTGTCAGGGAGTTTCAATTTAGGAACTGTCAATTTAGGGGCAAGCGAGCAACTATACACAAACAAAAGAAGCACAAATACAACTAATTTCTTCATCTAATCAAACCCTTAAGTCTCATCGTTATATAGTACAAAACAGGTATAAACAAAACACCAATGGCCGTTGCAAACAGCATCCCGCTGACAACGGTTATACCTATCACATGCCTTGCAATTGCCCCTGCACCCGTGCTCAAAACCAAAGACATGGATCCTGCTATAAACGCCACAGAGGTCATGACTATTGGTCTAAACCTAATCCTTGTAGCCTCTATTATGGCATCCTTTAAAGCCATGCCCCTTTTTAATCTCTCCTGGGCAAACTCAACAATCAAGATGGCATTTTTAGCCGAAAGCCCCATCAGTGTTATCACTCCAACCTGAACGTAAATATCGTTTTCCATATGGAGTAAGAAAAGACCCAAAACAGCACCCAAAATGGCAAAAGGAATTGTGAGCATTATTGAAATTGGTGCAATCCAGCTTTCATACAAAGCCACCAAAATTAAAAATACAAAAACGATCGAGAATATGTAAGCAATGTTGCCCTTTTTCTGAGCAATCTTTTCTTCCAATGAGCTCCCAGCCCAAGCAATTGTGTATCCCTTAGGCAAAATTCTCTTTGCCAATTTGGCCATCGTATCCATTGCTTGACCCGTTGTATAGCCGGGTTTTGGCTGACCTATAATTTTTGCAGCAGGAAACAAATTAAAACGCTGCAACGTCGTGGCAGTTGTTGTTCTCTTGATTTTCACAAGGTCCGAAACAGGTACCAAATAGCCATATTTAGACCTCACATAGACAAACCTAAAATCATCTGTATTTTCCCTGTACTTCCAAAGGGATTCTATATTAACATGAAACGTATGGCCGAACATATTTATATCGTTAACATATGCCTTTCCAAACGTCATGGCAAGCGTTGTATAAACGTCCGATATACTAACACCCAACGCCTTTGCCTTCACTTTATCAACTATCACCCTATATTGGGGCACATCTGCCATCAATGTAGTTCTGACACTCATTAAGTCCTTCTGTCTATTGGCTTCATAAACCAACTTATTAATCTCCTCAGAAAACTTAGACAAACTATCACCCTTTCTGTTTTGAACGTACATCTCAAAACCACCCGTCATACTCATGCCCATAATCGGTGGTGGGTTAAATGCGTAGATGAGCGCATCTCGATTCTTAAAAAACTTAAACATCAAGACATGGGAGAGATATAAAGAGCTAAGCTTAAAACCCCTTCTTTTGCTCCAATCGGTTAATTCAACAAAGGTAATGGCAGCATTGGGCTCAACGCCCATAGAAGCCAAATCTATTCCTGCAACAGACAATTCACTCTTTACATACTTTAATTTCATCAGCTGTTTTTCTAACTCATTGTTCAAAACATACTCGGTCCTCTTAAGCGACGATCCAGGTGGCAGGTATGTCATTACAAAGATAGCACCCTTATCCTCAGGTGGAACCAGCCCCGTAGGTATCTTCTTTACTATGCCAACTATAAGCAAAATAATGCAAGCGTATATCAAAACGTTAATTAACGATATCTTTAGCATGAAACTAACGGTCTTTGAAAACTTATCTGTGAGCCATGAAAAGAACTTTTGAAACAATCGAACCGGTTTTATGGGTTTCATCTCTCCTTTAAGGAGAGAGGCGCATAAGGCAGGCGTTAAGGATAAGGCTATAAATCCCGATAAAGCCATTGAGATAGACAAAGTAACGGCAAACTGTTGGAACATCTTACCCGAAAATCCACCAACAAACGCCGCTGGGATGAACACGGCGGAGAGCACCAAAACTATTGCTATGATAGGCGATGTAATCTCCTCCATTGCCTTTATTGTGGCCTCTTTTGTTGGCAAGTGTTCCTCGTGAATTACCCTTTCCACATTCTCAATGACCACTATGGCGTCATCTACAACAAGCCCTA
>JALUBE010000012.1 GCA_027045065.1 Desulfurellales bacterium | reverse complement strand
GTTCAACTTCCCAAAAAGGTCAACCTCATAAGATACAGTGCCTTGAGCCGTATATGAGTTTAAAATGCCGTTTGGGTAAGTATTTTCAGGATAAGACGTTCGTGTTGCATTGAAATTTCCTTGAACCTGCGGAAATAGTTTTGCCTTTGAAAAACCGTACCTTGCTCTCGCCTCTTTAATCTTCTCATAAGCCAAAAGTAGCTTGTCGTTATTTTTCAAAGCCTCATTTACAATACTGTCTAACCGTTTATCGCCAAAGGATTTCCACCACTGCTTCGCTATTTGAACACCTTTTGTAGTGTTGTCAGGCAGTTTCAATTTAGGAACTGTCAATTTAGGTGCAAGCGAGCAACTATACACAAACAAAAGAAGCACAAATACGACTAATTTCTTCATCTAATCAAACCCTTAAGCCTAATCGTTATATAGTACAAAACGGGTATAAACAAAACACCAATGGCTGTTGCAAACAGCATTCCGCTGACAACGGTTATACCTATCACATGCCTTGCAATTGCCCCTGCACCCGTGCTCAAAACCAAAGACATGGATCCTGCGATAAACGCCACAGAGGTCATGACGATTGGTCTAAACCTAATTCTTGTAGCCTCTATTATGGCATCCTTTAAAGCCATGCCCCTTTTCAGTCTCTCCTGGGCAAACTCTACAATCAAGATAGCATTTTTAGCCGAAAGCCCCATCAGTGTTATCACTCCAACCTGAACGTAAATATCGTTTTCCATATGGAGTAAGAAAAGACCCAAAACAGCACCCAAAATGGCAAAAGGAATTGTAAGCATTATTGAAATCGGGGCAATCCAGCTTTCATACAAAGCCACCAAAATCAAAAATACAAAAATAATCGAGAATATGTAAGCAATGTTTCCCTTTTTCTGAGCAATCTTTTCTTCCAATGAGCTCCCAGCCCAAGCAATTGTGTATCCTTTAGGCAAAATTCTCTTTGCCAATTTGGCCATCGTATCCATTGCTTGGCCCGTTGTGTAGCCGGGTTTTGGCTGGCCTATAATTTTAGCAGCAGGGAACAAATTAAAACGCTGCAACGTCGTGGCAGTTGTTGTTCTCTTGATTCTCACAAGGTCCGAAACAGGCACCAAATAGCCATATTTAGACCTCACATAGACAAACCTAAAATCATCTGTATTTTCCCTGTACTTCCAAAGGGATTCTATATTAACATGAAACGTATGGCCAAACATGTTTATATCGTTAACGTATGCTTTTCCGAACGTCATGGCAAGCGTTGTATAAACATCCGATATACTAACACCCAACGCCTTTGCCTTCACCTTATCAACTATCACCTTATATTGGGGCACATCTGCCATCAATGTTGTTCTGACACTCATTAAGTCCTTCTGTCTATTGGCTTCATAAACCAACTTATTAATCTCCTCAGAAAACTTAGACAAACTATCACCCTTTCTATTTTGAACGTACATCTCAAAACCACCCGTCATACTCATGCCCATAATCGGTGGCGGGTTAAATGAGTAGATGAGCGCATCTCGATTCTTAAAAAACTTAAACATCAAGACATGGGAGAGATATAAAGAGCTAAGCTTAAAACCCCTTCTTTTTCTCCAATCGGTTAATTCAACAAAGGTAATGGCAGCATTGGGCTCAACGCCCATCGAAGCCAAATCTATTCCGGCAACAGATAGCTCACTCTTTACATACTTTAATTTCATCAGCTGTTTTTCTAACTCATTGTTCAAAACATACTCGGTCCTCTTAAGAGACGATCCGGGTGGCAGGTACGTCATTACAAAAATCGCACCTTTATCCTCAGGTGGAACCAACCCCGTAGGTATCTTCTTTACTATGCCAACTATAAGCAAGATAATGCAAGCGTATATCAAAACGTTAATTAACGATATCTTTAGCATGAAACTAACGGTCTTTGAAAACTTATCTGTGAGCCATGAAAAGAACTTTTGAAACAATCGAACCGGTTTTATGGGTTTTATCTCGCCTTTAAGGAGAGAGGCGCATAAGGCAGGCGTTAAGGATAAGGCTATAAATCCCGACAAAGCCATTGAGATAGACAAAGTAACGGCAAACTGTTGGAACATCTTACCTGAAAATCCACCGACAAACGCCGCTGGAATAAACACGGCGGAAAGCACCAAAACTATGGCTATGATAGGCGATGTAATCTCCTCCATTGCCTTTATTGTGGCCTCTTTTGTTGGCAAGTGTTCCTCGTGAATTACCCTTTCCACATTCTCAATGACCACTATGGCGTCATCTACAACAAGCCCTA
>JALUBE010000011.1 GCA_027045065.1 Desulfurellales bacterium | reverse complement strand
CAAGATTTCAATCGATACGAAAAAATGCACACTGTGCGGCGATTGCACGGATAATTGCCCAACAACGGCACTGAAGATGGTTGGAAAGTTCTACGATGTCGATGAATTGGTTGAAGAAGTCCTAAAAGATAAAAGCTTTTTTGAGGATGGTGGCGGTGTTACAATCTCAGGTGGAGAACCATTCTTGCAATATGAATTTTTAATTGAACTGCTAAAAGCCCTAAAAGAAGAGAATGTGCACATAGCTTTGGATACAACGGGCTTTACAGAGGAAGAAAAGCTTATTGAAACAACAAAATATGTGGACTTGTACTTATACGATATAAAACATATGGACAGCGAGAAACACAAAGCCTATACAGGCGTTGGAAATGAAAAGATATTCAAGAACCTAAAGAACTTGGATAAACATGGTGGAAAAATAGCCATAAGATTGCCCATAATGCCCTCGATCAACGATGATGAAGAGAACATAAAGCGGACGATTGAATTTATAAAAACGTTAAGAAATGTTGTATCCGTTGATCTTTTGCCCTACCATTCCATGATGGTAGATAAGTATAAAAGATTGAATATGCCATTTTTTGTATCACACATCAAAAAACCAACAAATGAGGAGATGGAAAAGTTAAATGAAACGTTTGAAAAAGAAGGGTTTAAAGTAAATGTAGGAGGTTAAAGATGGATAACGTTGCATGCAAGGTTGTTGATTATACGAAAATAGTGAAAGAAGACAGGGGTATGAACGATAGGATAAAGAAATTAAGAAGGCAATCAATTGAGGCAGTTGAAAGAATTTCAGTAGAAAGAGCAAAACTGTTAACAGAGTTTTACAAAAATTGCAAAGAAACATCCGTGCCGATAAAGAGAGCAAAGGCGTTTGAATACATTTTGATGAACAAAAAGATAGCCATATACGACGGCGAGTTGATAGTGGGCGAAAGGGGTGAAGAACCCAAAGCCACACCAACATATCCAGAAATCACACTGCACAAGAAGGAAGACTTAGAGACCTTAAATAACAGACCAAAGGTGTCTTATAAGGTATCTGATAAGGTGTTCGAGATATACGAGAAGGAGATCATTCCATTTTGGGAAGGAAAAACAATACGAGAGATGCTATTCAAAGAGGTCCCGCAGAGATGGAAGGATGCATTTGAGGCGGGCGTATTTACAGAGTTTATGGAGCAGAGGGCTCCTGGGCATACGGTTTTAGATGGCAAGATTTACAAGAAAGGAATGCTTGACTTCATAAAAGAGATAGACGAACAGATTGAAAGACTGGATTTAGAGCACGATAGAGAAGCGCTCGATAAAAAGGAAGAGTTAGAGGCGATGAGGATCGCAGCAAACGCCATAATAAAGTTCGCAGAAAGGTATTCAAAATTAGCAAAAGAAATGGCTCAAAAAGAGAAAAACGAAGAAAGGAAAAAGGAATTACTGCAGATAGCAGAAATCTGCAGTTGGGTACCAGCACATGCACCACGCACGTTCCACGAGGCTCTGCAGTACTATTGGTTTGTGCACATAGGCGTAATAACAGAGTTAAACGGCTGGGATGCGTTTAGTCCAGGCAAATTAGACAAACACCTGTATCCATTCTACAAAAAGGACATAGAGGAAGGCAAGCTCACAAAGGATAAGGCAAAAGAGCTTCTTGAATGCTTATGGGTTAAGTTCCACAACCACCCTGCTCCACCAAAGGTCGGTGTAACAGCCGAGGAAAGCTCAACATACACGGACTTTGCCCAAATCAACATCGGCGGCATTAAAGAAGACGGAACTGACAACGTCAATGAGTTGAGCTATCTGTTATTAGACGTGATTGAAGAAATGAGACTTGTTCAACCAAACGCATCCATACACGTCAGCAAAAAGAACCCGGATAAGTTTATTAAAAGGGCAATGGAAATTATAAAAACAGGCTTTGGTCAACCATCGATATTTAATTCCGACGCCGTTGTCATGGAGCTTTTAAGACAGGGCAAATCCATAGAGGACGCCCGCTGTGGAGGAACAAGCGGATGCGTAGAGAGTGGTGCGTTTGGAAAGGAAAACTACACACTAACGGGCTATTTCAACATTCCAAAGATATTGGAGATAACCCTGCACAATGGCGTTGATCCATTAACAGGTAAACAAATAGGTCTAAAGACAGGTAATTTTGAGGATTTTGAGACATTTGAAGACTTTATGGAAGCACTTAAAAAGCAACTAAGATACTTTATTGACATAAAAATTGAGGGTAACCTTATCATTGAGCGGATCTATGCAAAACACATCGCCG
>JALUBE010000010.1 GCA_027045065.1 Desulfurellales bacterium | reverse complement strand
CTCTGTAATCGGTAGTTTGGACTTCGTGTTCGGCGAATGCGATAGATAAGGGGTGTAGGATATGGCTGATACTGTAAAAATAAAGATAAATGGCAAAGATTACGAGGCAGAAAAGAACGAGACAATTTTGCAAGTTGCAAGGCGCAATGGCATATACATACCAGCTATCTGTTACTCCGATAGATTCGGTGCCATCGGTGCTTGTAGAATCTGTGCTGTTGAGATTGTGGGTATGAAAAAACCCATGCTGTCATGCGCCATGAAGGTGAAAGACGGTATGGAGATTCTTACAGACTCTGAAAAAGCTTTAGAATTTAGAAAAAATATTGTTTATGAATGGGACAAATTCCACCCTCTGCAATGCGGTGTTTGTGACAAGAGTGGCGAGTGTGACCTCCAGGATATTAATTATGAACTTAACATAACTGAAAATCCAGTTGAGGAAGAAGTTGACCCATTGAGCGTTCCTGACAGAACCATACATTATGAGTGGAAGATTATTCATCACGACGCGAATTTGTGTATCCAGTGTAGAAGATGTGTCACTATATGCGATAAGGTTGTTAATTTTGGTATATTGGCTCTCGTTAAAAAAGAGTGGGGTGGCAAAGAGATTGATACTAAGGATGGAAAGCCTCTTGATTGTGAATTCTGTGGCCAGTGTGTAAGCATCTGCCCTACGGGTGCAATGAGCAGCAAGTTGTTTAAATACAAAGCACGTCCTTGGGAGATGGATAAAGTCAGAACCACCTGTCAGTTCTGTGCTTCTGGCTGCCAAATGGATTTGAATGTTAAGGACAACAAGATTTTGAGGGTTACGAGCGAGGATGGCACACCAAATATGGCTAACCTCTGTAACTTAGGAAGATTTAACTACTCTGTTGTTGAAAGCAAAAATTTAATAAACTCTCCTAAAGTTGCAGGTAGTAGTTCAAGTTTCGACATAGCTATAAAGAAAGCAGCCGATATTCTTAAATCTCATAGTGCAGGTGAGGTAGCTGCTATCTGTGGAGCAAGGGAAACAGTTGAAGAGCAATTAACTTTAAAATTGTTCTTTAAAAATGCTATTAAGTCTAACAATATCGATTCTTTTGCATCTACACATATTGGAAAGTTGTTTAGTGTATTGCCAAAAGGTATATCTCCGTTGAATAATGTTTCAGACATGGAAGAGTGCGACGTGATTTTTGCCTTTGGCGGTGATGTAGCTAACGAAATGCCAAGATTGGATTGGCAGATAACGAGAAATGTTAAACTTTTGAAAAAATCAAAGCTTGTTACGGCTTATTGGAGAGGCACAAAGATAGACAAGCTTGGAAGTATTGCTTTAAGGTATGAGCCTGGTCAAGAGGTTGAGTTTTTAAATAGCCTGTTCGGTAGCGTGGCCAGTGCGTTAAATGCTAATGCGGACATTAAGGGCTCGATTGAGATTTCTGAGGATGCTGTTAAAGTTTTATCTGAGGCTAAAAAGGTGGCTTTCTTGGTCGGACAGGAATCTCTTGAGAGGCCAGACGGTGACGATGTTGCTAAAGCCCTTGCCAACTTGATGCTTTTGTTTGGGGATAAGGTAAAGCTGTATGTCGCAAGTAAATACAACAACTCATATGGTGCCATTTATAGTGGTGTAACAAACGGTTTTGATTTATATGGAAAACCAAAGGAAAGGGTTTTTAGTCTTTACGAACTGCCAAAACTTGTTGAAAACGGAAAAATAAAGGCTGTATTTTTGCTCAATGCTGATTTGTTCACTGTTTTTAGCGATGAGGATGCAAAAAAGATATTTGACAAGGCGGATGTGATTTATCTGGATTCTTATAAGAGCGAAAGCGAGAACTACGCAGAGGTTGTAATACCTACAGCACCATTTTCTTCAACGAATGGTCACTATGTGAATATAGAAGGTAGGTTTAATAGGATTAAGAAGGCCGTAGAAAGCGATGTTTTAACGGCCAAGGATGTTTTGTATAGGATTTCTAATCAGTGTAGCTATAATATTTCGATAGGTTACGTGAAAGATACTTTAGAAAAGGGTAAATTTGAACTTAGTCAAACGGTGGATAGCTTTGTAAGGGTTGAAGGCAAGAAATTTGATTTTGGAAGTGGCTTGAAAGGTGTTGTAGTTTATTCAAAATTTAGGTCAGGTATTTTCTCATCCTTAGGAGAAGGTGCGTCAATTGCTATGGAAGAACCTGTTCTTGAGATTAACCCAGAAGACGCACAGGGCTTGAATATAGAAGATGGAGCTTACGTAAATATTGAAGGATTGTATGCATCAAAGGTAAAAGCAAGAATCGATGATAAGATGC
>JALUBE010000009.1 GCA_027045065.1 Desulfurellales bacterium | reverse complement strand
GTAATGGTACTTGCCCAGACGAATAAAATGGTGGACACACTCAATGAAAAAATAAGAAGCCACCTAAAGGAAAAGGGCTTGATAGAGAAAAACGGCGTAAGTATTGAAGTTATGAAAGATAGAACCAACACCTACACAGGCAAGGATATTAAGCATGGGCGGATTGTTGGCGAGAAGAAGGTTGTAATAGGTGAGAAGAAAGAAGAAACAAAAGAGTTCGCAAAAGGAGACAGAATTGTTTTTCTTAAGAACGACAAGAAGCTTGACGTCCAGAACGGATTACAGGGAACTATCCAAAAGATAGACGCCCAATCAAAAACAATGACAGTCAAGGCCGACAACGACAAGATCGTAACTCTCAACTATGAACAGTATAAGCAATTCAATTATGCATACGCGCTCACCGAGCACAAATCCCAGGGTGCCACTGTGGAACATGCAATTGTTGTTCATGAAGGCCGCACAACCAAAAACGCCGTATATGTTGCAATGACACGTGCGAAAGATGAAACACATGTTTTTACAACGAATAAAAAAGACTTCTATGAGGACATGACTATCAAGCAGGAAAACAGGAGTACTCTTGAGATGTATGAACAAAAACATAAAGAACAAGCAATACTTAAACAAAGCCAGAGTAAAGAATCTCAAACACACTTGCAAGAGCAAGCCAAACACCGAGAAGACAAGGAAAAAGCCCCGCAAGCCCAAGACCACCAACAAAAGCACGAGAACGAGAGCAAGTTTGAAAGCAAGATTGAGAAGCTCGAAAGCACACGAGAAAAGCTGAGAGACGAGAAAATCGATCACTTACGGTCAGAAACAAGAGAAACAGAAAAGTCGGCCGAGATAGAGACAACAAGAGAAGATAAAGAAATATCGAGATGACAACAAGAGTAAGACCGTCTCAAAATAAGGGGTGCCTGCGTTTATTTTTTTAGGGCAGTCCTGCTAATTCGATCAATTAATCGAATGGGTAGAACCTACTCAAAAATATACTTTACGGGGTGTTTTTTCACTTACATTTTCACTCTTGCTTGACAAACCTACTCTTTGTTATTATCCTCAGTATTAGAGGTGCAAAATGTCCACAGAGAGCCCAAGAACCTTAAGCGAGATTGAACAAATCATACTCAGGTATTCTGAAAAGCTCAAACGTGATTTCAAAGTAAAAAGTATAAAGGTTTTTGGCTCTTATGCAGAGGGAAGACAAAACGGAAACAGTGATTTGGACCTAATTGTAGACTTTTCTGAAACTCCGACGTACTTTGATATTATAGAGCTTGAGGATTACCTATCAAACATAATTGGCATCAAGGTTGATTTACTCACAAAAGAAGGTATAAGCCCGCATATATTACCCTACATTGAAGAAATAAAGGTGCTTTAAAGTGGATAAAAGCATAAGGCCTTATCTTTTACACATACTTGAAGAGTGCGAGTTTCTAATCAACAAATCCAAAAACCTATCCTATTCAGATTTTATAAAAGATCCTATTCTTATGCGTGCTTTTGTCAGAAGTTTAGAGATAATCGGCGAAGCTGCAAAGAATATTGACCCTGAATTTAAAGCAAAACATCAAGAAATTCCCTGGAGACTAATGGCTGGAATGAGGGATAAGCTTATACACGAGTACTTTGGCGTGAATTATATGGTGGTGTGGGAAACTGTAGAAGAAAACATAAAGCATTTGCATGAACAAATCAAAGAGCTAATCGAAGAGAGCTTGTAAATATCTCCACTTATAATAGAGAGATTTTTCAAATCAAGAATTTAAATAGTAATTAGACAGTGTTGTTTATTATCTAAGGGTTGGCGTATCTTTAGTAAAAATGGATGTTTAAAAACATCGTAGATCCCGCCTCACATTTTGTGTAAACCCCGAACTGTGATACAATGACAATGTCAATCTTGATAAAGTTACAACAAACTCCCCACCAAAAGGGCTTATAAATTCCTCACCCTTTTGGTAGCATACCCTCATCTTTTTAAAAGAGGGAGGGCAAATAAAATTGTTGGGGGTTTGTATGTATTATTCGGTAAAAGCACTGCTTAGTCTTGGGAAGAATGTCTCATTTACGCTTTATTTCATTTAGTACACTCTCATTAGCTTTGGATAATAAGCATGTTTAAACCTATCATTTACTGTTTGAACCAAAATAGTTCCTTGTCAAATAGGTATATATAGTGTAATTTATCCTCATTGAAAGGAGTGGGCTATGGATACAAGTTTTAATGATAACGATCTGACTTTTTTCACAAATGACGAGAGTGGGACACTGCTTGATAGATTTAAAACAATCCTGAAAGATGTTC
>JALUBE010000008.1 GCA_027045065.1 Desulfurellales bacterium | reverse complement strand
CGCCTTTGAGGTGTATGGATGTATATTAGAAACAAAAGAGAATATAGTTGCTTGAAATAGGAGGTGAAATGATTCTGTTAACTGAGGGCTAAAGAGAGAGAAGGAAAAGGGAAATGGGAAGAATTGACTTGACAAGCGGGGGCGGTATAATTGTTTTTGTACACAAACCTACTTGCAGGCCTCAACATTCATGTTACTGTCCCAGCCATGAGCGGGTTGTTTGGCTTGTTTGGTTTCACCATATTTCTTGAAGGCTATTGGACTAAACCCCTTAACATATTTGAGAGGGTTTTGTTCTTGGTAGCCGGCCTTTTGTCTTACTACCTATCATACGAGACCGATGCCACAGGCGTAACACTGATGCTACTGCTATTTGGTTATTATTGGTTTAGAGAAAAGAAATTGTTCAAAACTTAAAAGTTATTTTTCTTCCCTAATGTAAGGTATTCCCAACTCCTTCGGTGGTCTTACGTGGCGTGTTTTTACAATTATAGAGCTTATTGTTATGACTATAAACGTTCCAATGTATGGAAGCATGTTTAAAATGGCGGAAGGTATGGTTGTTCCTGAGGCTTGCAGTTGAAACTGTAATGCGTTTATTCCACCGAATAGATAGGCTCCAAAGAGGGCTTTTAAGGGATCCCACATGGCAAAAATCACAAGGGCTATTGCTATCCATCCTCTACCGGCTGTGATGCCGTCAAGCCAGAAAGGAGCATAAGACGTCGTAAGATACGCTCCGCCTGCTCCTGCTAACAATCCTCCGAAGAATGTCCACATATATCGAACCCTGTAAACACTTATTCCCATGGCATTTGCCGCTTTGGCGTTTTCCCCCACAGCCCTCAAATTTAGACCCATAGTTGTTTTGTAAAGTATGAACCACATAACAAGGACTGTAATGTAAGAAAGGTAAACAATAAGGTCTTGGCTAAAGAATATTGGGCCAATGTAGGGGATTTTGCTGAGTATGGGCAATTTTACGGTTGGTAGGGTATTGTTTAGCGTCATGTTGATCCACTTTTGGCCGTAGAATGTAGTGAATCCTCCACCGAATATGGTCAAGGCCAATCCACTGACTATTTGGTTACCCCTTAAAGTTATTGATATGAAAGCGTGTATGAGTGATGCAATGCCGCCTGCGATTGTACCAGCAAAAAAGCCTAAATATGGATCTTTTGTTGTGTAGGCTACAATAAAGCCAATAAATGCACCGATAAGCATCATGCCTTCGACGCCTAAGTTTAAAATACCGGCCCTTTCTGTAAATATTTCGCCTATTGTAGGGAAGAGTAGTATCGTTCCGGCTTTAACTGTATTGGCAAGCAGGGATATGTAAATGCTATGATGATCCATTTTTCCACCTTAATTTGTAGTTTAAAAATATCTGCGCCCCGACCAAGCTAAACAGTGTTATGCTTTCAATTAATCCCACTATGCCGTAGGATACACGCATGGTGATCTGCAATGAGTATCCGCCACTTGCTAAGCCGCCGAAGAGAATGGAAGCCAAGATTGTAACAAGGGGGTCTAAATAGGATATCCATGCCACGATTATAGCCGTATAGCCGTAATCTGCCCCGATTTTTACTTGCAAGTAGTGGACTATTCCTGAAACCTCTGTCATACCAGCCAAGCCTGCCAAAGCGCCATTTATGGCCATGCCGATTATAATATTTCTGTTCACGCTTATCCCTGCATACTTAGCTGCAAGGGGATTATCACCTATGATCCTGACTTCATAACCAAATTTCGATTTTTTTATGAGAAACCACACGATCAATACGGCAATCAGCGCAAATATTATGCCTACAGTTAAGCGTGTGCCTTTAAATAGTACCGGCAGTATAGCGGTTTGAGGGAAGGTTTTGGATAAAGGGAATCCGTAACTTTCTGGATTTTTCCAGGGACCGTACATGAGAAACTTTAGAGTATAGAGTGCTATGTAATTTAAAAGCAATGTGGTGATAACCTCGTTTACTTCCCAGAATATCTTTAATAGCGTCGGTATTAAAGCCCATATAGCCCCTCCGACCATGCTTGATATTACCATTACCGCAAGCATTACAGGCTTAGATAGACCATGTGAAGCAAAAAGTGCGAAGTATGAGCTAAAGATTGCGCCCATTATGTATTGTCCATAAGCCCCTATGTTCCAAACGTTCATCCTGAAGACAACGATAAGTCCTGCTGTAATTAGGATTAAGGGTGTTGCGGCGACTAAGGTTTCCGAGAAGGCATACCAACTGCCGAAGGCGTTAGATAATATGCCACCATATACGTCCAATGGATTAATGCCCACTATAGCCACGGCTATTGCGCCGATTATTAAGCCTATCAAGAGGGAAATTATGGGTATTATCACTTTGAAGTATCGAGGAACCGATTGTCTCTTTTCAAAGTACAGCATTATGCCTTTGCCCCAGCCATCATCAAACCGATTGTGTTTTTATCGGCCTCTTCAGCATCCATAATACCGACAATTCTACCTTCGTACATGACGGCTATTCTATCAGAAAGGGATAAAATTTCATCTAAATCTTCAGATACCAGAATAATGGTTTTACCCTTGTTTGCGATTTCTATCAGCTTCTGCCTAAAGAATTGGGTTGAAGCAATATCGAGACCCCTTGTGGGGTAGGAGGCGATGAGCAGCTTTGGATTTTCTAAAATCTCACGGGCAAGTATCAATTTTTGCATGTTGCCACCGGACAAAAGCTTTATGGGTGCAAAGGGGTTATCCAATTTGATTTTGTAGGCTTTTGCCATCATTCGTGTGTATGCAAGGGCTTTTGTGTGGTTCATGATTCCCCTTTTAGACAGTGGAAACCTATAGTATCTGCGCATAATTGCATTGTCAATGCTCGATAAATTGGGAGCGACACCCATAGCAAGCCTGTCTGCTGGTATGTAGTTGATACCAAGACGGCTTATGAATCTTGGATGCTTGTTTGTTATGTCAACGCCACTAAAGATGATTTTACCTTCTGCCACCTTCTTTAAGCCCGCTATTGTTTGCACGAGCTCTTTCTGCCCATTCCCTGATATTCCCGCAATGCCGAGTATTTCCCCCTTTTTTACGTCCAAGTCAACACCCTTGAGTGATTTTGTTCCTTTGTCTGAATACACAATAAGTCCTTTTATGCTTAAAATTGTTTCATTTGTTTCTTTTCTTTTCCTTAAGAAATCACACGCTTGGGTTTCTCCAACCATCAATTGCGCGAGTTCCGATTTTGTCGTTTTGTCTTTGGGGAGCGTTTTAATGACTTCTCCCTTTCTTAAAACGGTGATTGTATCTGCTATTTGCATGACTTCTTCCAATTTGTGGGTGATGAATATAATGGACTTTCCATCGTCCTTCATCTTCTTTAGTATTTTAAATAGGCCTTGTGTCTCCTGAGGGGTTAGCACCGCAGTTGGTTCATCCAAGATCAGTATATTGGCTCCCCTGAATAGAACCTTTATTATCTCTATCTTTTGCTGTTCCCCAACGGTTGTCTGCCACACCTTTACATTCGGTTCGACTTTTAGTGAATATAAATGCTCAATTTCTTTGAGCTTTTCTTTAACGGCTCTTTTGTTTATTACAAAACCGTATTCTTTCAAACCCAAAATGATATTTTCAAGCACGGTCAAGGTTTCAACAAGCATAAAGTGTTGATGTATCATGCCTATGCCCAATTTTATGGCATCCAGCGGTGATTTTATTGTAACCTTTTGCCCGTTTATGAATATTTCGCCATTTGTCGGCATGTATATGCCGTAGAGTATGTTCATAAGTGTTGTTTTGCCCGCACCGTTTTCACCCAAAAGCGCATGTATCTCACCCTTCTTTAGCTTAAATGATATATTTTTATTGGCTATAGTTTCAGGAAATATCTTTGTTATGTTTCTTGTTTCTAAAACGATTTCTTCCATAAAATAAAAAAAGAGGCAGAGGCCTCTAATGTAAAGGCTTCTGTCCTCCCTTGGTTTTTAGTGTGGGATTGATCCTACAACTCCTTTAACAAACCACTGCAAAGATAGTTTGTCTTTGTCTGGCAATTCTTGTCCCTTTTTAACCATTAGTCTACCGTGTTGATCGTATATAGGACCTTCAAATACCTTGAATTTGCCCTCTTTTATCTCTTTTTCCCTTTTTAGGACGTAAGCTTTAACCTTCTCCGGCACTGTTTCGCCGAATTTACCTAATTTAACTATACCCGTATCCAAACCGCCCCAGTATTTTTCAGACTTCCATGTGCCATCATGAACCTCTTTCAATACTTTCACATAGTAGACACCCCAATTCCAAGCCCTTGATGTGAGAACCGTCTTTGGAAACATGTTGTGGATGTCTCTATCGTATGCAATTGCATAAATTCCTGCTTTTTTGGCTGCCTCTATGGATGCGGGTGAATCACAGCCGCTCACTATAATATCTGCTCCATTTGCTATAAACGTCTCTGCGGCGCTCCTTTCTTTAACGGGGTTAAACCATGAATTTGTCCAAATAACATGCACCGTTACCTTTGGATTGACTTCCCTTGCTCCAATGGTGAATGAGTCAATTTCCCTTACAACCTCTGGTATGGGGAATGGCGCAACAAAACCTATGTAATTGCTCTTTGTCATCATGCCTGCCACAAGTCCAGCCAAATAATCAACCTGATACATTCTGCCGAAGTATGTACCCATGTTCTTTCTTGTTTTGTAACCAGAGCAATGCTCAAATATCACATTCGGGTAGTCCTTTGCCACGTTGTATAGGCAGTTCATAAAACCAAAGCTTGTACCAAAGATAACCTTGTAACCTTTGTGAATATAGTCTCTTACAACTTTTTCGCACGGTGCTCCCTCTGGAACACTTTCAGAGTAACTTGTAATAACGTAGGGTAGGTGTTTTTGTAGATATATCCTGCCCTCGTCGTGTGCCTGACTCCAACCACCGTCATTGTGCGGTCCTATGTAGAGGAAGGCAACCTTGATTTTATCTTGTTTTGCATATGTTGTGTAGCTAAATCCAAATGAAACGACCATAACTGCTAAAAATAGAATAAATAACTTTTTCATCTTGAACCTCCCCTCATTTTTGGGGTTTTTTACCAATAAAGAGGGCTTAGGTCAACAAAAATTTTGTTTTGGTTGATTTTTGTCTTTCAGTTCAATAATATTGGATGAATTTAACTTTAAGAGGGGAAAGATGTTGGGCTTACTGAAGAAGGTCTTTGGAACACAGAACGATAGAATATTAAAGTCAATACAACCGTATGTTAAAAAGATAAATGATAGGGAAAGCTGGGCAAAGTCCTTAAGCGACGAGAAAATCAGAGAAGAAATTAAAAAATTAGAAGATCAGTATCACAAAAAAGGTGATTTGGATGCAATACTTGTGGATTCCTTTGCTTTAACAAGAGAGGTTGCAAGGCGCACACTTAACATGAGGCATTTTGATGTTCAATTAATAGGTGGATACGTACTTCACAAGGGCATGGTTGCTGAGATGAAGACCGGTGAGGGTAAGACGCTTGTTGCGGCCTTGGCTTTGGTCTTGAACGCAATGACGAGGCGGGGGGTTCACCTTGTAACGGTCAATGATTACTTGGCAAAAAGGGATGCCTTATGGATGGGGCCAATATACCTCTCTTTGGGTTTTACCGTAGGTGTTATTCAACAGCAGAACAAATCTTTTTTAGTTGATTGGGATGATAAGGAAAAGTTTACTACGAAACTCGTACCTTGTTCAAGGAAAGAGGCTTATTTGGCGGACATTACATATGGAACGAATAGCGAGTTTGGATTCGACTACTTAAGAGACAACATGAGCTACTCTTTAGATGACTATGTTCAGAGGGATTTTTACTACGCTATAGTAGACGAGGTAGACTCAATTCTCATCGATGAGGCACGAACGCCACTGATTATCTCGGGCGTTGCCGACAAACCATCCTCTTTGTACTACAAAGTTGACAAAGCAGTTAGGCAGCTTAAGCCTGAGGATTACGAAGTTGATGAAAAGGCAAAAAATGCCGTGTTAACCGATTCGGGTATAGAGAAAATACAGAAGTTTTTGGGCATAAAGAACCTTTATGACATTGAGAACATAGAGATACTGCACATGGTCAACCAGTCACTAAAGGCACACACGGTTTATCATAAGGACAAAGACTATATCGTCAAAGATGGAAAGGCGATAATTGTTGATGAGTTTACAGGTAGATTGATGCCGGATAGAAGGTATTCGGATGGTCTCCACCAGGCTATAGAGGCAAAGGAGCACTTAAGAATCCAGAAAGAATCGCAGACATTGGCGTCCATTACGTTTCAAAACTACTTCAGAATGTATGAAAAACTTGCAGGTATGACGGGAACCGCAGCGACAGAGGCACGAGAGTTTAAGGAGATTTACAACCTGGACGTTGTGGTAATTCCAACAAACAAGCCTGTTATCAGGATTGACCATAACGATCTTGTTTTTAAGACGCACAAGGAAAAGGTTAATGCGATAATTGATGAGATTGAAAAAAGATACAAAAAGGGTCAGCCGGTTCTGGTTGGTACAACGAGCGTTGAAAAGTCAGAGGAACTCCATAGGTTGCTTGTTAAAAAAAGGATACCACATGCCGTTTTGAATGCAAAGCACCATGAGAAAGAGGCGGAGATTATAGCACATGCGGGCGAGCCGTATAGGGTTACGATAGCAACGAATATGGCTGGGCGTGGTGTGGATATAAAGCTCACGGAAGAAAGCAGAAAGCTTGGAGGCCTTTTTATTCTGGGCACAGAAAGGCATGAATCAAGGAGGATTGACAACCAGTTGAGGGGTAGGGCAGGTAGGCAAGGAGATCCTGGTGAATCGCGGTTTTTCCTGTCGTTGGAGGATGATCTATTGAGGATTTTTGGGTCTGAAAGGATAAAGTTTTTGATGGATAAGCTGGGCGTCGAAGAGGGTGAGGCGATAGAAAACAAGATGATTACGAGGGCTATAGAGAATGCCCAGAAAAAGGTTGAGGATTACAACTTTGAGATAAGGAAGAACCTGCTTGAATACGACGATGTGATGAACAAGCAGAGACAGGTAATCTACCAGCAAAGGCGAAGTATTTTAGAGGGAAAGGATTTGAAAGAGGATATTTTGGGATATATTGAGTCGATTGTTGAGGACTTGGCGGACGCTTACCTTCCGCAAAATATAGATCCGACAAACTGGGATGTGAGTGGTTTTAACAAGGAAATGAAGAGGATTTTCGATAGGACATTTAAGATAGACACAAAGGAGCTTTCAAAGACAAAACAGAGGGATAAGCTTATTCAAGGTATTAAAGACGAACTTATCAAGGAATACAACGAAAAGGAAGAATTGATCGGTTCTGAGGAGATGAGAAACTTAGAAAGACAGATACTCTTGCAGATAGTCGATATGCATTGGAGAGAACACCTTAAAAACATGGACTATTTGAGGGATGCCGTTGGATTAAGGGGGTACGGTCAGAGGGATCCGCTTGTGGAGTATAAAAAGGTGTCCTTCGATGAGTTTGAGGATATGGTGAGAAGAATTCAAGAGGACACCGTTGCTTCAATATATCACATAAGGATAGTTGTTGAGTAGCTATTACATTGATACACCTTTTGGTAGATGGTTGATCTTTGATATAAGTAAAGGCAAAATAAAAGCCATTTCATTCGAAAAAGAACCCCAAGGATATCCCCTTAATGGTCATATAAAAGCATCTGTTTTAAAAGTCTTTGAGAGCAAGGATTTTTCACATTTTGACTATTGCTTGCTCGATGTATCTGATCTAAGTGAAAAACAGTTAGAATTACATAACTTTTTGATTTCCACGAAGATCGGAGATCTATTTTATTACTCAGATGTAGCCCTAAACCTATTTGGCGACAAGCGTTTTGCAAGAGCTACGGCAAGGCTGTTGTCTCTTAACCGTTTTGCGTTCTTTGTGCCTTGTCACAGGGTTATAGCAAAGAATGGGTTAGGCGGTTATTCGAAGGGGGTTGATTTAAAAAAGAGGATTCTCCATTGGGAAGGTGTAAAATTGAATGGGGGGTGAGGATATGTACAGAAGGGAATCAGGGTGGAGCGGATTTTTTTGTGGTCTTTTTATAGCTTTGGGCTTGGTTGCGTTGGGTTATTTGGTTTCGCAAACGGTGTTAAAAGTCAAGGGTCTTGAAAGGACTGTGAGTGTTAAAGGTTTATCTGAAAGGCTTGTTAAAGCTGATGTTGCGATCTATCCAATAGAGTTTACGGTAGCCGATAACAATCCTTTAAATCTCTACAAAAAGATCTCGTTTTACAAGGCTGCCGTTTTGAAGTTTTTGAAAGATGAGGGATTCAGTGATAGTGAGATTTCAATATCGCCACCCGGTATTACAGACAACTATGCTACAAATTACAATTCAAACGCCCGTTTTAGGTACACAGGTAAGGTCGTTATAACCCTTTATACCCACAAAGTAGACAAAGTTGTAAATTTGGGTAAGGAGTTGTTCAAACTCAATCAAAAGGGTATTATGGCAACCAATGTTAAATTTGACACCACATACCTTTACACAAAGCTCAACACGATAAAGCCTGTTATGGTTGATGAGGCTATACAGAACGCCAAAAAGGCAGCAGAGAAGTTTGCCCAAGAATCACATTCAATTTTGGGTAAGATTAAATCTGCAAGGCAGGGTTATTTTTCAATAACGGATAGAGACCCCAATACGCCGTACATCAAGCGTATCAGGGTCGTTGTTGACATTGTTTATTACCTTAAGTAGATAGTTGTTTCTTTAGTTGTTCGAGTTCTTCTTTGTGTTTTAATAAGAGTTTCGTGTTTTTCTCTATCTCCTTCAATATCTCCTCAGATCTCTTTTCATTCTCCGTTTTGAGTTTTACGGCTTTTTCAAGTGCCTGTTGTATGGCCTCGATTGTCAAATCAAGCTTGTCTTTAAGCTGATCCTTAAACCTGAAGGTTGTCTCCCTGACCCTCTTTGTAAGGTCATATCTGACTCTTCCACAATGTCTGTCAAATAGCTCTACCGTTGTATTTTTTATGTGCTTTTGGGCTATCTTTTTGCCAATAAAGAAAGGAAGCTTCGTTCTGAACGTGGTTGCAAAGATGTTCAGAATACCCATTTGGTCTTCCAGCATGAAGTAAAAATCGCTTTTTTGGGTTAGTTTTTCGCTGTCCACATAGGCATTTAATTTTACATCAAACAGAGATGATGCGGTGTTTATGACATCTTCAATCTTTTGGTTGATCTTCTTTGCAAGATCATTGTAAACAGCTTCCACTTTTTCTGAGATTATATCCGACTGCTCCTTTCTCCAATTAGTGAAAATCTGTAGAATGTATTCGTTCATCTTTTGCGTCATGAAATTTTCAAATTCCTCAGTTGACATCTTCTCTTTGGACTTTTCCTTGAAATGCTCTTGCATCTTCTCTATGAGGTTTGGTAGCTCCTTTTCCTTTAGTATTTCAATTTCTTCATCTAACTCCTTGTAGATCTTATCAATGCGTTTGTCCAATATGTACTCGTACTCTTCAGCTTCTTCCCTTACACTTTCAATAAACTTTGAGAATTTTTCTACTTTCTCTTTCAGACTTTCCACTGAGAGTTTCTGTGTTTCCTTTTGGAGCTTGTAGGATGTAAGTTCGTTGTTTATGTGTCTTAAGAGTGCGTTTATTACACTTGTTGCTATTATGTTCATTCTCTCTTTGGCAATGAATTCGTCCAAGGCATGTTCAATTTGGATCAAATTGGATCTTTCCAAGAGATTGGCGTCCTTGTTTAGTTTGGCTTTGAGTGCATTCCTTGCGGAAATTGGATAGATCCTTATGTCATCAGATCCCGTGTATTCTTTAAGTAAATTTCTGTTGAACTCAACAACTTCGTCTAATTCATCTTCAGATACTATGTCTATTTTGTTTAGAATGAAGAAGAATTTTTCAGTGTAGACCTTCACGTTTTTTAAGAACTCGATCTCAGCTTCACCCAAAGGCGGATCGGGGCTCATCAAAAATACAGCAGCATCGCAATACGGCAAGAAACTGTAAGCCACATCTGTGTTGTGTTTAAAGACACTACCAATACCCGGTGTATCAATGATTCTTACACCCTTTTTTAGGTACTCAGATGGGTGATAGACGTAAACTTCTTTCACCTGTAGTTTGTTTTCTGGGTTGTGTTTTTCTGTTACGTATTTCTCGATTTCGGATACATTTATGGTTTCCTCGTGGTTGTCTAAAAACTTAACAACAGCCTTTTTCGTGTCCGAGTATTGGATTATCGTAACGATAGATGTTAAAGGCAGAATTGATGAAGGAACAATGGTATCTGATAAAAGGGCATTGATGAAGGTGGATTTCCCTCTTTTAAACTGTCCAACTACAACCAAATTGAACAGTTCTTCATCTAATTTTTGCTCCGCTTTTTTTAGAGCACTACTGTTTGGTGTAATTTGGCTTAAGGCTTTGATCTTTTCTTTGAGTAGGGGCTTGATTTCCATAAAACACCTCCCCCTTTTATTTTGGGTAGAGGTTATCATCCCCATTAACGGGGCGTTTAAGGCTAACCTCATAGCCTGTATTGTCTTATACTAAATAAAATCTACCAAATCAAGATCTGGTCATAAATAGTTATAAATAATAGTTTGACAT
>JALUBE010000007.1 GCA_027045065.1 Desulfurellales bacterium | reverse complement strand
GAACAAAAACTTTTGAGACTTTCAATATAAGGAGGAAGGGATAGATGCAGATTAAGGCGAGCGAAGTTAGTGAAGTAATAAAGAAAGAGATTGAGAACGCCAAAGAATTTATCGATATAAGCGAGACTGGAACTGTTTTAAGTGTTGGTGACGGTATTGCAAGGGTTTATGGACTTACAAAGGTTATGGCCAATGAGCTTGTCCAATTTGAAAGTGGCGTCATGGGTATGGCTTTAAACTTGGAAGAGGACAACGTTGGTGTCGTCGTTCTTGGTGACGATAAGATGATTAAAGAGGGCGAAAAGGTCAAGAGAACGAGAAAGATTTCACAGGTTCCTGTTGGTGAAGCTCTGGTTGGTAGGGTAGTAAATGCGCTTGGTGAGCCCATAGATGGTAAGGGCCCTATTGAGAGTGAACACTACAGAAGGATTGAGATAAAAGCACCGGGTATTGTTCAGAGGCAGTCTGTTAAAGAGCCTTTACAGACGGGTATTAAGGCAATAGACGCCATGATCCCAATTGGAAGGGGTCAGAGGGAGCTTATCATCGGTGATAGGCAGATTGGTAAGACACAGATTGCATTGGATACGATAATCAACCAAAAGGATACGGATGTTTACTGCATCTACGTTGCAATAGGACAGAAGAGATCTACGGTTGCAAGGATTTGGAAGAAGCTCGAAGAGATGGGTGCCATGGAATACACAACGATTGTTGCTGCAACGGCATCGGATCCTGCACCACTTCAGTATATTGCCCCTTATGCTGGCGTTACAATGGGCGAGTACTTTAGGGACAACGGCATGCATGCATTGATTATATACGACGATTTGACAAAGCACGCACAGGCGTACAGACAGGTTTCTTTGCTTTTGAGAAGGCCACCCGGCAGAGAAGCATATCCAGGAGACGTGTTCTATTTGCACTCAAGGTTGCTTGAGCGTGCAGCAAAGCTCTCCGATGAGATGGGTGGGGGTTCTTTAACGGCTTTGCCAATAATTGAAACACAGGCAGGAGACGTTTCGGCATACATTCCAACGAACGTTATCTCCATTACGGATGGTCAGATATACTTGGAAAGCGACCTTTTCTATGGCGGTATTAGACCTGCTGTTAATGCAGGTATCTCTGTTTCAAGGGTTGGTGGTGCTGCACAGATTAAGGCAATGAAACAGGTTGCAGGAATGCTTAGGCTTGCACTTGCTCAGTACAGGGAGCTTGAAGCTTTTGCGCAGTTTGGATCTGATTTGGATAAAGTTACTCAGCAGCAGTTGAATAGGGGTGCAAGACTTACGGAGATATTGAAGCAGCCACCATTTTCACCACTACCTGTTGAGAAACAGATATTGATAATTTACGCAGGAAACAATGGCTATTTGGATGATATTGCCGTTGAGCATGTGCAGAAGTTTGAACAAGAACTTTATAAGTTTGTAGAGGCTAAGTTCCCCGATCTGTTGCCTGAGATTAAGGAGAAAAAGAAGATTGATGATGAACTAAAGGCCAAGATGGATAATGCAATTCAAGAGTTTAAGAAAGTCTTTAAACCTTAAGAAGGAGCATGAGCTATGGCTCTTAGTATGAGAGATATAAAACGAAAGATCGGCAGTATACAGAAGACACAGCAGATAACGAAGGCCATGAAAATGGTGGCAGCTGCAAAATTGAGAAGAGCTCAGGAAGCTGCTATGATATTCAGGCCTTTTAGGAATAAACTTGAGCAAATGGTTTCATCACTTATTAGCTCCACATCCCACCATGAAAACGATCTTTTGAGGTTTAGGGATGTTAAGAGCGTTGATTTGATAGTTATAACCTCGGACAGGGGTCTTTGTGGTGCCTTCAATCACAACGTTCTAAAAGAGACTGAAAAACTAATGAACACAAAGTTCTCAGGGAAGAACGTCAACTTAATACTCATCGGTCGCTTTGCTCATACGTACTTTAAGTTCAGGGGCATAAAGCCAAAAGAGGCTTATAGCGATATATTGAAAGATAGGGCTGAGTTTTCCAATGCAAGCGAGATAATGGATAAGATCATAGCCGATTTCTTAAATGGTGAGACAGACGAGGTTTATGTGATATACAATAGGTTCGTTAATGTTTTAGTGCAGAGGGTTACAGTTAAGAAGCTTCTACCCATCATGATAGGCGATAAAGTTCCAAGTGAGCACAATATCGTTGAAAAATTCACCTTCGAGCCAGATAAAGAGACGGTTCTGAATGAACTGTTACCAAAGTTTGTCAAGATGGAATTGTACGGTGCTATGCTTGAATCCTTAGCCGGTGAACATGCGGCAAGGATGACAGCTATGGATGCTGCAACAACAAATGCGGGCGAAATGATAAAGAGTTTAACTTTGCAGTTTAACAAGGCAAGACAGGCATCAATAACGAAGGAATTGATCGAAATAACCACAAGTATAGAAGCAATGAAACAATAAAAGTAAGGGGAGAAAGATTATGGCAGAAAAAGGAAAAATTGTTCAGGTGATAGGACCGGTTGTCGATGTTGAGTTTGCAGAGGGTGATTTACCGCCAATTTACACTGCTTTAAGAATAAAGAAAGAAGATATAGAGGGTGCAACAAGTGATCTGATCTTGGAGGTTCAGCAGCATTTAGGTGAAAGAAGGGTAAGAACAATTGCAATGGATTCGACGGACGGCTTGGTGAGAGGCACTGAGGTTGAAAATACGGGTGATTATATAACAACGCCCGTTGGCGAGGGTGTTTTGGGAAGGATAATGAACGTCGTTGGAGAGCCTGTGGATGAACTTGGTCCAATTCAATATGAGATTAGATGGCCCATACACAGGGAAGCTCCACCACTTGAGGAACAATCCACTACAAGCGAGATGTTTGAAACTGGCATAAAGGTTATCGATCTGCTCTGTCCTTATGCGAAGGGTGGTAAAACAGGACTATTTGGTGGTGCTGGCGTTGGAAAGACCGTTTTAATTATGGAACTTATTCATAATGTTGCCATGCATCATGGTGGATATTCGGTTTTCTGCGGCGTTGGTGAAAGGACAAGGGAAGGGAACGACCTGTGGAATGAGATGAAGGAATCGGGCGTTTTGGATAAAGCTGCATTGATCTACGGTCAGATGAATGAGCCGCCTGGAGCAAGGGCAAGGGTCGGTTTGACGGGTCTTACCGTTGCTGAGTACTTTAGGGATGAAAAGAACTTGGATGTGCTTGTCTTTATAGATAACATCTTTAGGTTCACGCAGGCAGGATCGGAGGTTTCGGCTTTGCTGGGTAGGATTCCATCCGCCGTTGGTTATCAGCCAACGTTGGGTACGGATATGGGTGAGTTGCAGGAGAGAATTACATCTACGAAGAAGGGTTCCATTACATCCGTTCAGGCTATTTACGTTCCTGCAGACGACCTAACAGACCCAGCACCTGCAACAACATTCTCCCATTTGGATGCTACAACGGTTCTTTCAAGAAAGTTGGCAGAGCTTGGAATTTATCCTGCTGTTGACCCTCTTGATTCAACATCGAGGATTTTGGATCCTGCTGTTGTGGGTAAGGAACATTACGAGGTTGCAAGGAAGGTCCAAGAGATTTTGCAAAGGTATAAAGAGTTGCAGGATATTATAGCTATACTTGGTATGGAAGAGCTAAGTGAAGAGGATAAGATCATCGTTAATAGGGCAAGAAAGATACAGAGGTTCTTGTCTCAGCCATTCTTTGTAGCTGAGCAGTTTACGGGAATGAGTGGAAAATACGTTAAGATACAAGATACCATAAGGGGATTCAAAGAGATTATCGACGGAAAGCACGATGATGTTCCAGAGCAGGCCTTCTACATGGTTGGAACTATAGAAGAGGCGTTAGAAAAGGCGAAAACACTTGTTCAGTAAAGGGAGGTAGTGGTGCCTGAGTTAAATGTTAGCATTGTAACACCGTCAAAAAAGGTATTCGAAGGTAAGGTTGAATATATCGGTGCCCCGGGCAAATTAGGTGAGTTCGGCGTTTTGCCGGGGCATGAGAATTTTATTACAGTTCTTGATGTGGGTCTTTTGGAAGTGCAACCAGAGGATCAAGAAAAGATGAAGCTTTTGATCGTTGGTGGCTACTTCGAAGTTACAGAAGATAACGTATTTGTTATTGCAGATGAAGTTATAGCAAAAGAGGATGTGGATTTGGAAAAGGCAAAAGAAAACGTGCAAAAGTATAAAAATGAACTTTCCTCACTCTCTTTTGACGATGCAAATTATGGAAGAGTGAGGAGAATGGTAAAAAAATACGAAAGCATGGTGGAATTAGCGTCATGAACAACTATTTCGGTTTTAGTCATATAGGTAGCATAGCTATAGCTGTCCTCGTTGTTTTGGCTATTATGTCTTTGTATTCTTGGAGTTTTATGATCTATAAGTGGTTGCAACTTAGATCAATTTTCAACAAAAATCGTATATTTATCAAAAAGTTCATAGAGACCAGTGATAAGTCATCACTTGACGCTTTCGCCAAAGCAACAGAGTCCATTGCGGGTAATATTTACTTGCTTAGCAAAGAGTCATATGCTTCAGCAAGGAGTTTTTTGGAGATCGTCGGTAAAGATTTAGAAGGTGGTTTTCCTTGGCTTGCTTCCATTGGAGCTACAGCACCCTTTGTAGGTCTATTTGGAACGATTTGGGGCATTATAAACGCCTTCAATAGTATAGGTAATGTTCAAAGTGTTACCATTGCGACGGTGGCACCGGGTATATCTGAGGCTTTGGTTACTACTGCTGCGGGTATTTTTGTGGCTGTTCCTGCTGTTATTGGTTATAACATATTGCACACAAAGCTCTCTAATATATCAGAAGAGCTGGAGGGATTTTTAGAGACGCTTAGATGAGAAAAAACAATAACAAGACGTTTTCAGACATAAACATAACGCCGTTAGTCGATGTGATGTTGGTGTTGCTTGTCATATTTATGGTAACAACACCTATGCTTGTTAAGGGTATAAAGGTCAATTTACCAAAGACAAAAAGTGGTGTTACGAAGATAGAAAAGAAGGATATAATCATATCGATAGACAAAGATGGTAGGTACTATTTGGATAAGGTTCCTATAAAATTAGATGCTTTAAAGGATTACCTAAAGGCACACAAAAACAGAACCGTTATCATAAAAGCTGATTCTATGGTGAACTATGGAATAGTGGTGAGCCTGATAGATACAGTGAAATCCGTTGGTATCAACAAGGTAGGTCTTGCCACCCAACCTAAGAGATGAAATTTGTAAGCTTTCTAATTTCCCTTCTCATTCATGTTCTATTTGCGTTGGTTTTTCTATTGATAATAAAGACGCCAACAGTTGTGCCCAAAAGAATACCCATATACACCGTTAATCTTTTGCAATTAGAAAGCAAAAAAACAAAGAGTAAAAAGAGTAAAGTTGAAGAGCATCTGAAGACTTTGGTTAAGAAGGTAGAGAAAAAACATACCACGCCAAAGAAAATTAAATCGAAGATCATTCCTGCTAAGCCCAAGCCCAAACCAAGACCCAAACCCAAGAAAAAAGTTGCAAAGCCAAAACCAAAACCTAAACCTAAACCTAAACCTAAACCTAAGCCTAAAAAGAAAGTTTCTAAACCCGAGCCAAAGCCGAAAACCACGTTTAAAAAGGTGAATGTGGAAAAAAGGGTTGAGCTGCTGAGAGAGAAAATAATGTTGGAACAGATAAAGGAAAGGTTGCTAAGGGAAAAAATAAGTGAAATAAGACGACACGTATTGTCAGAAAAAGAGGCCCAAAAGAGGTTTTCTCAAAAATTGGCGAGTAGCTATATTGCTTTGATAAAGGGCATAATTTACAAAAATTGGGGTGTAGCAAAGGATATTATAGAAAATAATGTTTTTGTAGCTAAAGTTGAGATAAAACTTGATTATAGGGGAAATTTGGTTAAGCTATACATGATTAAAAGCTCGGGTAATGCGTATTTCGATGGAACTGTTATGAGTGCCATTAAGAGTAGTGAACCGTTTCCAAGACCACCAAAGGAGATATTAAGTGGCGGAGTCGTGGATTTCATAATAACGTTTGATAGTAGGAAAAAACAATGAAAAAGGTATGCTTTTTTATTTTGTTTTTTGTCTTTTTGTCGCAAATATCATTTAGCGGTACATATGAGATAACCATATCGAACCCTCAATATAAGCCCATAAAGGTTGGTCTTTGGGGTTTTGTGAAAAACACCCCCGAATTTGTTTCTAAAGCACTAATAAAAACCATCAAAAGGGATTTCAAGATATCGGGTATGTTTGAGGCCGATGAAACCCAGCATTTTTCTTATGATGCTCCATCGAATGTTGTCAACGGTATAGCCCGTTTGGATAAGATTGATTACGTAGTTTATGGCAATGCCGTTACAGAAGGCAACAATATCTATGTGAATTTGAAAATAACGGATGCTTTAAAGGATCTTGTGGTTGTAGATAAAACATTTGCAACAAATAAGTACTCGCTGGATTGGGTTGCAGACAAAATTGTGGATATGTTGATGGGCTATGTTACGGGAATATATGGACCGTTTGAAAGCAAGATCGTATTTGCTATGGGCAATGGTAAGATCAGCGATATTTACATCTGTGACTTTAACGGCCAGAATGTTGTTAAGATCACAAATTGGCATACGTTCAATATACTTCCCAAATGGGTGAGTTCGGATACAATTACATTCCTTTCCTATAGGTACGGCAAACCTGTGGTGTTTTTGTTTAATGTGTTTAGTGGGAGGCTCGTCAAGCTGTTTAGTGCATCAAATTTGAGTATAGCGGCTGTTCGATACATGAACAACTTTGCGATATCTTTTAATAGGTACGGTAGCACGAATATTTACGTTATAAACGAAAGAGGTAGGGTTTTAAGACAATTAACGAACAACCCTTATATCAATGTTTCACCCTCATTTACACCCGATTATTCAAAAATGGTGTTTGTGTCAAACAGAGAGGGGAATCCGCAAATTTACATAAAGGACTTAAACACTATGTCTGAAGCCCAAAGGTTAACCTTTAACGGTAAGTATAACTCATCGCCAGCTGTATCACCAGACGGCAAAAGAATAGCTTATATATCCTTGCAGAATGGGGTATCCTATCTAAAATTAATGAATATCGATGGCTCCGACGATAAGGCTATTATGGAGGGTTTAAGCCTCGATTCACCGAGTTGGTCGTATGATTCAAGGTATGTTGCTTTAACGGGGAGAATAGGTGATAAAAATGTAATATACATAGTCAATACAGTCAACGGCCATGTCTCTATTGCAATGGAGACAAAGTTAATATATAATGGTCTGAGTGTAAGTTCTAAATTACAGTAAAGAAGGGGAGGGCAATGAAGAGGCTTGTATCGTTGGTTATAGTGTTGATTGTAGGTTTATTGGTTTGGAGTTGCTCTTCAACGAAGTACGCATCGGTTGGAGGACCAAACACGGGTGCAAATACGGAGTCTGTTTCCAATCCTCAACCATCATCGTCAACGCTTAAGTACCCAAAGGTTAATACTATTAATCAAACTAACATGAGTGTGTCAGAGATTGAAAAGGCGTTTTCAAAGATAGCTACGGACATCCATTTTAAATTCAACAGCTACAAGTTACAGCCTATTGATGAATACGGTATTAATGAAGATCCAACCAGGATTTTGGATAGAATTGCGGCATTTTTGAGGGAACATTCAGACATAAGGATAAGGATAGAGGGAAACTGTGATGAAAGAGGAACAATAGAGTACAATTTGGCTTTAGGCGAAAAGAGGGCATTGGCGGCAAAAAACTACCTTGTGTCTAAAGGAATCGATCCAAGCAGAATCGAGATTATATCCTATGGCAAGAGCAGACCATTGGATCCTGCACACAACGAATACGCATGGGCCAAAAACAGAAGGGATCACTTCGTAATAATAAAATAATTTGGAGGTGAAAAAATGATTAAGAAAACAGGTGCTATTGTTTCTGCTATCGTTGCAACGGCATTTATAACGAGTGGGTGTATGTGTATGCATAAAAACTGTGTTAAATCTGCTCCAAAGCAAGTAAAGGTAGAGAAGCCGGTAACGAGTAATGTTCAAACTGCTTCGATTAGTCAGCAGCAGTTAAAGTCTATATTCCAGGATATTCATTTCAACTTTAATAAATACAACTTGACTTACATCGACAAATGGGGAATTAAGCAGAATGTGCCTGCCGTTCTTGACAGAATTGCTCAATACATGAAGAAGCATCCAAATATAAAGATAAGAATAGAAGGAAATTGCGACGAGAGGGGGACTGTTGAATATAACTTGGTTCTTGGATGGAAAAGGGCAATGGCTGCAAAACAGTATTTGGTATCAAAAGGTATAAGCCCTGATAGAATAGAGATTATTTCCTATGGGAAGAGCAGACCAATTGATCCAAGGCATAATCCGTATGCTTGGGCTAAAAACAGAAGGGATCACTTCGTAATACTATCTAAGTAGGAAAGGGTAAAAAAATGAAAAAGCTTACATCTTTGCTTTTTGTTCTTTTTTTGGGTTTTTTTAGTGTTGTATCTGTGGCGCAAGAAAATCCGTATGCCTTGGAGACGAAAGTTATTCAAAATCAGCAGCAATTAAAGCTTTTGCAACAACAGCAGGCCCAGTTGTATTTAAAGATAGAAGATCTTTTGGTTAAATATGGTGAGATAAAGGGAGAGTTAGACGATATAAGACATAGATTGGACGCAATACAGAATCAAATTAATGAAATCCTTTTGAGGAATGCTTCTGTTCCGCCGCCCGTTCCACCAAGCAATCCAAACAGTAAGCCACCTGTAGTAGCTAAGCAACCGAATGTTAAAATTGGTAATCAAACGGCTCCTAACAAGGCTGTTACGGAGACATCACCTACGCAAATTACAACTACCCAACCCAAAAAGCCTAAACCACCTGTCCCTGAAGATGAGGTCGCTTTTGACAAAGCTTTGGATCTTTTTAAGGCCAAAAAGTACGATGATGCCATTCTTGCGTTTAAAGAATTCAAGAACAAATATAAAACTTCCAAGTTTATACCAGATTCCATATTCTACCTCGCCGAGTCCTACTACGCTAAAGGTGAGTATGATAAGGCCATAATCAACTATGATTACTTAGTTAACACGTACCAAAAGAGCGATAAAGTTCCTATGGCAACGTACAAAGAAGGACTGGCATTTATAAAAATGGGAGATAAGATCGATGGAAACTACCTACTGCAAAAGGTCTTAAAGCAATATCCAAAAAGTGAAGCTGCAAAATTGGCTCGGAAATATCTCAAAAAGGGGTAATTGAAGTTTGCTTAAAGAAATTAACGATCCGAAGGACTTAAGGGGTCTCTCTTTAAAAGAGCTTGAGTCTTTAGCAGAAGAAATCCGTGAATTTATAATAAAAACTGTTTCGAAAACAGGGGGTCATTTGGCCTCCTCTTTGGGTGCTGTTGAGCTTACGTTAGCCCTTCACTACGTATTTAACACCCCAAAGGATAAGCTTGTTTGGGACGTTGGGCATCAAACCTATGCACATAAAATTATAACCGGAAGACGTGATAGATTTAATACCTTGAGGCAGTATGGTGGTATAAGTGGTTTTCCAAAAAGAGAGGAGAGTATTTACGATACGTTCAATGTGGGGCATGCAGGCACGTCAATTTCAGCTGCCTTGGGTATGGCACTTGCAAGGGATTTGGAAGAGGGCAATGAAAAGGTTGTGGCTATTATTGGCGATGGTTCTTTATCTTGCGGCATAGCCTATGAAGGTTTAGATAATGCAGGGTACGTGGATACAGATCTGATTGTTGTAGTAAACGATAACAACATGTCCATATCGCCGTCCCTTGGCTCAATCTCTGCCTATCTTTCAAAGAAAATGAGTGGCCCTGTTTACAATAAACTGCGTGATGAAATCGAGAAACTTATTCACAGCTTGCCTTTGCCTGAGCAGCCCACTTTGAAGCTTGCAAGAAAGATAGAAGAGTCCTTAAAGTTTTTTTCACCTGGATTACTGTTTGAAGAACTGGGATTTAAGTATTTTGGTCCATTGGATGGTCACAGACTTCAAGATCTTATAGATGTATTCAAAAATGTCAAAAATCTTAAGGGTCCTATTGTTGTCCATGTTGTAACAAAGAAGGGTAAGGGGTATAAGCCCGCAGAGGATAATCCATCTCTATTTCATGGTATTGGTAAGTTTGATATAGAGACGGGAAAGCCAACAAAGTCTTCTTCAAATAAACCGAGTTGTTCATCCGTTTTTGGAGACAAAGTTTTGGACATCATGAAGAAAAATGAGAAGGTTGTTGCCATTACTGCGGCTATGTTGATAGGAACCGGATTGCAAAGGGCAAAGGAAGAATTCCCCGATAGGGTTTTTGATGTGGGAATAGCAGAACAACACGCTGTTACAATGGCTGGTGGTTTGGCTGTCAAGGGTTTTAAGCCCATTGTTGCGATATATTCAACGTTCTTGCAAAGGGCTTATGACCAAATTATACATGACATTGCACTACAGAATTTGCCTGTAGTTTTTGCCATTGATAGGGCAGGTATTGTTGGTGATGATGGAGAGACACATCAGGGGATTTTTGATATATCCTACTTGAGACCTGTGCCAAATATGATTATATCATCGCCGAGAGACGGTAAAGAATTGGAGATGTTGTTAGACTTCGCCGTTAATTACAAAGATCATCCTATGGCAATCAGATACCCGAGGGGTTCGTGTCCTGACACGTTTAATTTGCCTTACCCAGAGGAAATTAGGGTTGGAAAGTGGCAGGTGTTGAAGCAGTCTAAGGAAGACAGGGTTGTTATCTTGGCTATAGGCAACATGGTTTCTGTAGCTCTCGAGGTT
>JALUBE010000006.1 GCA_027045065.1 Desulfurellales bacterium | reverse complement strand
GAGGTGCATCTTCTTTAATTGAAATGCCAAAAATTGAATTGAATGAGTACAAAGAAATCGTAAATTACATGCTCCACAATCACTTTTCCATTGAAGAAATAAATGTGATAAGGAAGGCGCTCTCTCTGATAAAAGGTGGTAAGATCTTGAGGTATATAAACGGCGAGGTTGTTTCATTTGTAATGTCTGACGTTATAGGTGATGATTTGTCTGTTATAGGATCTGGTTTGACCTATTATGATAAGTTTACACAAAGGGATTTTGTTGAGGTTTGCCAGAAGATAAAGGGTTTTGATTTGTGCGGTTTCGATTACGATTCCCTCGGTAGGGATGATTTTCTATTTAAGAGGGTAACAAATCACATCATTGCTTCTAATTCTACTGCTTGCTCGTGCCTCGGTGAGTATTTTAAATCCAAAGGGTTTAATGTTTTAAACTTGGGATCGTACATGAAAGGCAAGGTGGAGTGGGTGTCTGATGTGCTTTTTGGTACGATAAAGAGAGCAGTTAGCGGTAAAATGGGTGTAAAGCCGCCTTTTGTGTTGGTGTTTGGTGGTGAGACAACGGTTGATGTAAAAGAAGATGGTAAAGGTGGAAGGTGTCAGCATCTTGCTTTACTTATGGCTCAAAAACTTAAATCCTTACCTGGTGATTTTTCTTTCGTGAGTTTTGCAACGGATGGTAAAGATGGCAACTCCGATAATGCTGGTGCAGTTGTTGACAGGGATGTTTTAAATAAAGCAGAGGATTTGGGCTTAAACATAAAAGAATACATTGAAACGTTTAACAGTTCAATTTTCTTTGAAAAAACGGGAGGAGCTATAAAATCCTTTGATACACTGAGCAATGTTGCTGATGTTGGATTTTTTGTGTACAAATAGTTTTGACACGTTGTATTTTAAATATTAATATTTGTGCAAAAACCTACGGAGGTGCTTATGTCTCACGGTCATGGTGGTAATGAACATAGGAAATTGATGGGTTTTTACAATGCTGCTAAGTGGGCAATGGAAGGCGAATGTTACTTGGATATCTATGCAGATGATTTGAGCGAGGAGGAAGAGGAAGCCCTTAGGAGACATTTAGAGGATTTGGGTATAATTTTTGATGTTTCGCCCAAGGGTGTTATAAAGGGCTATTTTGAGGGTAAGTACGAAAAGGTATTTCCCGTTATGAGGCAGCTCTTGAAAGAGGGCTGGAGCTGGTAGGCTTTACTTTTTGGTAAAAAGGATTAGATTTTAATGGGGAGTGAGCTGGATGGCCGCCAAGCCCTTAAATTGTAAGGGCTTGGAGGAAAGTCCGGGCTCCATCAGGGCCGAAGTGCCGTTCGAAAGGGCGGTTGGGGTGACCCAAAGGAAAGTGCCACAGAGAAGAGACCGCCGCGCCCTTTAATTAAAGGGCGCGGTAAGGGTGAAACGGTGGTGTAAGAGACCACCGCTGTGGGTAGCAATATTCACAGGCACGGCAAACCCCACTTTGGAGCAAGACCAAATAGGAAGGCCTATGGTTGGCCCTGCCATCCACCTTTTGGTGGGGGCCTTCGGGTAGGTCGCTTAGATAAATGGCCATCCATCCGATTCTTTTTTAGAATCGGTGGACAGAACCCGGCTTACAGGCTCGCTCCCTTATTTTTTATTGTTTTTATTCTGGTTTTTGGTAGGCGATAGCCATTTTGAAATGGCAGAGCTTGAATTTTGTGTTTAGCCTTGAGATTGACTCTGTCGCACCCAAGACCAAGTATCCGCCAGGATTGAGGATATCATTATAAAAGGTTTCTATGACCTTTTGGCGTGCGTTGTTGTCGAAATAGATTAGGACGTTTCTGCAAAATATTACGTCCATTCTACCTACTTTTCTCGAAAGTGCGGGGTCTAATAGGTTTATATTCTTAAATACAACCTTTCTTTTTACAAAGTCCTTGATTTTGTATTTGCCCAATCCCATGCTGTCAAAATATTTCCTTTTCATATCGGGGGATAATTCTTTTACCGAATATTCGCCGTAAATCCCCTCTTTTGCCTTTTCCAAGACTTCGTTTGAGATGTCTGATGCGAGTATTCGAGCTGGTATATTTTGACCGTACTTTTCCATTAGAGCAATTACTAAAGTATATGGTTCTTCACCCGTTGAGCAGGCTGCGCTCCAGACATTTATGGATCTTTTCTTTTTCAAAAGCTCAGGTACCATTACATCTCTAAAAGCCTCTATCTGGCGAATATGTCTAAAGAAGTATGTTTCATTTATTGTTATTGCATCGAATAATGGGCCTAACTCCTGTGTGCCTTTGGGTGATTTTAGGTATCTTAAGTACTCTTCAAAGCTTGATAAGTTAAGTTCTTTTAGTCTTTTTCTCAATCTGTTTGTTAAAAGATACTCTTTGGATTTCTCAAAGAAGATTCCAGACTTCTTGTATATGAA
>JALUBE010000005.1 GCA_027045065.1 Desulfurellales bacterium | reverse complement strand
CCCAAAGACAGAACACCTGCCTCAGAACCAAAGGCAGCAGAGCTCATCTCAACATAAGGTTGTTTATGTAACCATTTTAAGAATTTTTGAAGCTTATGCTCTGAAGCGTCAACGGTACTGTTTGCACTGAATTTTACCTTAGCTATGACTATACCCGTATCCATAGGTGGCATGATATCCCTTCCAAGCACGGGCATTATGTTTTTAATACTCAAAGCAAAAACAATTATAACGCCTAAGATTAAAAGGGCTTTGCGCAAAGCGTGTCTTCCACTGTTTGAGAAACGCAAAATACCCACATAAACACCAATAAGCCTTCCAATGGTGTTGAAATAAAATTTCTCAAACAGCTTCTCCAACTTTGTTTTCTCCGTTCCCTTACGATACAGATAAACCGACAGTTTTGGCACAAATGTAATGGAAAGAAAATACGAGACAATCAGGGAAATTATCAATGTTGAGATAAGTGGCTGAAAGATCCTCTGGGGATAGTCACCAACAAACATCAAAGGAAACAGAATAACAATCGTCGACAGTGTGCCTGCAAATACAGGTCCCAAAACCTCCTTTGTTCCGTTGTATATCGCCGTGTGCAGGTCTTCCTTTAGCTCACTCAAGTGCCGCTCAATGTTCTCTAAAACCACAACAGCATCGTCTGTGAGCATACCCAAAGAGAGGATTATCGCTGTATAAACAACGATGTTTAGCTCACCGCCCGTTAGCCAAATGATGGCTATTGTTGTAAAGAAAACCATAGGTATAGAAAGACCGGCGGCAATGATTGCTTTAAAATTGCCCAGGAATAGCAAAAGAACAAGCAAGGTGTAGATAATCGCATCACGCAGGGCTTCAAGCATATTGGTGTTAGAGGTCAAAATCAGGTTTCTCTGAGTGTCCGAAATCTCAAACTTTATATTTGGATACTCCCTTTCTAAATACTTAACCGCCTTCCTTGCAGAGTTGGAAACATCTAAAACGCTACCGCCCGGCGCCCTTTGAATTGAAAGAGCAACTGCTGGATGTCCGTTTCCCATATAACCACTAAAGCGCTTTTCATAGCTCCACTTAACATCCGCAACGCTCATCAAGGGCACATTGGGCGCCACTTGCAACTGTTTTAATTTTTCAATCTCATCCTTTTCACCGTAGTAAGTTAGTGTTATGAAGTTATTTTTACTTTTCATGAAACCGATTGGCATATCCCTATCTAGGGAAAACAGAGCCTTTATAACTCGGTCTGCCGATATGTTATACTTTGCAAGCTTGTAGGGATCTATATTTATTGTTATGGCACTTTTGTAGCCACCAAAAACCTCAACATTGCCGATCTCCTTAATACTTAAAAGATACGGCTTTATAAAGCTGTCTGCTATCTTTCTTATATCGCCCAAAGTTATAGATTTGTTTTTAGGGCTTAAAGAAACAACATCTACGGGCAGGGTAAAACTGCCAACGGTATAAATGGATGGATTAGCCCCCGGTGGCAGTTTGGATTTTACTATAGACAGAGCATTTGCCACATCAACCGCAGCGTTCTCAAGCCCCTTTTTATACTCAAACTCCACTTTGACAATGGAAAAGTTGGCCACATTTACAGAGCTTATATCACGCACATAGCTTAACCGTGCAACCTCCTCTTCAATGGGCTTTGAAACGCTACTTGCGGCAACTTGAGCCGTCGCTCCTGGGATTTTCGTGATAACCACGACCTGTGGTCTATCTGCGTCTGGAAAAAGATTTTTGGGTAAATCCCTTAGTCCAATAATTCCCATTATAAAGAACAGGACAATTATGCTAAACAGTGTATAAGGCCTTTTGTAAAAGTAATCGAACATAGCCTTACTCCTTCACTATTTGCACGCCACCGCGCAGCTTTATGAAGATATCAGGCTTTGCAAGGACAAGCTCCTTGCCCAAAAGGCTTTTGTCTAAAACCGCTAAACCTTCCTCTCCAGAGGCTAAGACCTTTATCTGTTTTGGAATTGCCTTGTTACCGTTTACAACAAAAACATAATCTTTTCCATCATCAGACAAAACAGCATCAAACGGCAGTTTTATCGCCTGACCTTTGAATATGACGATACCCACTTCAACACGCGTATTAGTGTTCAGGTTTGTCTTTACATCGGCTTTATATTCATTTAAACCGTTGAACGTGCTGTTTAAAGATACAACTTTATGGAATTTACCCTCGAAAATTACACCCTTTGGCTTAATGTCATAGGGCAGCCTCAAAAGGAGGTACTTTCCGCCTTTGGCACTGATTGAACAGAGTGGCTTTCCAGGCATAGCCACATCGCCCACATTCGCAAGCTTTTTGCTAACAACCCCATCTATAGGTGATTTTATAATGGAGTAAGTGAGGAGTGTTTCCAAATGGTTAATGTTGCTTTTTACAGCCGTAATCTGTGATTTTATTGACCTGATTTGGGATTTCAATGATGCTATCTCAT
>JALUBE010000004.1 GCA_027045065.1 Desulfurellales bacterium | reverse complement strand
CTCCCATAGTTTTTCATATATCAGAACGATTTTTTCATTTAAGAGGTTTAGAATTCCTTTTAGTTGAATTATTAAAAAGGAGGAAAGTAGGGCAACTGCAAATGATCCAACTATATCTAATGGCCAATGAACCCCACAATAAATTCTTGCAAGTCCTACCATAAACCCAATGGCCGTTATAATTAAGCCGTGAAGTCTTAGTTTATGTTCTGAGAGAAGGTAAAATCCTAAGGATAGAAATAGAGTAACATGACCTGAGGGAAAGGATGAGTCAGGAGAATGCTCTATAAGGAGTCTGCCTATATGCATCATAAATGGTCTTGGATGGTAGTAAATTGAGGATATCAGGTAATTTATTGAAAGTCCGAGCAGTGCAGAGTAGAAAGCCAATAAAGATTGCTTTTTGTAATATTTACTGCTTTTTGCGAACAACCATATCAGATAGATAGGTATAATAAAGACAAGATACTTTGCTATAGCTATTGCCAAAATCGACAATGTCTCGTAGTTTTTCCCATATCCGTTTATCACTTTGAACATTTCCAAATTAAGGTTACTCATAAAAATACCTCGTTTTCGGAGACTCTATACAAGTTTAAATACCTTATATGAAATGAGCTTTGCCTTTTTATTAAAAATTTTTAATGCTAAGAGCAAAGATATCAAAAATTTTTTAGAAGAAAACTGAATATCCAAGCATAAAAAGGTAAGAGTTTATGCCTTCATTCGGCATTCTAATATCTGCGTTTGAAATGTGCCTAAACCTGAAACCTAAATTTATGGCTGAGTTGTGGGTTATGTAGATGTAAAAACCTGCGCCTAAATTATCGTTAAAATTAAAGCCGCCTGATTGGCAACTCGAATCGTAGGATATGTAATGAAAGCCAGAACCTGCAAGAATGTAACCGTCCATTGCATTTTTTATTATGTTAAATCTGTACTCCAAACCAAACCCCAGGCCAAATTCGTAGTCACTGGCTGGGTGTATTACCTTGTTGAACTGTGGCTCTAAATAGAAGGTTAATCTTTTTTGCGTATCAGGGATTACGGACGGTAGCAATTTATGGGTATCAAGACCTATGTGGTAGATAAAAAGTATGGGCCTATACAAAGTGTGGCATTCACCAACTTGTCCATAGCCATACCCGGTTATTAATCCTTGCTCTGTAATGTAAGAACTTTTTGCTGATGAATTTGTAGTCATTGTAATAAGAAATAAAGTTGAAAACACTATAATAAACAGGTTTTTCTTTGTCCTTTCTTCCATCTTGTAATTAATATATTCCAAAATTAGAATGTTTCAATGGTTATGTGTGTCCGAAGAAATTGTTTTCGAAATTCATAAATAGTTTTACTTTTATCTGAACATAAGTTCAATAAGTGAGAAAATAACTCTTGAAAGTTTCTGGAAAAGGTGTATTAATGCATTATGAAAAAATGTAAAAAAATGTATGGAGGTGATAGATATGCCGTGGGGTGACAGAACAGGTCCATTTGGAGCAGGACCAAGAACAGGAAGGGGTTTAGGTTATTGCGCAGGAAACAGTGTTCCAGGCTATATGGTAGGTGGCCCTGGCTTGGGTTTAGGCAGAGGCTGGGGCAGAGGATACGGTCGAGGTTGGGGTAGAGGCTGGCATGGACGAGGTTGGGGCAGAGGATTCTTTGGATGGTCTAATCCCTACTATCCACAAGCCCCTTATGCCTACTCCAAAGAGGATGAGAAGCGGTTTTTGGAAGAGCAGATTGAGGGTTTGACAAAGACAGTGGAAAGCCTTAAAAATAGGCTGGAAGAGTTAAAGAAAGAGGAGTAAAGCCCCGCATTTTTGCGGGGGTTTTGCTTGCTGGAGGTAAAAAATGAAGGTCATGATTACATCAAGTGGTGAAGTTCTAAACAGCCTTGTTGATGAAAGGTTTGGAAGGGCTGAGGTTTTTATAATTTATGATAGCGAGATAGGTGAATATGAGGCGGTTAAGAATCCTTTTTTGAACAGTCAAGGCGGCGTTGGCATATCTGCTGCTAAATTTGCAGTTGAGAAGGGTGTCGATGCTTTAGTTTCTGGCAGTTTTGGGCCCAACGCTCTGGAGGTTTTGAAGGCTTCTTCGATTAAGCTTTACAAAGCAGAAGAGGGAACAGTTAAGGAGAATATAGACAAACTCCTTCAAGGTAAGCTAAAGGAGTTTTAGAGGAAAGTAGACTATGAAGATAGCTGTTACGAGTGGCAAGGGGGGAACGGGAAAAACTACGATAGCAACAATGCTCGCATATTCTTGCGATAATCCACAATACATTGATTGCGATGCTGAAGAACCCAATGGGCATCTCTTTTTGAAACCCAAGATTGAAAGGGTTGAGTCTTTTAATGTGCTTGTCCCTAAGATAAATGAGGATATCTGCACCTTCTGTGGCAAGTGCGCAGATGCTTGTGTTTATAAGGCTTTAGTTGTAATGGGAGAGCCGCTAAAAA
>JALUBE010000003.1 GCA_027045065.1 Desulfurellales bacterium | reverse complement strand
TGTAAAAATAGATCTACTACACCAATTCATTTATTATTTTATGCATTTTTCTTTCAAATTAAATAAATTTTATCTTATTTTAAAGATATATATAGTATGTAACCTAAACGTTAGATAAATATTAAATTGACATTTCAATAAAATTTTTTTATATTATCGTCGTTAGCTAAATTTTTAAAGATCTATAGGAGGTACTTTATGGTACAAAACAAAATTGTCGGTGTAAGGGATGCGTTAAGTATCATTAAAGATGGGGATGTAGTGGCAATTTCAGGTTTTAACCTTTCCACATCCCCAGAGTACCTAATTTTAGAACTTTTCGAAATGTACAAAGAAACGGGACATCCAAACAACCTGTTCATCATCTCCGACACATTACCTGCAGTGCCAGATAGGGGTCTTGATAAGGTATTCTCAGAGCTTTATGAAATGAAAGATCAAAACTTCATAAGGGGCGTTCTAATGCCGTTTATAGGATGGTCGCCAGCCCTTATGAAAATGACCTTAGAAAATAGGATAGAAGTTTACTCCTATGCTATAGGCACAACATCTTATTGGTTTAGGGAAGTGGCAAGCGGAAGGCCAGGTTTGATCACAAAGGTTGGAATTGGAACATTCTTAGACCCAAGAATAGACGGCGGAGCATCCAACGAACTGGCTAAAGAGAGAAAAACGTGCAAGGTCTCAACTATAGAAATTGATGGCGAAGAATGGTTGTTGTATCAAGCTCCAACACCAGATGTAGCCCTCGTTAGAGGAACAACAGCAGACGAAGATGGAAACATATCTATGGAAGAAGAAGGTATATATGGAACGGTATTAAACATTTGTCAAGCTGCTAAAGCCTTGCCAAATCCAGGAAAAACAATAGTTCAGGTAAAATACATTGCAAGAAAGGACACCATACCAACAAGGGATGTTGTAGTTCCATCTCCTCTTGTGGATTATGTCGTTGTATCTCCAGATGCCGAGAAATACCACAAAATATCTGGCAGTTATGTCTATGATCCAAGACTCGCTGGACATGTAAAAGCTAAGAAGACAAAGGAAATGAAAGATCTTCTGCCAACACCAAGCAAAATCAGGGACAGAATTGTCGCTGGTAGGGTATTAATAGAGGCAATGAGGCTTGCAGCCAAACTAAAGAAGCCACTGTTTGGCAACTTGGGTATTGGAATACCCGTTTATGTTTCTTGGCTTGCAGGAGAATTTGGATACAGCGACCTGTTAGCATTAACAGTGGAACCAGGTCCTGTCGGTGGCATAGCCTTAGTGGGTGCAGATTTTGGAGTAGCAATATCACCACAGGCTTTAATACCTATGCCAGATATGTTTACAAACTACGAAGGCGGAATAATAGACTTTGCTTCGTTGGGATTTATGGAGATAGATCCAAAGGGTAACGTCAACCCATCTTACAGCTCCGTCAGGGTTTCTGGACCGGGTGGTTTCCCCGTAATCAGTGCAGGATCTCCAAGAACATTCTTTGCAGGTGGATTCACAGCCGGTAAATTCGACATAGATGCTGATAATGGAAAATTGATAATCAAATCGGACGGCAATATATTGAAATTCAATGAACAAATTGTAAAGATCGTTTTCAGTGGTCCACAGGCTGTTAAGAGTGGAAAAGAGATACTTTATGTAACTGAAAGGGCAGTATTCGGATTGAACGAGAATGGATTAGTTCTAAAAGAGGTTGCACCCGGCGTGGATATAGAAAAGGACATCTTGGCGAAGATGAACTTCAAACCACAAATACCAGACAAGGTGGAAACAACGCCAGAATGCCTGTTCTACAAAGAATTAGACCCGCTTAAGGAATTTATCGATTCTATATTAAACGAGGCGGGACTGATTTAAATATACGGGGGTTAATCCCCCCCTTTTTTAATCAATATCCAGAGATTTTTGTGTCCAACCTTGCCTCGTAAACCTCTGCGCCCTTGTCTGTTGCGTACATCAAAAACACATCAACTTCTGGCGAAGAGCTGCCAAGTCTTTTTGATTCAGAAACCACCAAGATATCGCCTTCCTTTAATTTTGGCAAGATTTCTTTACCCAACTTTCTATTCTTCCAACTTATGTAAGGTTTAACATTCTCCATTAAATATTCAACATCTTCAGATTCGAGGCCGAACTTATCCTTGACAAATTTATCGATCGCTGCCTTTTGTAAAATCTTCTCAGCCTCGTTATCATACTGGATATAACCATAGACCTTCATTTCCTACCTCCGTTAAACTAACTGTACTATATCTACTTCTTCGTTTATTATAACCTCACATGCGTTCGGCAATCTTAAATACCTTTTTTCGATCTTCTTCTTTGCCTCTTCTTTATTTTTTGCCCTTACAATGTTCGTAGTGACAAGCTTTTTTTCGTCTCTGTATATAACTAAAGCCAAAACCTTATACGTGTGCATACCATCCATCCCTTCTCACCTCGATTGTTATCTAAGGCTTAAAATA
>JALUBE010000002.1 GCA_027045065.1 Desulfurellales bacterium | reverse complement strand
GTATAAAGAATTAAAAATAAAGAGAGCCGATGGATCAATTGTATGGGTTGATAGTTTTGCATACAGTATAACATTTAATGGTAGGCCCTCTGGGCTTGCCATTCTCATAGATAAAACAAAAGAGAAAATCCATTCAAACATACTGAAAGTTTTGGCAAAAATAAGCGAAGAACTAATAGAGCTTCTAAAGGAAAATGACACAGACGGCGTTCTCTCAAAGGTATGCGAGATAATCATTGATAAAACAGAATTTATCTCCTGTCTGATTTGCAAGAGAACCCAAGGAAAATTGGAGATCATTTCTTCAAAGAACAAAGATCCAGACTGCAATTTAACTAAAGACCATGAATTTAATGATGAATTCATAAACAAACTTTCAGATCTAAAAGAACCGTTTTTCACAGAGGATCTGAAAAGTATTGGAAATTTAAATGAACTGGCAAAATGCAATATACACTCATTATGCGTCCTACCCGTCTCCAAAAACAAAAAACACACGCTTATAATTTTAACCCCCTACATGGATGTACTCAAAAGGGGTTTTACAGACATCTTGAACGAGTTCAGGAACTCAATTTCCATTGCAGTATCAAAGATAGAAACAGAAAAGGCAAAGACGCTCTTGGAAAATGCAATAGAAAACTCGCCCAACTGGTTTTTAATAACAGATGAAAACGGCGTTATCGTAAATGCAAATAGGGCTGTTGAGAATATATCAGGGTACAACAGAGAAGAACTCATAGGAAAGAAAACAAGTATCTTCAACTCTCACAGAAGAGCAAAGGAGTTCTACGAGGAACTGTGGGACACGATCAAAAACTGCAAGATATGGCAGGGTACGATACCAAATAAAACAAAGAATGGAAAGATATTCTACCTGAATGAGCACATAATCCCCGTTGTTAACGGGGAAAATAAGCCAATTAAGTTCATAAGCATTGGAAGGGATATAACAAACGAGGTGCTTTTGAGAAGAAAACTGAAGGTAGAAGTCAAGTTGTACAACGTGCTCCACGGTATTACACAAGCCGCAATTGAAGCAAAGGATGAGGACGAGTTCTTAAATGGTGCAACAAAGATATTGGCGGAGGTTGGCGAGTTGGAGCTGGCCTTCCTTGTGGACAACAATCTGAACGTAAAATTTGAGTACATAAGGGATAAAAACTACAGCAATTTCTTAAACAAAGCCAGAAATGTGATACAAAAAGCAAAAGAACACGGCGTAAACCTGCCTGTAATAAAAGCCATCAGATTCAACAGAGTCTACATATTGGACAACTTTGAAAAACCGAACTTAGCAGAGACAATAAGAAAAGAATTCAATGTTGGATCGTGTTGTGCGATTCCCATTGTTAAAAAGGACAACAACATTGGTGCGATAGTGCTAATTTCTAAACACAAAGGGTTCTTTGACAAACAATCGTACAAACTCTTGACCACGTTAGAAAAACAGCTCTCAGAAACACTCAACAAATTGGAAGAGAGGAAATTCCATAAAATTATCCTATCAGCTTTAGATATGGGTTTTGATTTTGTTATTGTTATGGATAAAGAGTTCAACATACTATACACGAATAAAACGGTTGAGGACTTTAGCGGCTACGAAAAAGATGAAATTATTGGTAAGCATCACTCTATGTTTAGACCATTCAAAGGAAACGATGACATAAGGGACAAATTCTATGAGACACTATCCAAAGGCAAACCCTTCTCCGGCGTTCTATCCGTAAGAAAGAAAAATGGATCGTCTGAGGATTTTATAACAAGCGTTGTACCATTTAAAAACAAAGGCGAGGTGGAGTACTACATATTGGTCGGCAAGCAACTTTCAAACGAAGAAAAGCTAATGGAAGAGCTAAACTACATACTCCACTACGATAAGCTCACAAACCTGCCCAGCTACAACACTTTCATGGAGTCCTTGGAAAGGTTTATAATAAGGGCAAAAGCTGAAAAACTAACAGGAGCGATCGCAATAATAAATCCGTTGAATTTTAAAAAGATCAATGAAGCATTGGGATTCGATGCGGGCAACGAGACCTTAAAGAACATTGCAGGCAGATTGAAAGAAAGCGTCTTCAAATTCGATATGGTTGCAAAATTGGAGTCGGATAGATTTGGTTTGTTGCTAAAGGATTTAAAACAAGAGGAAAACGTCATCACGGCACTCACAAGGATCATAAACAACCTTACAGAACCCTACAATATAAATGGAAGAAATATACACGTGTCATTTAACATCGGCGTCAGTTTGTATCCAAAGGATGGGGATAATCCAAAAGATCTGATAAACAAGGCTCAGGTGGCCCTTGCAGAAGCAAAATCAAGGGGTGAAAACCAGATAGGCTTCTTCAGAAAGGATTTTGAAACAGAGGCAACCAAAGTGTTGAGCTTGAGAGAACAATTACATAGTGCATTTGAAAACGAAGAGTTTGTTCCGTACTTCCAGCCCTACGTCGATTCAGATGAGAGAATAGCGGGTGCTGAATCGTTACTTAGATGGAAACGTTCAGATACGGTAGTGCCACCAATGGAGTTCATTCCGTATTTAGAGCAGACCGATCTAATAAAGCGTGTTGAAATACACATTTTGGAGAACGTTATAACAACGATAAAGGACATTAAAAAGAAATTGCCCATATCTGTAAACATGTCTACGAAAAGCCTAAACAATCCGAACCTGTTCCAAATCGTCATGGAGCGTATAGAAAAACACAACCTCGATCCTTCACTGTTAAAGATAGAGATAGTAGAAAGGTCGTTTATAGACAATTTTGCACGTCTCAATGAACTTATAGAAAACTTCAAATCCAAAGGCATTGGGTTTTCGATAGACGACTTTGGCACAGGTTACTCTTCGCTTTCTTATTTGTCCAAGCTTAGTGTGGAAAGCGTAAAAATTGACATTTCATTCGTTAGAGAGATAACAAAATCTAAGCACACAAGAAACATTGTCGAAACCATTATATTCTTGAGCAAAAAGCTAAACATAAAAACCATCGCCGAAGGTGTGGAAACAAAGGAGCAGTTCGAGATACTGAAAGATATGGGATGCGATTACTTCCAGGGATACCTGTTTTACAAACCCTTACCTAAAGAAGAATTTAAAAAAGTAGCATAATTAATCTTGGCGCCATAACCACATTTTTGTTGACACACGAAAGGAACATTTTGTATAAAATTTACATGTTGCTTAAGTATTTACTCACCTTTTTTATCCTATTCTTGGCAGTTGAAAGCCAAGCATACGAACTTTACACAATAAGAAAAGGTGACACGCTAATTGGTATAGCCCACAAATTCGGTATAAAACCAAAACTGATCAAAAAGGCAAATCCAAAAGTCAACTGGCTCAGAATCAGGCCTAACGAAAAGATAAAAATACCTTCAAACGACTGTACTGAAAAATTTATTGGTGTAGCTGCAAAAGTTGCTATCAAAACAAACCCACAAAATGTCAAAAAAGAAGAGAAAGAAAAAGTATCTACCAAATTCTACACTATAAAGAAAGGCGATTCGCTTTATAGAATTGCACACAAATTACATTACTCCCTACAAGCAATAAAAAAAGCAAATCCCAATGTGGACTGGATCAAAATCAAGCCCGGTATGAAGATAGCCCTGCCTTTGAAACATGAAAAAATAAAAAGACTTCCCAAACCGGGCGAAATCGGCGACGGATATTACATAGTGGCAAAGGGCGACACATTAAGGAGTATAGCAAGTAGATTTGGCTTATCGTTAAAAAAATTGGAAGAGTTAAACCCTAAATTGGGTAAAATTATAAGACCTGGAGATGTAGTTGTAATACCAAAAGAACTCACTGAAAAAATCAAAATTTGTGAAAAGGAAAATTTGTTTATACCTCCAAGATACCTGATTTACTCTGAAATCTACAAGGTCAAAAGGGGCGATTCTTTATGGAAAATAGCAAAGAAATTCGACACAGATGTGGACATCATAAGAACGCTCAACGACATATCGGGCAATAATATTCACGTTGGTCAAGTGTTATTTGTTCCAAGCAGAAACATAAAGGAAGCAGAAAGGTTGAAACTTAGGTACTCAATACTCAACGAAGAGCGACATGCACTTGTGAGGTACGCAGAGAGATTTATTGGTGCACCATACAAGTTTGGTGGAGACAGTTTGAAGCACGGTATAGACTGTTCTGCGTTTGTACAAAAGATATATGAAAAATTTAAGATCTATCTACCTCGAACGGCAGAAGCCCAATACAAAGAAGCGGGCGTTTTTGTTCCTGTAAATCGGCTACAGCCCGGTGATTTGTTATTTTTCCATACACTCAATTATGCCAAAGCAACACATGTGGCGATTTACATAGGAAACGGAAAATTCATACATGCTGCAGGCAGAAGAAGTGGAGTAAAGATATCTCGTTTTACAAGATACTACTGGAGAAGATTTATCGGGGCAAAGAGAATATTGAGGATAAACAACGTCAATTATGCTTATCTTAGGAATAGATCCAGGAAGCACAGTAACAGCGTGCGGGTTAATTGATTCCCTCACAAAGGAAATCCAGTTTGATTACATAAAACTAAAGAAGAGTCTTAAACAGCAAGATAAGATTTATGCAGTTTATAATTTTATAAAGGAAATTTTGTCCAAATTCAAACCCGAAGAGGTTGCAATCGAAACACCCTTTTACTCTGTCAACATACAATCTGCTATGCTTTTAAGCGAAATAAAGGCAGCATCGATTATTGCTTCAAAGGAATTCGGTCTAAAAATCAGTCAATACACACCAAGAGAAATCAAGCAATCCATATGCGGCTACGGTGCAGCAGGTAAAGATCAGGTGCGGTTTGTTTTGGAAAAGACCTTAAAAATAGACCTTCAAGACGTGCCACTTGACGTGTCAGACGCATTAGCCGTTGCATTAACACACATATATGTGGCAGGCTTATGATGCCTTTGTTGCAAGCATTCCACACGCAGCATTAATATCCGAACCCTTGGACTTTCGAATTGTAACAAATATACCATTCTCCCTCAATGATTGAGCAAACTTCTCTATGTCTTCAATGGGTGTTGGCTCAAACTTTGTCCCTATTAGATCGTGCTTGTTTAAAGGAATAATATTGAGCTTGCTTTTAAATTTATACATTACCTTAGCCAGAGCTTTTAAGTCCTCTTTCGTGTCGTTAAACCCTTTTATCATAACATATTCAAACGTGATCCTCTTTCTCCTTGGAATAGGGAAATCCTTTAAAACCTTTAGCACCTCGTCTATGGGGTATTCCTTGTTCACAGGCATTATCATGCTTCTCTTTTCCGACATAGCGCTGTGCAATGACAAAGCCAGATTGATATACGGCATATCCTTCTTTAAGCGTGCCAAAGCTGGCGTTATACCGCAGGTAGAGAGGGTTATTCTTCTTTTCGAAATCCCAAGACCATACTCATCCATGAGTATCTTAATGGATTTAACCGTGTTATCATAGTTATCAAGAGGTTCACCCATACCCATATAAACAACATTGGCTATCTTCAATCTATTATCTTTCAAAATAAACCTTACCTGCTCAACAATCTCTGACACCGTCAGGTTTCTCTTAAAACCCATTCTACCCGTCGCACAGAACTTACAACCCATTCTGCAGCCCGATTGTGTCGAAACGCAAATGGTAAATCGGTTTCTCTCCATAGGTATGAGAACACTTTCGATCAAAGAACCATCCATCAGTTCAAACAGGTACTTTTTTGCACCATCACTACCAATGGAAACCGACTTAACCCTAAATTGGTATATAAAGAACTCCTCCTTTAGCTCTTTCCTTGTTTCTTTCTTTAAAACTGTTATGGAATCAAAATTGTACACCTTTTGCTTGTACAAAAATGAAAAAATTTGCTTCGCTCTATACCTTTCGTAGCCCTTTGATGTAAGTATCTCCTCAAGTTCACCAAGTTCAAGGGACAAAATGTCAATCATACAGAAAACACCTTACCCCTTTATTCTTGCCTATCATCTTTATATCTGGTTTTTCCCTTTTGCATCGTTCAAACCTGTATGGACATGCAGAATAAAAATCACACCCCTCAGATCTTTTGTTTTCGGTCTCAACTACCTCGCCGCTTAAAAGCATTCTCGTATATGGATGGATCGCATACTTAAGATCATCCGTTTCCTCTACAATCTCACCCTTATACAGAACGTAAATTCTGTCAGATAGAAAGTTCACAAGCTTTACATCGTGAGAGACAAAGATGAAACCGTAATCCCTGTTTTCGTTTATATTACACAAGAGATTAACTATTCGCGCCTGTGTTGGAACATCCAAAGCACTTGTGAACTCATCGAACACAACATAGCGCGATTTGGCAAGTAATACCCGTGCAATGGCTACCCTTTGTTGTTCACCCCCGCTCAATTCATGGGGATACTTTTTAAGTAATACCTTTTTTAAGCCAACTTTATCAAAAACCGCTTCAATCTCTTCTCTGTCCTTACTTGCCTCTTTTAGTGTTGATAAAATTGTCATTTTTGGATCCAGAGAGGTGGACGGGTCTTGAAACACCATACCCACCTCACCCCTTTTTGTTTTCACGTTCTTCTTTGTTATCTTCTCGTTGTCCAAAAAAACCTCGCCCCTATCGGGTAACTCCAACAAAGTGATAATTCGAGATAGCGTTGATTTGCCTGCTCCAGATTCACCGATGATGCCCACATGTTCACCCTTATTTACATTCAAACTCACGCACTTCAGTACTTCCACAAAATCTTTTGAAAAAAAAGTTCCCTTCTTATACCCCTTCCACACACACTTAAGCTCAATCACCTATTCCTTAAGACCCATCACAGTTTCAATCTTTTCCTTCAAAACCTGCGGTGTAAATGGCTTTACAATGTAATTGTTAACACCTGCCTTTAAGGCGGTTATAATGTCTTCCTTTGCAGCCTCAGTCGTAACCATTATTATTGGCACGTCGTCGAATTTCTTGTTAGCCCTGATCTTCTTAACAAATGTCAAACCGTCCATAACAGGCATATTCCAGTCCGTTATGATGAGGTCAACGTCGTTGTTCTCCAAAATCTCAAGCGCCTCTTTACCGTTCTCAGCTTCTAAAATTTCGTCTCCGTATCCAATCCTCTTTAAGGTATTTTTTATGATTCTCCTCATTGTTGACGAATCATCAATTGTAATAATCTTCATTTTATCTCACCCCTCTGCATTTGCTTTATTATTTCCTCAACCTCTTGATCTACCTTTTCTTTTTCGTGCTCTTCAACAATTGTGTGGGCTACCCTTGCCCTTGGCACACTTTCATAATCGGATGCAAACCAGTTGTTTAAATAGTCGTGCAATGCTTTAATTACACTAATCACGCGCTCAATCTTCTGACGTGTGATGTCCTGAAACTGTAGTATATCCATTGCATCAAACGTGTTATCTCTGATAGAATTTACCTTTGTTTCTATTTCATTCAAGATGTTGACGATATTTTTAAAATATTCGTAGTTCTTCTTTATGGAAGTTTTTGGAAAATGCTCCACAAAGAAGTCCATAAACTCCTTGTGCTTATTCACATAAGGCTTTATATCCTCAATCAAATTCTCAACCTCGTCAACTTCGGCAGATATACTTTCAAGCTTCTCAAAGAGTTTATTGACCTTCTCCTCACTCTCTCTATTTATCTCATCCAATCTGTCTATTACCCTATGTTCCTTGGGCGGCAATCTAACACCTTTAAGCTTCTCTGCCTCTACATCTCCCTCACCTAAAGGCTCAGAACCTTCGGACTTGTGAGTCATAGCCTTGTTCTCTATCTCGCTTTCTTCTTTTTCTTCATAGCTGTCCATTATGGAATCAAGTTCACTACTGTCCTTTTTGCTAAATTCAGCCAGCAAGGCATCGATTTCACTTTGATCTGGAGCCATGTTTTAGTCCTCCGATTTATTTGGAACTAAAGAGACCTGTATGGCAAACTCACCACTTTCCGATTCAAAGGGAATAATAATAGTCGGTGTTCCCTTAGGAGAATTTATTGTGTGATTTTTACCTATAACCACATTAGGCACGGAAATTTTAAGCTTTATGCCCTTATCTGAGAATATCTTTTTAGCTCGACCGGCAATCATGTTCGTCAATTCACCAATGGCATCTGCTGTATCTGCATCAATACCAAGCACCTCTTCTCCTGTAAAATTACTTACCACAGCCAGAGCTGTCTTTTTGGGGAATGATAAAGCTATAGAACCCACAGCCTCACCTGTAATACCAATAATACCACTAACGTCGTATTCAACGGTACTATCCTTTTTTAAAGCAAGTTTACCCCTTTTCGGTTCTATCATGGCTACGGTACTCAATATCTCTTCAGTCGCCTCAATAAAAGGGTTTATCCATTCTACACTCAACTTAGCAGCCATCTTTTCGCTCCTTTCTAAATGTACCTCAAAACAGCTTTAGTGAATTCTTCAGCAATGAACTTTGTGCAAAAGTCATCTACGCCAACCTCTTTGGCTTTTTGCAGATTTGCACTGCCAGAAAGCGATGTGTTCATGATAACAGGAATTCTCTTAAACCTCTCATCCTCTTTCACAAGCTTTGTAAACCTATACCCATCCATATTAGGCATCTCAACATCCGTTATGATTATATCAATAGCATCCTCTATCTTTCCACCCGTATCTTCATAGAGCTTATTCAACAAATCCCACGCCTCTTGACCGTCCTTTGCCTCTATAATCTTTTCAGCTAAAGGTTCAACTGCGGTTTTTATGATTTTTCTTGCCGTCGCAGAATCGTCTGCTATCAATATTTTTGCTTTCTTTTGTTTATCTTTTACGCCCTGTAGTGCTGCATCTTTAATGCGTCTCACATCATCCTCTGAGAAAATACCAAGCTCTTCGCAGATACTCTCAAAGTCAAGTATAATCATTACATGTTCTTCGTCCAAATTTATTGTGCCTACAATCTTGTTGCCGTATTGATGCCTCAAGACCTCGCTCGGTGGCTTGACAAATCGCCAAGAGATCCTCCTTATGCGTTTTGCATCATGAACTATAAAACCAACCGTTATGTTGTTAAAGATTGTAATTATCACCTTCTTTGTCTTTATGTCTGGCGGCTCGTTAATGCCCAGCCACTTGGCCAAACTTACGATGGGTATAACCTCACCCCTCAAGTTATAAATACCCTCTATCAACGAATCTTTGGACGGTATTTTGATCAAGTTCGGATACTTGATTATCTCCTTTACCTTTGCTATGTTTATACCATAAATACCCTCGTAAATCTTACCGTCCTCGCGGAGCTCATACATTCTGAAATCAACGAGCTCCATTTGGTTTGTGCCAACCTGCAGTATATCAATTCTATCTTCAGCGGTTTTCTCAGCCATTTTCTACAACCTCCATAGCACTTCCTGTTTTTTGGATCAAACTTCCGCCTTCTTTCAACAGCTCCTCAACATTCAAAAGTGTTATGATCTTCTTGGGCATCTTCCCAACACCTTTAACGTACTTCTCTATATTCTGCGGTATATTTGGCGGCGTTGGTTCTATAGCCTTCTTTTCAACGTAATAAACTTTTTCAATCTTATCAACCAAATAACCCACGTTGTATTCATTGTGAGCAATTATTATAATTCTGCTATCGGCATTGATGGGTTTTGGTTGAAATCCAAACCTTACACGCAAATCCACAACGGGTATGACTTTTCCCCTCAAGTTTATAACACCCATCACAAAGGGCTTGGTGTTTGGAACGTAAGTATAATCAACTGGCTTTATGATCTCTTCAACATCTAAGATATCAATACCGTAAAGTTCTTTATTCAAGATAAAACCAACAACCTGTTCATACTCATCTTTCATTATTATAGTGTCTGTTTTTTTATTCTTCTTTGCCAGCTCTTCCTCAACCTCTTCATTAAGGGCTAAGCTTTTATCAAAAAGGTCCACATCTCTCCCGTTCATTTACTCCTCCTTTTAAGCTACCAATATATTTCTTTTGGTAGATTCCTCAATGGCCGCGTAAACCTCATCCTTCTCAAGTGGAACAAACAACAACTTGCTGAATCTCGATTCTTTTAATTTCTCCTTATCATACGTTCCATCTGTGGATATAGCTATCATCGGAGTGGACTTATATGCCGGCATGCTACGCAACGATTTGGCTAAATTGTATCCATCGTTGATATATATGGAAAGATCGATAAACACCACGTCCGCTATATGTTCACATGCAAGATCCAATGCTTCTTTATCTGTATGTGCATATATCACTTTATAACCCTTCTCTTCCAAGTAGTTCACAAGGTCATTCTTAGCTTTAAGCTCTCTGCTTGCAATCAAAGCAACCGGTTTGTCTTTGTGGTAACTTTCAATTAAATGATCTTCAATGTTGGCTGAAATTATAGCAGCCTCATTTACAACGTTTGCCACATCCAATATCAGTGTAACAGAACCATCGCCCATTATCGTGGCACCAGAGATGCCTTTTATATTCGTTAGATAGTTGCCCAACGACTTGATAACGATCTCTTCCCTTCCAATGAGTTCATCCACAACAAGACCGATTTTCTTCTCAGCTATGGCAACAACAACGACATATATCTCTTTCCCATCCAACGTTTTCTTATTCTTTCCTATACCAAGTGTATCGCCCAAATAAACAAGCGGTATAATGTTTTCTCTTAACCTCAAGACATCTTTGTTTTCAACCTTGTCTATATCATCCTTTGTGATCCTAACCGTCTCAACAACACTCACAAGCGGTATTGCATAGTACTCTTTTGTAACTTTCACAAGCAACGCCTGTATGATGGCGAGTGTTAGAGGAATCTTTAAAATTACTTTCGTTCCCTTGCCGATCTCTGATTTTATCTCAATAATACCGTTGAGTTTCTCAACATTTGTCTTGACAACGTCCATGCCCACACCACGACCCGAGAGGTTTGTTACCTTCTCCGCCGTAGAGAAACCAGGCTTAAAAATCAAAGCATAAGCTTCTTCTTTACTCATCTGCCTTGCTTCAGTTTCAGTTATCAAACCCTTCTCCAAAGCCTTCTGCTTAAGCTTTTCGGGATCCATACCCCTACCATCGTCCGCCGCCTCTATGACTATGTAGTTACCCTCATGGTAGGCCGACAAAACTATCCTACCTTTCGAGGGTTTGCCCAACTTCACCCTTTCCTCAGGTGGCTCAATTCCATGATCTATAGCATTCCTAACTATATGGACAAGCGGGTCATTGATTTCCTCAACAACGCTTTTATCAAGCTCCGTCTCTGCACCCTCAATAATCAACTCAACTTCTTTATTTAGTTCTCTTGCAATATCCCTA
>JALUBE010000001.1 GCA_027045065.1 Desulfurellales bacterium | reverse complement strand
TCCTATCTGACACTGTTTATGACCCCTCAAAGTATAGTTGTTTCGCATTCTCTATATCTTCGTAAAGCTTGAACGTGAAGTACGCCAAGTCAAATTCCTCTTTTAATTTTGCCTCTTCAATGATTATCTGCCATCCAATATCCTCTTCCAATGTGAATTTAGCGTAGTTTCCACCAAAACCTATGCCTTCTGAGTATGTCAAAAGATCCGCAACGTGGACCACAGATGCCAAGAGTTTATTATTTGCCTTCTCAGGTGAGTGATGGTTTTCAACAACGTCTATTACCTCTTCGGGCAACCCCCAGATTGATAGTAGCTTTGCCCCCAACTGACAGTGGTTAATGCCGTAGAGCTCCATTTCGGAGTCTATAAAAGACAACCCTTTCTTGTAGGCATTGTCCAATATTTCGTCAAGACAATCAGGTGCATAAAGATCTAACAATACCTTGCCTATGTCGTGTATAACGCCACTGCTGAATTCGGCCGAGCTGAAGTTGAAATTCAGGATATTGGATATGATCTTTGCCGTTACACCGCAACCGAAGGAGTGTTCTAAGAATTTATCTCTATTGAAGTTCTTATGAAGTGGAAGTTTTTTTACGCTTGATAGAATAACTGATATCATCACGATGTTTTCAACCTGCACAAAACCCAAGAGATTTATGGCGTGGTTCAGGGATGTGACTTCGCGAGATAATCCGTACAATGACGAGTTTGCAAACTTTAATATCTGTGTTACAAGGTTTGGATCCCTCTTTATGACTTCCTCCAAATTCCTCGACGTAGTGTTTGGATCACGTGTTAGCCTTATGATCTCAAACGCTATAGCAGGGAAGGCTGGCAAATCGTCTATGTTTGCCAGGTTGTCATACAGTTCCTTTACCTTGTTCATGGCTGAAAGTTTATAAAATAAAAATTATTCGTCAAGTTTTTATTCATTCTACGGTGTCATTCCTATTCTAACAGCTCCCCAGTGTTTTCCTTCCACGTATACAGGCACGGAAACATCGTACATGGCGTTACCCGTATCCCTCATATACGTTTGTATGAGTATAGATTCTGTATTTCTTGCGGCTGCTAACCCTGTTGGATCGTTGAATATTCTCATGGATCTGTTACCCACAAGGTCTTTTTCGTAATCACCAGTTAAGGGTTTGTCGTATATGGAGTTGTGGGCCGGTAGGTAACCGTTGTTGTCCACAAGCGCAACGAACTTGAACTTTGGATTCATGGATAGGTATTTATCCTCGATGGGTTGTATGTACTTTTTAACAAAATCCGTAAATCGTGTTTTGTATTTTTGGGGATTTGTGTTGGGTACGGGTATGTAGTTTCTATCCCATACATCAGCCGATGTTATTGTTCCGTTCTTCAGACCCTCTTCGAATACCTTTTCAATTTCCTGCTTCGCCTGTGTTATGGTTTTAAACACGTTTTCAAACTCATGATCTATCTTGATCTTCTTTATGACTGAAAATGTAATATCTGCTATATCCGATAGGTCTACGCTTTCCTTTGAAACTGCGTTTAGTCTGTCTACAGTGACTCTTGTTGACTCTACTACGTCTGTAACAGTTTTAGTTACTTCCTCTATTGATGCTGATTGTTCTTCCACAGCTGCAATAATATTGTTTAACATGGCTTTAGCTTCATCTATGTTTTCAACAACGTTCTTAAAGCTATTGATCAACTCTTTGGATTTTTCTCCACTGTTCTCAATTCTTTCGGCTATTTTTAGATTTTGGTCTATTAGTTTCGAGGCGTTTTCACTAACAGTGTCGATCATTTCTTTTATTTCTGAGGCATTATTTTGGGTTTTTTCTGCTAATTTTCTCACTTCATCGGCAACCACAGCGAAACCTCTGCCAGCCTCCCCAGCACGTGCTGCCTCAATGGCTGCATTTAGGGCAAGTAGATTTGTTTGATCTGCTATGTCGTTGATAACACCCACGATATTTGTGATATTGGATAGGTTGTTATTTAATTCTTCTATGAGTTCTTTTGAGTGTCTCATCATCTCTACATTCTTTTTAATGTTATCGCCAACAGCTGATATTACCTCTAAAGCATGCTTCGCAGTTTCATCAACAGTCTCCATGAATGTGTTGAATTCTTCTATGTTTTCCGTTATATCTGATACAGCTTTTGATGCATCCTGCATAGTTGTATTGATTTCATCAAAACTTTTCATGTTTTTATTTACTGCTTCTATTGTTTTTTGGAGTTCAAAATTGAACTTTGCATTAAATACGCTGGCTTTACCCGCAGAGGTCAAAAGCTTTTTAAACATATCTGATAACATGCCATTAAACTTTTTCAGAAAAGCGGACAGAAAGGGTAAAAGGGGTGCTTTAATTTCCTTTTGTAAGTCTATTCTTTCTTCCTCTAACAGTTTCTTTAGCTCACCATCAATTTTTTGAATGCCTTTGACCAATACAGAAAAGTAATATGCAAAGTTACTGCCGGCAAATACAATTAAGCCAATGGTAAAAAACCAAAAGAATCCTTTGAGGTTTAGTATATGCCAAAGTATTCCACCTATTAGAAAGAGGAAA